>NZ_LT607412.1:0-301290 GCF_900091455.1 Micromonospora coriariae | reverse complement strand
AGGGCGTCTTCGAGCGGATCCGCGAGGGCGACCAGGTGCGCATCGAGGGCAACACGGTCTTCGCCGGCGACGAGCCGGTGGCGCACGGCAGCCTGCAGGACGCCGAGTCGGTCGCCAAGGCGATGGCCGACGCCCGCGAAGGGCTCTCGGTGCAGTTGGAGGCGTTCGCCGCCAACACCATGGACTACCTGCGCCAGGAGCGCGACCTGCTGCTCGACGGCGTGGGCGTGCCGGACATCGAGACCCAGATGCAGGGTCGGCACTGCCTGATCGTGGTGCGCGGCTACGACTACAAGGCCGACCTGGACGTGCTGCGCCCGTACATCCGGGAGTTCAAGCCGGTGCTGATCGGCGTCGACGGAGGCGCCGACGCGCTCGTCGAGGCCGGATACACCCCCGACATGATCATCGGGGACATGGATTCGGTGACCGATGACGTGCTGCGCTGCGGCGCCGAGGTGATCGTGCACGCCTACCCGGACGGGCGGGCGCCCGGGCTGCCCCGGGTCAACGGCCTCGGCGTCCCGGCGGTGACGTTCCCGGCGGCGGCGACCAGCGAGGACCTGGCCATGCTGCTGGCCGATGAGAAGGGCGCGTCGCTACTGGTCGCGGTCGGCACCCACGCCACGCTTGTCGAGTTCCTGGACAAGGGCCGCGGCGGGATGGCCTCGACGTTCCTGACCCGGCTGAAGGTCGGCGGCAAGCTGGTCGACGCCAAGGGCGTGAGCCGGCTCTACCGCCAGAGCATCTCCGGTTCGTCGCTGCTGCTGCTGGTGCTCTCGGCGGTCGCGGCGATGGCCTCCGCGGTGGCTGTATCCACCGTCGGGAAGGCGTACCTGGGCGTGGCCGCCGAGTGGTGGGACAATCTGGTGTTCCAGCTGTACCGGCTTTTCTAGTTCCCGACCGATCAAGAGGCTGCAAGCGTGATCAATTTCCGCTACCACGTGGTGTCCCTCACCGCGGTCTTCCTGGCTCTGGCGATCGGCCTGGTGGTCGGCACGGCCGCCCTCAACGGCCCGGTCGCCGACTCGCTCAAGGAGCAGGTCACCGGGCTGCGCAAGGACAACCAGCAGTGGCGCCAGACGGTCAACAACATGGAGAAGCAGCTCGGGCTGGAAGAGGAGTTCGCCGAGGAGATGTCCCAGGTCGTCCTGCCGGGCACCCTCACCGGGCGCCGGGTGGTGGTCCTCAGCCTGCCCAACGGGCGCGACCACACCGAGGGCGTGCTCAAGAAGCTCCAGCTCGGCGGCGCCACGATCACCGGCCGGGTCGACCTGCAGGACAAGTTCATCAACCCGGACAACAACTCCAACCTGCTGGAGCTGGCCGTCACCGCCGCCCGGCCGACCGCGCAGACCACCGGCCTGCCGGGCAACGGGCACGGCGTGGAGACCTCCAGCGCCCTGCTGGCCAGCGTCCTGCTGGACCGGGCCCAGGGCACCGCGCCGGTCAGCGACGCCGACCGGCGGGCGGTGCTCGCCGCGTACAACAACGCCGGCTACCTGACCACCGACGACAACAAGGTCACCGGTCCCGCGGAGGCGGTCGTGGTGGTCAGCGGCCAGCCGTACGTCGACAAGGACTCCGACAAGCGCGACGAGTCGGTCGTCAAGATCGCCGAACAGTTCGACCGGACCGGGTCGATCGTGGTGGGCGGCAACGGCTCCGCCGGCGGCAACCTGGTGGCCGTGGTCCGTGGTGACCCGGTGCTGTCCCAGACCATCTCCACGGTCGACAACGCCAACACCGTGCAGGGCCAGCTGGTCACCAGCCTCGCCCTGGTGCAGCAGCTCACCGAGAAGAAAGCCGGCCAGTACGGCGTCGGCGACAACGCCGCCTCGCTGCTGCCTAGACTGCCCCAGTGAGCGAACGACGTACCCCCGTGTCCGAAACCGACGAGGCGGCGCGTGAGCGAGCGCGGCGAGCGACGCACAGCAGGGCGGCGGCGTGAGGGCGCTCGGCCGGCTGCTGATCGCCGGAGCCGGCGCCGCGGCCGCCCGGTACGCGCTGCGTGAGGTGCGTACCGCCCCGGTGGGGCCCGCGCTGGAGCGCACCAACTTCCGCGGCCGGCCGGTGACAGTGGCCGCCGGGCCGGCGCTCGCCGCCGGCGCGGCCGCCGCCGGCGCGTTCGGCGCCACCAGCGCCGCCTCCGGCGCAGCCGCCCTGGTCGCCGGCGTCGGCGCGGGCGGCGTCGGGCTGTACGACGACGTGGTCGGCGCCCGCCCGGAGCAGAAGGCCGCGAAGGGCTTCGCCGGTCACCTCGCCGCCCTGCGCGAGGGACGGGTCACCGCCGGGCTGGTCAAGGTCGTCGGGGTGGGCGTCGCCGGGCTGGGCGCCGCCGCGCTGCTCGCCGCCGATCCCCGGGTCGCGGCTCACCCGCGCCGCCAGCGTCACCGCGCGTTCGGCCGGGGCGTCGACGTGCTGCTCGGCGCCGGGGTGATCGCCGGCACCGCCAACCTGCTCAACCTGCTCGACCTGCGACCCGGGCGGGCCATCAAGTCGGGGCTGCTGCTCGGCGCGCCGCTGGCCGGCGGCCCGCACGGCGGGATCGCCGCCGGCGCGGCCGGCGCGGCCGCCGGTCTGCTCCGTGACGACCTGGCCGAGGACGTGATGCTCGGCGACAGCGGAGCGAACGCCCTCGGTGCGGTCCTCGGCGTCGCGCTCGCCGCCCGCACCGGCCCGCTCGGCCGCGCGGGGCTGCTCGCCGTGCTCGCCGGCCTCACCGCCGCCAGCGAGAAGGTCAGCTTCACGTCGGTGATCCAGAAGACCCCGGGGCTGCGGGAGCTTGACGCACTGGGCCGGCGCGCCGACTGACGTGACCAGACCGGCACCCCTCGCCGGCGCCGGCCGGCTGGCCGGGGCAGCCGCGCTCATCGCCGTCCTGACCGTGGCCAGCCGACTCGCCGGCTTCGGCCGTACCGCCGTGTTCACCTGGAGCCTGGCGCCCACCGACCTCGGTGGCGCCTACGTGGTGGCCAACGCGGTGCCGAACTTCATCTTCGAGATCGTCGCCGGGGGAGCGCTGGCCAGCCTGGTCGTACCGCTGCTGGCCGGCGCGGTCGCCGTCGGCGACCGGAGCGCGGTGGCCCGGACCACCGGGGCGTTGCTGACCTGGACGCTGGCTCTGCTGGTGCCGCTCGCGCTGCTGGTCGTGCTGTTCGCCGGGCCGCTGATCGGAGCGCTGGGCGACGGCCTGACCGCCGCCCAGCAGCAGAGCGGCGCCCGGATGCTGCGGGTCTTCGCCCCGCAGTTGCCGCTGTACGGAGTCGGCATCGTGCTCACCGGGGTACTCCAGGCGCACCGCCGCTTCGCCTGGCCGGTGCTCGCCCCGCTGCTGTCCAGCCTCACGGTGATCGTCGTCTACCTGGGGTTCACCGCGACCCAGGGCCGGCTGGCCACCGTCGGCGGGGTGACCCCCGGCGGCGAGTTGCTGCTCTCGGCCGGCACCACCCTCGGCGTGGTGGTGCTGTCGCTGTCGCTGCTGATTCCGATGCGGCGGCTGCGCCTGCGGCTGCGGCCCGGGTTCGGGTTCCCCACCGACGCGCGGTCCCGGGTCGGCGGCCTGGCGGTGGCCGGCGCGGTCACCGTCACCACGCAGCAGATCGCGCTGATCGTCAGCCTCCACCAGGTCACCTACGGCGCGCAGACCAACCCCGGGGTCTACAACCTGGCGCAGACCGTCTATCTGCTGCCCTGGGCGGTGCTGACGGTGCCGCTGGCCATCGCCGCGTACCCGACCCTGGCCGCCGCCCACGCCGCCGCGGACGAGGACACCTACCGGGCGACCCTGGCCCCGGCCGTGCGCGGGGTGCTCCTGTTCAGCTGCCTCGGTGCGGCCGCGTTGATCGGTACTGCCGGGCCGATCGGGCAGTTCTTCTTCAGCAACGCGTCCACCGCCTCGACCGCCGCCGCCGCGATCATCGGGTTCGCCCCGGGTCTGCTCGGCTACGGACTCTTCGCGGTGCTCACCCGGGCGCTCTATGCCCGGGGGGCAACCCGGGCCGCAACCGTCGCCACGGCGGTCGGTTGGCTGGTGGTTCCCACCGCTGTCCTGCTGCTCGGCGTGCTGCTGCCGCTGCGGGACCGGGTGTTTGCGGTGACGGCCGCGAACTCGGTGGGAATGCTCGTGTTGGGGGCGCTGCTGCTCGCGGCGGTGTGGCGCGGCGCCGGCCGTACGGCGTTGGCCGGCGCGACCCGGGCCGGTGCGGCCGGCGCGCTGGCCGCGGTGGTCGCCGCGCTCGCCGGGCTCGGGCTCACCCGGTGGCTCGACACGCCGGGCGGCGGCACCCCGACGATGGTGGCGGCACTCGTTCAGGGCATGCTGTCCGGGGTTCTGGTTGGGGTCGTGTTCCTCGCCGTGGTCTGGTTCGTCGACCGGCGGGACGTACGGCCACTGCTGGCCGGGGTGCTGCGGCGTCTGGGCCGGGCGGGACGGCGCGGGTCGCGGGACCGGGCCGGTACGCCGACGCCGGGCGCGGTCCCCCCGGAGCAGGACGACGGGAAGGAGACGGTGGTCCGGTGAGCGCGAGAAGTGAGCCGGTTCAGCCCGTCCTGCCCACCGGATGGTCGGGCAGCGTCGCGCTGGTGCTGGCCTCCAGCACCGGTGGGGTCGGCCAGCACGTCCGCTCGGTGACGCGCGGGCTCGTCGCGGCCGGTGCCACCGTGCTGGTGTGCGGGCCGGCGGCAACACAGGAGCAGTTCGACTTCGCCGGGGTCGGCGCGCGCTTTGAGCCGGTGGAGATCCCGGCCAGCCCGACGCCGGCCGACGCTCGCGCGGTGCTCGCCCTGCGGCGGGCGCTCGCCGCCGCCCGGGTCGACGTGGTGCACGCGCACGGCCTGCGCGCCGGGCTGGTCGCCGTGCTGGCCCGCCCGGCCGCCCCGCTTGTCGTGACCTGGCACAACGCGGTACTCGCCGGCGGGCTGCGCGGTGGGATGTCCCGGCTCGCCGAGCGGGTGGTGGCCCGGGGCGCCCGGGTGGCCCTCGGCGCCTCCGCGGACCTGGTGGAACGGGCCGCCGCGTTGGGTGCCGCCGACGCCCGGCTCGCCCCGGTCGCCGCGCCGACGCTGCCTGCGCCGCGCCGACGCCCCGCCGCCGTCCGGGCCGAGTTCGGTGTGCGCCCGGACCAGCCGCTGATCGTCTCGGTCGGCCGGCTGCACCCGCAGAAGCGGTACGACGTGCTGATCGACGCGGCGGCGCGCTGGCGTACCCGCACTCCACCGCCCGTGGTGGTGATCGCCGGCAGCGGCCCGGCCTACCTGCCGCTGGCCGCCCGGACGTCGGCGGCCCGCGCCCCGGTGACCCTGCTGGGGCACCGCACGGACGTGGCCGACCTGCTGGCCGGAGCGGACCTCGCGGTGGTGACCAGCGACTGGGAGGCCCGGCAGCTCTTCGCCCAGGAGGCGTTGCGGGCCGGCGTGCCGTTGGTGGCCACCGCGGTCGGCGGGCTGCCGGAGCTGGTCGGCGACGCCGCCGCGCTGGTCCCCGCCGGTGACGTGGACGCCGTCGACGCGGCGGTGCGCGTTTTGCTCGACGATCCGGCGGCCCGGGCCGAGCTGGGCCGGCGCGGTGCCGAGCGGGCGGCGACGTGGCCCACCGAGGCGGACACCGTGGCCGCGTTGGCGGCCCTGTACGCCGAGTTGGCCGCGGCGCCGGCCGGTCCGGCGAGTCCGGGTTCCGACGCCCCGATGACGGGACAACGGTGATGCTGCGCCGACTCGCCCCCGCCCTGTTGACAGTGCTCGTGGTGGCGTTGGGCGTCACCGCGCTGTCCGCGCGCCCGCCGCAGGGCACTCCGCAGCGCACCGCCGACTTCGTGGTGCTTGCCGGGGTCGCGGGGCTGCGCTGGGACGACGTGGATCCGCAGACCACCCCGACGCTGTGGCGGATGGCCCAGGACGGCTCGATCGGCTCGCTGTCGGTGCGCTCCGCGCACCGGCCCACCTGCCCGGTGGATGGCTGGCTGACCCTGGGCGCGGGCAGCTTCGCGGCGTGGAACGGCAGCCGGTCGGCCGGTGGCTGCCCGCCGGCCGGCGTGGCAGTGGAGCAGCCGGACGGCATCGGCGCGAACCTGCCCGACCAGGAGAGCGTGGTCCAGTACAACCAGCAGCGGCTGCCGTGGGGCACCATGCCCGGGTCGCTGTCGGAGTCGGTGCGCTGCTCGGTCGCGGTCGGTCCGGGTGCGGCCGTGGCGGCCGCCCGACCGTTCGGCCGGGTCGACCGGTACGCCTCGGGGCTGCCGGCGGATCCGCGCCCGCTGCTCGGCTCGTGTGTGCTGAGCATCGTCGACCTCGGCACGGTCGACGGGACCGACCCGGCGGCGCGCGCCGAGGCGGCCCGCGCGGCGGACGCCAAGCTGGCCCGGGTGCTGGCCGCCCGGCCGCCGCGCTCACTGGTGCTGGTCGCCGGGGTCTCCGACACCGCCCAGCCGTCCCGGCTGCACGTGGCGGTCGCCGACGGGCCGGGCTGGGAGCGGGGCTGGCTCACCTCGGCCAGCACCGGCCGGGACGGGTACCTGCAACTGGTCGACCTCGCGCCGACCGCGCTGGCCGCGCTGGGCCGGCCGATGCCCGAGCGGCTCTTCCTCGGCCGGCCGGCGGTCAGCACCGGCGGCCGCCCGGCCGACCTGGCCGAGGCGATCAACGCGCCGGCCGACGCGGACCGGGAGGCGGCCGCGCAGCGGACCGTCTCCGGCTGGTTCTTCACCCTGCTCGCCGGGTTGCAGGTGCTGCTGGCCCTGGCGGTGCTGCCGCTGTTGCGTCGGGCCCGCCCGCACGCCGGGCCGGCCGGGCCGACGCCGGCGCCCGGACGGGTCGTGGCGGTCGTGGAGCTGCTGCTGGTGGCCGCGGCGTTGACCGTGCCGGCGGCGCTGCTCGCCGACGCGGTGCCCTGGTGGCGAGGCGAGCACCCAGGTTGGATCTTCGCCGGGGTCACCGCGCTGCTGGTGGCGGCCGGCACCGCGGCGGTCCGGTTCGTTCCCGGGTACGCCGGCACCCTCGGCCCGTTCGGCGCGGTGGCCGGCCTCACCACACTCGTCGTCGGCCTGGACGTGCTCACCGGGGCCAGGCTCCAGCTCAACGGCGTGGTCGGCTACTCCGCGTTGCAGGGCGGCCGGTACTCCGGCCTGAGCACGGTCGGCCTGGGAGTGTTCCTCGCCGGCGCGCTGGTGAGCGCGGGCTGGCTCGCCCAGCGGGTGCACCGCACCTGGCGGCCGGCGGTGATGGTGGCCGTCGGTGGTCTCGCCGTCGTGGTGGTCGGCAGCCCGTACCTGGGCGCCGATCCGGTTGGCGCTATCGCGCTGACCGCCGGGTTGAGCGTGGCCGCCGCGATCAGCGCCGGCGGCTGGCTGACGATCAGCAGGCTGGCCTGGGCCACGATGGCCGCCCTGGCGGTCGGCATCGGCTTCGCCGTGGTGGACCTGCGCCGTCCGGCGGCGGAGCGGGGCAGCCTGGGTCGGTTCCTGTCGGCCGTCAGCGACGGCACCGGCGGGTTCACCGTGCACCGCTCCAGCACCGCGAACTTCGAGACGCTGGTCAACAGCCCGCTGACCGTGCTGGCCCTGGCCGGTGCCCTGCTGGTGTGGTTCGCACTGCTGCAGCCGTGGGGCGGGCTGACGCGACTGTTCGGCATCTACCCGGCCGTGCGGGCCGCGCTGGCCGGTACCGCGGTCGCCGCGGTGCTCGGTGGCGTGCTCGACGGCGCGGCGCTGGACATCGCGGGGGCCGCCGCCGCGGTGGTGGTGCCGATGGCCGCGCTGGCCTCACTGCGGGTGCTCCGGCACGCCGCGGACCGCACCCGCCCGATCGGGGGGCGTACCCGCGACGACGGCGCCGAGGACGATTCCGGCTTCGGCGGCAGCGGGCCGGCCGGTGGGGGTGACGGCCCGAGCGGCGGTGGTGGGCCACTGGGCGCGGGCCATCCCCGCCCGATCAGCGGCCCGGCCGGGAAGGTCGGGCGGCCCCCGAACGCGGCCACGCCGGCGGAACGGGCCCCCGACGATGCGGCCGAGCCGAAGCCGGACGCCCCGGCGGCGCCGGCGCAACGACCGGCCGACCCGTGCGAGGCCGACCCCTCGGACACCGCGCCGACGGTGGCGCGGCCGCCCCGGCAGGTCACCCGATCATCGACCGAGGCTGCCGCTCCCTGAGCGCCGCAGGGCCGTCGTGGTGCCCCCGACGTGTTCCACCCGGGGTGCGGCCTGCGAGTACCCGCCCGGGAGGTGTTACCGTGGAATCCCGTGGATCGCGTGATCACTTTGCTGATCAAGCACGGCGGTCTGCATGACCGCGACAGACGACACGGGAGCAGGCCTTGGCCCCATCAGCACGGACGACCAGGCACATTTTCGTCACCGGGGGCGTCGCCTCCTCGCTGGGTAAGGGCCTCACCGCCTCCAGCCTCGGCAACCTGTTGACCGCGCGCGGGCTGCGCGTCGTGATGCAGAAGCTCGACCCCTATCTCAACGTCGACCCGGGAACGATGAACCCGTTCCAGCACGGCGAGGTCTTCGTCACCGAGGACGGCGCCGAGACCGACCTCGACGTCGGGCACTACGAGCGTTTCCTGGACCGGGCGTTGTCCGGCAAGGCGAACGTCACCACGGGCCAGATCTACTCCGACGTGATCGCCAAGGAGCGGCGCGGCGAGTACCTGGGCGACACCGTTCAGGTCATCCCGCACATCACCAACGAGATCAAGTCCCGGATCCTGGCGATGGGTGACCCGGACGACGACGGCCACGTCCCCGACGTGGTGATCACCGAGGTCGGTGGCACGGTCGGCGACATCGAGTCGCTGCCGTTCCTGGAGGCGATCCGCCAGGTCCGCCACGACCTGGGCCGGGACAACTGCTTCTACCTGCACGTCTCGTTGGTGCCCTACCTGGCGCCCTCGGGTGAGCTGAAGACCAAGCCGACCCAGCACTCGGTGGCGCAGCTGCGCAACATCGGTATCCAGCCGGACGCCATAGTGCTGCGCTGCGACCGGGAGATCCCGGAGAAGCTCAAGGAGAAGCTGTCGCTGTACTGCGACGTGGACGCCGAGGCGGTCGTCGCCGCGCCGGACGCGCCGAGCATCTACGACATTCCGAAGGTGCTGCACCGTGAGGGGCTGGACGCGTACGTGGTGCGCCGGCTCGGGCTCTCCTTCCGGGACGTGGACTGGACCAGCTGGGACGACCTGCTGGAGCGGGTGCACCGGCCCCGGCACACGGTCACCGTCGCGGTGGTCGGCAAGTATGTCGACCTGCCCGACGCGTACCTGTCGGTGAGCGAGGCGATCCGGGCGGCCGGGTTCGGCCACCGGGCCCGGGTGCAGCTGCGCTGGGTGCCCAGCGACGAGTGCGTCACCCCGGCCGGTGCCGCGGCGGCCCTGGCCGGCGTGGACGGCATCCTCATCCCGGGCGGGTTCGGGGTGCGCGGCATCGAGGGCAAGATCGGCACCGCTCGGTACGCCCGGGAGAACGGCATCCCGCTGCTCGGTCTCTGCCTCGGCCTGCAGTGCATGACAATCGACGTGGCCCGGCACCTGGCCGGCCTGGACGGCGCGAACTCGCTGGAGTTCGACGAGCAGGCCGCGCACCCGGTCATCGCCACGATGGCGGACCAGGAGGACATCGTCGCCGGCAAGGGCGACCTGGGCGGCACCATGCGGCTCGGCGCGTACCCGGCGACGTTGACCGAGGGCTCGATCGTCGCCGAGGCGTACGGGAGCACCGAGATCAGTGAGCGGCACCGGCACCGGTACGAGGTGAACAACGCCTACCGGGACGCGCTGACCAAGGCGGGCCTGCACATCTCCGGCACCTCGCCGGACGGCCGGCTGGTCGAGTTCATCGAGCTGGACCGGGGCCTGCACCCGTTCTTCGTGGCCACCCAGGCGCACCCGGAGCTCAAGAGCCGCCCCACCCGCCCGCACCCGCTGTTCGCGTCGTTCGTCAAGGCCGCCGTGGCGTACTCGCAGGCCGACCAGCTTCCGGTCGACCTGGACGCGGCGACGGAGGCCCCGACGGCGCGACGGGCCGCCCGCAACGGCGCAGCGACGAAGGCGTCGTCCGCCTCGTGAGCGAGCGGAGCGAGCAGGCCGCTGGGGGTGGCAGCGCCGTCGAGCACCGCTACGAGGTGCGCTCGCGCGAGGAGCGCTACCGGGGTCGGATCTTCAGCGTGGTCAGCGAGGAGGTCACCATGCCGGGCGGCGGGACCGCCGCGCGTGACCTCGTGCGGCACGTCGGGGCGGTGGCCGTTGTGGCGCTCGACGACGCCGGCCAGGTGGTGCTGATCCGGCAGTACCGGCATCCGGTCGGCCGGCACCTGTGGGAGCTGCCGGCCGGGCTGATGGACGTGTCCGGCGAGGAGTTGCCGGCCGCCGCGCTGCGGGAGCTGGCCGAGGAGGCCGACCTCACCGCCGGGCGGATCGACGTACTGGTCGACCTGCACAGCTCGCCCGGGTTCACCGACGAGCTGGTCCGGGTCTACCTGGCCCGGGACCTGTCCGACGTGCCGCTTGCCGAGCGCCACGACCGCCGGGACGAGGAGGCCGACCTCCAGATCGTGCGGATCGACCTGGACGAGGCCGTCGGCATGGTCCTGGCCGGCGAGATCACCAACGCCTCCGCGGTGGCCGGGCTGCTGGCCGCGGCCCGGGCCCGGGACACCGGCTGGTCGGCGCTGCGCCGGGCGGACGCACCGCTGCCGCGCTGAGACTCGCCGCCGGGCCGGCCCCCGGCGGCACCGACGAGGGGTACGCGCGAAAGGGGCCCCGCGGCACACGTGCCGCGGGGCCCCTTTCGCCATCTGGTGGATCAGTCGCGTAGCGGCCGACCCTGGGCGTCCGTGCCACCGTTGACCAGGATGAGGATGCCGTCGATGAGGCCCCACAGAGCGCCGAAGCCGCAGGTCACGAAGCTCACCACGAGCTGCAGAACGGCGATCTTGGTGTGTCCCGTGTAGAACCGACCGGCGCCGAAGGTGCCGAGCAGGATGCCGAGGATGCCGGCGACAACCTTGCTCTTGTCGGAGTAACCGGGGGCGTACCCCGGCTGGTAAGGAGGAGTGGTCATGGGGCGACACAATAGTGATCCACTCGGCCGCTGTCCGCAGCGGCACCCACCAGATGGGACGATAATGGGCGAACATTGTCCTGACGGCTGAGGTTGCCTCCCACCGCCGGCCGGTCGATGCCCTGACACTCCGTCAGGTCACCCCGGCACCGGATGCCACTGTGCTGGCTCGCGGCGGGGCCGAGCGCGCCTAGACTGCCGCCGGCGGGACCGGTGGACCGCGGTGGCAACGGGGCCGTCGCGGCACCGAGCAGTCGGGGGAGAGCAGCCCCGAAGAGAGGTGTCTGCATCGTGAAGGTCGGAATCCCACGCGAGGTCAAGAACCACGAGTACCGCGTGGCGATCACGCCGGCGGGCGTCAACGAGTTCACCCGCAGCGGTCACCAGGTCTTCGTCGAGTCCGGCGCCGGCATCGGCTCCAGCATCAGCGACGAGGAGTTCGCCACGGCCGGCGCCACGATCCTGGCCACCGCCGACGAGGTGTGGGAGACCGCCGAGCTGGTGCTCAAGGTCAAGGAGCCGATCGCCGAGGAGTACCACCGGATGCGCGAGGGGCAGGTGCTCTTCACCTACCTGCACCTGGCCGCCTCCAAGGAGTGCACCGACGCGCTGATCGACCGCAAGGTCACCGGCATCGCGTACGAGACCGTCGAGCTGCCCGACCGGTCGTTGCCGCTGCTCGCCCCGATGTCCGAGGTGGCCGGCCGGCTCGCCCCGCAGGTGGGCGCCTTCTACATGATGCGCACCGGCGGTGGGCGCGGCGTGCTGCCCGGCGGCGTCTCCGGGGTGTACGCGGCCAAGACCGTGGTCATCGGCGCCGGCGTCTCCGGCATGAACGCCGCCGCGATCGCGCTGGGCCTGCAGTCCGAGGTGCTGCTGCTGGACAAGAACGTCGCCCGGCTGCGCCAGGCCGACGCCATCTACCGGGGCCACCTGCAGACCGTCGCCTCCAACGCGTACGAGATCGAGCGGGCCGTGGTCGACGCCGACCTGGTCATCGGCGCGGTGCTGGTGCCCGGCGCCAAGGCGCCGACCCTGATCTCCAACGAGCTGGTCTCCCGGATGAAGCCGGGCAGCGTGCTCGTCGACATCGCCATCGACCAGGGCGGCTGCTTCGAGGACTCGCGCCCCACCACGCACGCCGACCCGGTCTACAAGGTCCACGAGTCGATCTTCTACTGCGTGGCGAACATGCCGGGCGCGGTGCCGAACACCAGCACCTACGCGCTGACCAACGTCACCCTGCCGTACGCCCTGGAGCTGGCCAACCAGGGCTGGCGCGAGGCGCTGCGCCGCGACCCGGCGCTGGCGCTGGGCCTGAACACCCACGACGGCCGGGTCACCTACGGCCCGGTCGCCGAGTCGCACGGCATGGACGTGCTCCCGCTGGCCGACGTGCTGGCCTGAGCGGCGGCGCACTGACCGGCATCGCAGCCTCCGCCGGCGCGGGCGAACAGCCCGCGCCGGCCCTGCGCCGTGCCGTGCGCGGCTACCTCGACCACCTCACAGTCGAGCGGGGCCTGTCCGCGAACACCCTCGCCTCGTACCGCCGGGACCTGGACCGCTACCTGGCGACCCTGGCGGACGCCGGCATCGCCGACCTCGCGTCGGCCGGTGCCGGCGTCGTCGAATCGCACCTGGCCCGGCTGCGCGCCGGCGACGACGCGCACCCGCCGCTGGCGGTCTCGTCCGCCGCCCGCGCGGCCAGCGCCGTACGCGGCCTGCACCGCTTCGCGCTGCGCGAGGGGCTGGCCGGCGCCGACCCCAGCCGCGACGTGCGCCCGCCCACCCCGCCGCGCCGGCTGCCCCGCGCGCTGCCGGTCGACGACGTGGTCCGGCTGCTGGAGACCGCCGGCCCGGTCACCGCGACCGGCGAGGGCGCGCCGCTCGCGCTGCGCGACCGGGCGCTGCTGGAATTCCTGTACGGCACCGGCGCGCGGATCTCCGAGGCGGTCGGCGCCGCGGTGGACGACCTCGACGCCGACGAGGGCACCGTGTTGCTGCGCGGCAAGGGCGGCCGGGTGCGGCTGGTGCCGATCGGCGGGTACGCCGTCGAGGCGGTACGTGCCTACCTGGTCCGGGCCCGGCCCGGGCTGGCCGCCGCCGGCCGGGGCACCCCGGCGGTCTTCCTCAACGCCCGTGGCGGCGCGTTGACCCGCCAGGGCGCCTGGGCCATCCTGCGCCGCGCCGCCGGCCGTGCCGGGCTGCCGGTCGACGGGCCCGCCGCGGTCTCCCCGCACACCCTGCGCCACTCGTACGCGACCCACCTGCTCGACGGCGGCGCCGACGTGCGCGTGGTCCAGGAGTTGCTCGGGCACGCGTCGGTGACCACCACCCAGGTCTACACGCTGGTGACCGTCGAGCGGCTGCGCGAGGTGTACGCCACCGCCCATCCGCGCGCCCGGGGCTGAGCCCGGTCGGGGTCGGTCCCGACACGCCGGGCCGGTGCTGAACCCCCTGCTGGTCGGTGGCGTACAGTCGGCATCGGCGCGGACCTCCTGGGGCGACACGACCGGGGTGCGCAGCGGCGCCGCGAAGGACGTCGGACGGCTCCGACGCCGGGTGGGTCGTCGGGAGGGGGCACTGAGGACATGGCTGGCAACGGTGACCGTGCCGAGACCTGGACGTCGGAGCTCCGCGAGCAGCAGGCCACGCTCGGCGCGGACCTGGGTCCGGCGGATCCGGCGGCCTACACGATGCGCAAGCCGATCCCCGAGCCGATGCCCACCGATCGGCACGGTCCGGCGCGCATCATCGCGATGGCCAACCAGAAGGGCGGCGTCGGCAAGACCACCACCACCATCAACCTGGGCGCGGCGCTGGCTGAGTACGGCCGCAAGGTGCTGCTGGTCGACTTCGACCCGCAGGGCGCGCTCTCGGTGGGGCTGGGGGTCAATCCGCACAACCTCGACCTGTCCGTCTACAACCTGCTCATGCAGGACGACGTCCTCGCCGAGGACGTGTTGATCAAGACGGACGTCGCCGGGCTGCACCTGCTGCCGGCCAACATCGACCTCTCCGCCGCCGAGATCCAGCTCGTCAACGAGGTGGCTCGGGAGATGGCCCTGGCCCGGATCCTGCGCACTGTCCGCAAGGAATACGACTACATCCTGATCGACTGCCAGCCCTCGCTCGGTCTGCTGGCGATCAACGCGCTGACCGTCGCGCACGGTGTGCTCATCCCGCTCGAGTGCGAGTTCTTCAGCCTGCGCGGCGTGGCGCTGCTGCTGGACACCATCGACAAGGTGCGCGAGCGGCTCAACTTCGACCTGGAGCTCGAGGGCATCCTCGCGACCATGTACGACAGCCGCACCACACACTGCCGGCAGGTGCTGCAGCGGGTCGTCGAAGCGTTCGGCGACAAGGTCTACCAGACGGTCATCACCAAGACGGTGAAGTTCCCCGAGTCCACCGTGGCCGGCGCCCCGATCACCACACTGGACCCGGCGTCCTCCGGGGCACGCAACTACCGCCAACTGGCCCGTGAGGTGATCGCCGCCCAGTCCGAGCGGTAGCCGGAACGCCCGGTGCCCGCCTCGTGGACTACGGTCGTGCGGTGACCGCGCCACCCCTCGACCCGCCGGCCGGGCCGCACGAGGCCGCGGCCCCGGCGGTCGCCGCCGAGCTGGCCGCCGAGGTCGACGGCGTGCTGCCCGCCGAACCGGCGAGCGCCTCCGGCTTCACCGTGCGGCTGGCCAACTTCACCGGCCCGTTCGACCTGCTGCTGCAACTGATCGGCAAGCACAAACTCGATGTCACCGAGGTGGCCCTGCACAAGGTCACCGACGAGTTCATCGCCTACATCCGGGCCATGGGCGACAAGTGGGACCTCGACGAGGCCAGCGAGTTCCTGCTGATCGCCGCCACCCTGCTCGATTTGAAGGCGGCCCGGCTGCTGCCCGCCGCCGACGTGGAGGACGAGGCCGACCTCGCCCTGCTGGAGGCGCGGGACCTGCTGTTCGCCCGGCTGTTGCAGTACAAGGCGTACAAGGAGGCCGCCGCGCACATCGCCGAGCTGGAGGCGGTCGGCGGTCGGCGCTATCCGCGGGCGGTCAGCCTGGAACCCCGGTACGCCGAGGCGCTGCCCGACCTGGTGCTCGGCATCGGCCCGCAGCGGCTGTTGAAGCTGGCCGTGAAGGCGATGACCCCGAAGCCGGTGCCGGAGGTCTCCATCGCCCACGTGCACATGGTCCGGGTCAGCGTCCGGGAACACGCGGGGATCCTCGCCGCCCGGCTGCGCCGCGCCGGGACGGCCACCTTCTCGCTGCTCTGCGCCGACTGCGAGGTCACCCTGGAGGTGGTGGCCCGGTTCCTGGCGCTGCTGGAGCTGTACCGGGAGGGGCTGGTGGCGTTCGTGCAGGAGCAGGCTCTGGAGGAGCTGACCGTGCGCTGGACCGGCCCGACCGACGGCGACACCGAGCTGCACGTCGACGAGTACGCCGGCAGCCCGGCCGACCCGGAGGCGGCGGGCGCGGCGGGGCTGGATCCGGCGGTTGCGGCCGAGCCGGATCCGGCGGGCCCCGACCGGGCGGGGGATGCTGAGGGGTCGGACGGGACGGGAACGACGGAGGGGGAGCGCGATGAGTGACGAGGAACGCCGGGACTCCCTGGCCGATCAGGCCGCCGCCTGGGTTCCCCCGTGGGAGCGCCCCCGCCCGCCCGCTCCCACCACCCCCGAGGTCGACGAAACCACCGCGGAAACCGACAAGGACCCCGTGGAAGGCCCAACCCCGGACACCGCAGTCCCCGCCCAGTCGACCGCGGAAGATCTTGGAGCCGAACCGCCCCTCCAGGAGCCGGAATCTTCCACGATCGCGGGTGCGGCGAGCGCGGGCGGGCTTGAGCCGGGCGCGGGGGAGTCGGACGCGCCGGTCGTGGGGGAGGGCGGGGCTGGGGACGTACCCCCTGGGCCGGTTGTGGGGCGGCGCAGGGCGCCGGCCGCGCCGGAGCCCGCGCCGGAGCTGTCCGACGCCGAGCTGCGCGGCGCGCTGGAGGCGATCCTGCTGGTCGTCGACGAGCCGGTCAGCGAGCTGGTCCTGGCCCAGGTCGTCGAGCAGCCGGCCGAGCGGGTCGGGCCGATGCTCGACGAGATCGCCGCCGGTTACACCGCCGCCGGGCACGGTTTCGAGCTGCGCCGGGCCGCCGGCGGCTGGCGGCTCTACACCCGGCCGGAATACGCGACCTATGTCGAACGGTTCGTGTTGGACGGGCAGTCCGTACGGCTGACCCAGGCGGCGCTGGAGACCCTCGCCGTGGTCGCCTACAAGCAGCCGGTGACCCGATCGCGCATCTCGGCCATCCGGGGTGTGAACTGCGACGGGGTCATCCGTACGCTGGTCACCCGCGGCCTTGTCGAGGAGTGCGGCACCGAACCGGACAGCGGGGCGTTCCTCTACCGGACCACCACGCTGTTCCTGGAGAAGCTCGGGCTGAACACCGTCGACGAGCTGCCGCCACTCGCACCCTTCCTGCCCGACGACGTAGAAGAGCTTGCCGATGCGACCCGATAACCGTTCCCCGAAACCCGACGCCCCCGTCTTTGAGGGGGCCGAGCGCCTGCAGAAGGTGCTCGCCGCCGCCGGCGTGGGTTCCCGGCGCGCCTGCGAGGACCTGATCTTCCGCCGCAGGGTGACGGTCGACGGCCGCGTCGCCAAGCTCGGCGACAAGGTCGACCCGGCCACCGCCGTGATCCACGTGGACGGCGAGCGCCTGCAGGTCGACACCCGCCTGGTCTACGTGGCGATGAACAAGCCGCGCGGGGTGGTCACCACCATGGCGGACGACAAGGGACGCAACGAGCTGGCCGAGTTCATCGGCAACCGGGTGGAGCAGCGGGTCTACCACGTCGGGCGGCTCGACGCGGACAGCGAGGGCCTGCTGCTGCTCACCAACGACGGCACCCTCGCGCACAAGCTCATGCACCCCTCGTACGAGGTGCTCAAGACCTACCTCGCCGAGGTGGTCGGGCCGATCCCGCGCAACCTGAGCAAGCGGCTGCTGGCCGGCGTCGAGCTGGAGGACGGGCCGGTCAAGGTCGACTCGTTCAAGGTGGTGGACACTCTGGGTAAATCCGCCCAGGTGGAGCTGAGCCTGCACGAGGGTCGCAAGCACATCGTCCGGCGGTTGATGGAGGAGGTCGGCCACCCGGTCACCCGGTTGGTGCGTACCTCGATCGGCCCCATCCGGCTCGGTGAACTGCGCACCGGCCGGCTCCGGCGGTTGACCAACGCCGAGGTCGCGGCCCTGTTCAACGCTGTGGGTGACTGACCCCCGAGTTCGGGGTACGGCTGCCGGTAGGCTCCGTGACGGCCGAGACGCGGCCGCTCGGGTGGCGTGGGTCGCCTCCGGCGGCATCGCGCGTGGGTCCGCCACGGACTCCGGGCATGATTGATGACGATGGACAACCGCTTGCGGCGCCAGATCACCGGGCGATCCGTGAGGTACGGGCTGAGGAGGACACGGTGGAGCAAAACGTACGGGCCGGGCGATGTGTGGTCGCTGTGGACGGGCCGTCCGGTTCGGGTAAGTCCACCGTCTCGCGGCGCCTCGCCGTTGGCATCGGTGCACGCTACCTGGACACCGGGGCGATGTACCGGGCGATCACGTGGGCCGTGTTGCGCTCCGGCGTGGACCTCACCGACGCCGCGTCGGTGGCGAAGGTCGCCGGCGAGGTGGACCTGCGCATCGGCACCGACCCCCAGGGGTACGGCGTGACAGCCGACGGCGTCAGCGTGGACGCGGAGATCCGCGGCCCCGAGGTGACCGGGGCGGTTTCCGCCGTCGCCGCGGTGCCGGCGGTCCGCGAGCTGCTGGTCGCCCGGCAGCGCGAGATGATCGCCAACGCCGGCCGGATGGTGATCGAGGGCCGGGACATCGGCTCGGTCGTGGCGCCGGACGCCGACCTGAAGGTCTTCCTGACCGCCTCCGAGGCAGCTCGGGCGGCCCGGCGCAGCGCCGAGGACGCGGCCGACGTGGCGGCCACCGCCGCCGACCTGGCCCGCCGGGACCGGCTCGACTCCACCCGCAAGGTCAACCCGCTCGCCCAGGCGCCGGACGCCGTGGTGCTGGACACCACCGAGCTGGGCATCGACGAGGTCGTGGCCCGGCTGCGCGACCTGCTCACCGAACGGGGCGTGGCATGAGCGAGCGCAGCGAGCGAATCATCAAGTTCAGTGCGGACGTGCCTCATGACGTTCCGGAGCGCAGCGGAGGAGCGGCATGAGCGAGGGTGCGGGATGGGTGGAGCTGCGTGAGCCGGACGTCGCCGTCGAGGAGCCGACCGGCCCGCAGCCGGTGGTGGCCGTCGTCGGTCGCCCCAATGTGGGCAAGTCCACGCTGGTCAACCGGATCATCGGCCGCCGGCAGGCGGTCGTCGAGGACGTACCCGGGGTGACCCGGGACCGGGTGCCGTACGACGCGCAGTGGAACGGCCGGGCGTTCACCGTGGTGGACACCGGCGGTTGGGAACCGGACGCGAAGGACCGGGCCGCGGCCATCGCGGCGCAGGCCGAGACCGCCGTGGTCACCGCGGACGTGGTGCTCTTCGTCGTCGACGCGATGGTGGGCTCCACCGACGTGGACGAGGCCGCGGTGAAGATGCTGCGGCGCAGCGCCAAGCCGGTGATCCTGGTGGCGAACAAGGCCGACAACACCGCCATCGAGATGGAGGCCACCTCGCTGTGGTCGCTGGGCCTCGGCGAGCCGTTCCCGGTCTCCGCGCTACACGGGCGCGGCTCCGGCGACCTGCTGGACGCCATCCTCGCCGCGCTGCCCGAGGCACCGGCGATCGTGGAGAACCGGCCGCGCGGGCCGCGTCGGGTCGCGCTGGTCGGCCGCCCGAACGTGGGCAAGTCCAGCCTGCTCAACCGGTTCTCCGGTGAGGAGCGCGCGGTCGTCGACTCGGTCGCCGGCACCACCGTCGACCCGGTGGACAGCCTGGTCGAGATCGGCGGCCAGACCTGGCAGCTGGTGGACACCGCAGGCCTGCGCAAGCGGGTCGGTAAGGCCAGCGGCACCGAGTACTACGCCAGCCTTCGTACCGCCGCCGCCATCGAGGCCGCCGAAGTGGCCGTGGTGCTGCTCGACTCCAGCGAACCGATCAGCGAGCAGGACCAGCGGATCCTGTCCATGGTCACCGAGAGCGGCCGCGCGCTGGTCATCGCGTTCAACAAGTGGGACCTGGTCGACGCCGACCGCCGGTACTACCTCGACAAGGAGATCGACCGGGAACTGCGCCGCATCCCCTGGGCGATCCGGTTGAACCTGTCGGCGATGACCGGCCGAGCGGTCGACAAGCTGGCCCCGGCGCTGAACAAGGCGCTGGCCAGCTGGGAGACCCGGGTGCCGACCGCACAGCTCAACCAGTGGCTCACCGCGCTGGTACAGGCCACCCCGCACCCGGTGCGCGGTGGGCGCGCGCCGCGGATCCTGTTCGCCACCCAGGCCGGGGTGGCGCCGCCGCGGTTCGTGCTCTTCACCACCGGCCCGCTGGACGCCGGCTACCAGCGCTTCGTCGAGCGCAAGCTCCGCGAGGAGTTCGGGTACGAGGGCAGCCCGATCGAGATCTCGGTCCGCCCGCGCAAGAAGCTCGGCCCCGGCGGACGAGGCAAGGCGCACGGCTGATCTGTTCTCCAGAAAATGCCGGATGGGGTTTCGCCCATCCGGCATTTTCCTGCCTTCCTCCCACCCACCCTCCTAGGATGCTCTAGGGGCTGTGGGGTAGTTCGGTGACACGGCGACCCGGGTGGGGCCTGTGCGGAAGAGCGAGGCTGCTGCGCTAAGCTGTACCGGCTGCCGCGGGGGAAACCGCGCGGGGGCGGGACGTGGCGCAGCTTGGTAGCGCACTTGACTGGGGGTCAAGGGGTCGTCGGTTCGAATCCGGCCGTCCCGACAGTGAGAGGGTTTCGCAGGTCAGTGACTTGCGGAAACCCTCGATTTATTGTTGTGGCTCAATGAAGTGGCGCGTAAGGCGCTGCTGGACCCCTTAACTCGGGTGGTCCTGCGAGCCGATCTTGGTTGTCTCCGCGGTGAATCGCCTGGTAGGCGTACTGCATCGGCGTTGTTGTGGTCACTTCACTTCTGGACCTCTTAACGGCAGGCGATTTCAGACAGACGGACATGTTCCGCCCTGCCGCGATCGGCTCTTTTGGCCGCACTTCGTAGTGCCGACCGCCGACGGCGAGTCGCTCACTGACCGGATGGACTCGGTTGCGAGGTCCCGCCGCAGCTCGCCGAGCTTCAAGCGCTTTTCCGGGTCCGCCCGCCAGTTCCGTGACCCGTCGCCCTGCCCTGCATTGTCCTGGTTGGTCATCATGCTGGGGCAGTCCGATGGATCGCGACCGCGTCGGTGCGTCCGGCGTAACGAGCATCCAGTCACGTCCAGGGATGAGCAGTTGGTCATCGGACTGTGGAGATGTTCCACCAGCATGTACCCGTAGAAGGTCGCGCCACCGCCATCGAGGACGGTGGCCTGCGCCCACGATTTCCTGCTGCACCGATCGGGGCACGGTGATCTCGAGTGTCGGTCGCGGATGGCAGAATCCCGCTCACTGCGCGGCGGGAGGAGATCAACATGGGCTGGCTGGCGGCCGGTGCCGACTACGAGGTGAGCCTGGAACGCGGGAAGGTGATCGCGCGTAACCGCCAGGGCAGGCTGCTCAAAGGCCTACCGAAGGCTCTGCGTGACACCGATGTGGTCGTCGGCTTGCGGCAACTCTCGGAGTGGTTGAAGCGGCACGAGGTTTCCTGCCGGCGGGAGGTCGAGCAGTGGATGGTGCGGTCGCTGCCCGTGCCGACCACCGTGATCTGCGAGGTGTGGGCAGACGAGGCATGGCGAACGTCGCTGCGTGATCTGGTCGTCGTGCCGATCGACGGTGCGGGGCGATGGGACACCGACCGTGCGGGGCTGCTGCGTGACGCGGACCCCGAGAAAGGTCTCGGTGTGGTGGACCTGGACGGCGAGAGTGGCCGGCTCACCGCCGTGCAGGTCGTCCTGCCGCATCCGGTTGGTCTGCCTGATCTGGCAGATCTGCGGGAGTTCGCCGCGGACCTGGGGGTGCGGCAGGAGACGCTGCAGTTGTTCCGGGAGGTGTGGGCGCTGCCGGAGTCACTCGACGAACGGCGGCGCGACCTGCCCCGATACGCCGGGGGCCGCTACAAGGAGTTGCGCCATGTGCAGGCGCGGGCGACGTCGGCGGGCTATCGCGTGCAGGGTGGCGCGGCGTCGGTGCGGGTGTGGGAGGACGGTGTCCCGATGGTCGCGTCGGTGTGGATCGGCGAGGGCGACCCGCTGTACGAGACCGAGATCGGCCCGCTCTATTTCACCGATCCGGAGGGGGAGGCGGTGGCGTTGGCGGCGGTGGGGCCGGTGGCGTGGTCGGAAGGAATGCGGATGGCGGCGAATCTTCACGCCGGACGGGTTGTCGACGAGGACGGTGAGCGGGCGTGAGTGAGGCGCTGTTGGAGGCGGGGGCGATCCTGCCTGGCGGTGAGGCCCAAACCGGACGTGACGTGATGGCCGCGCGTCGCTACACCCATCCGGCGCTCACCGGTCGGACCGTCGTCCGTCTGGCCGGGGCGACCCTAGGCGAGGCTGAGGACCTGTCGATGGAGTTCCTCGGCTTCAGCCGTACCGCCGAACCGACGCCGGTGGGCACGGCCCGGCGGCAGTCGCTCGGGTTTCCGGCCTGGGCGTTGATCAATGATCCAGCGAATGGTCGGCACGCGCTGGCGATGGTCAAGGACATGGCCCGGCTTGCGCGAAGCGCCGTTTCCAAGCCGGGTAACGCCCGCGAGGGTTACCAGCAGCTCGCTGTGCGGCTGGGTGCGGCGGCGCCGCATTTCCTGCCGACGTTCTGGGAGGAGGCCGGGCGGGCGTTCCGCGCCGCGGACAACCCGCGGATGGCCGGCGGCTGCTTCGCCGAAGCCCGGCGGGCCGAGCAGGTGCACGGGCTGACAGTGAACGAGGAGCGGCTGCGGGAGGTGCACCTGGAGTTCGCCTTCGCCGGTGCGCTGACGGCGAAGATGCTCACCGAGTACTCCCGCGCGGTCGCGACGCGGCAGCCGGCGACCGAGGCGTACGAGCTGGTGCGGACCCTGGCAATTCGTCGCGTCGCTGGGGGGCTGCCGCCGTACGCCGGGATGGCGGAGGATCTGCGGCGGCTGGCGAAGGCGGCCGGCGTGGACGTCGAGGAGCAGGCCGAGGCGGTGATCCGGCAGTTGCTGGCGTTCCCCGCGATGACCCGCTCGGGCGAGGCGGTGTGGAAGGCGTACCGCAAAGCCCTGCTGCGGCTGGCCAAGCATGACCCGGCGGTGCGCGCGCGGTTGGCGGAGATCTTCCCCGAGCCGCCCGGTTGGTCCACCGACGTCACCGACTTCTGGCTGGAGCTGCTGGACGCGGCGGGCACGCTCGATCTGCTGCGTGACGAGGCGGCGACGGTGTCCGCGGCGCGGTGGCTGGAGCGGCTGATGGCGCTGCGGGAACGGCGCAGCCGGCGTCGTTGTGAGCGGCTCATCCGCGTCGTGGCGGACCTGGTGCCGCGGCTGCGGGCGGAGGGCCGGCGGGTGACGTTGTGGAGCGGCTTCGCTCACCGGGCCGACCTGGACGTTCTCGACGTGTGCCTGGCTGGTGGGGTGCCGGTGGTGATCGACAGCGACAGCGGTGCGTTCAACGTGTCTCCCTGGGTGCACGACGTCGGCCCCGGCCGGCGGGACCTACGCGCCGTCGCCGCCGACCCCAGGTGTCGGGTCCTGCTGGCGCGGGGGGCCGCCGACGCCCTGTCGGAGCTGCACAACAGGCAGGGGTCGGGGCCACTGCCGGCGCGGTTGGTCACCGAGACGCTGGGCACGGCCGGCCTGCGGGAGGTGCTGGCCGAGCTACTCGTCGAACGGGCCGCCCGGGTGCCGGAGGGCACCGTGATCGGCTTGGACGAGGCGCTGTCCCAGCTCGCGGCCGTGTGGTCGCCCGCCGGTGTGGCGTTGGCACCGGACGCGTTCACCGCCCTGGCGAAGGTCGACGTGCCCGCGGTACTCGCCCGGTCACTGCGAGCCGGCCTGGTCGCGGAGCTGTCCTGGCCGGCGTACGAGCAGGTGGCCGAGGACAAGCTCGGCCGACGCTTCGGCGACGGTTGGCCGCAGCTGGTGGTGCACGACAACCGGGCGGCGCACATCGTCGACGTCGACGTGCCGACCGGTGAACACATGTTCCGGTATCCGCCCTCGGACAGCCCGCACGCGCGCAATTCCCACGTTGACACCATCTGTCGCCTGGTCGGCGGGCAACTTCTGGTCACCTGGTACGGCAGCAGTGGCCGGCTCGTCGGCTACTGGTCGGCCGACCCGGACGAGCTGGTCGAGCCCGGCGAACCGGCCGACCACGCCCTGTGGGGTCGCCGGTCGCTGCCGTTGCCGTTGCCCGGTGGCGCGATGACCACGGGCAGTCGGCCCTGGCACGCCGGGGACACCCGCAGTCCGGCCGCGACGTATCCGGTCGCTGGTGACGGGGTCTCGTTCTGGCGGTGTGAACGGCCCACCGATCCGACGCCGGAGGAGCGGCGCTGGCGGGAGTACGACCCGGCGACGGGCGAGGGTGGCCGGTACAGCCTGCCCGCGTTCTTCGCCGCCGACCTGCCCCCGGGCGCGACCCTCCTCGCTGACCTGTGCGAGGTGCGGCCGGCGCCGGCCGGGTTCGCCTCGTCGCCGCTGGGCTGGCGCGACGGGCTGGTCGGGTGGCGGGTGACCCGCCTGCCGGACGGCACGCAGGTGGGGGAGGGCATTGACGGGCGGCGGGTGTCCTGGCACTCGAGCGCGGTCCGGGCCAGCCGCAACCCGTTCCACAGCGACGCGCTGGTTGCCGGCCTCCGGCTTCCGGGCAGCGACGTCGTGCTACCGGTGACCGGGCGGCCCCATCACCGGGCCGAGTTGGAGCTGACCGTGTGGAGTGCCGACGGTCGAGAACCGGTGGACCGGTGCCGACCATCCCGGTACCTTCCGCCGCTGGCCTGGTGGCACGCACTGGCCCCACGCGATGTGCCGGGCTCGGCCCGGCTGCGGCGGCTCGACGCCGCTGACGCGATCCGGCTGATGGCGATCGACGACACCGTCACGAAGTCCACCGAGATCAACGCGGTGGCACTGGCCCTCGTCACCGAGGTGCTGACGGAGGTGACCGATCCGGTGCTCCGTACCGCCGTGGCGGAGAAGGTGGTGCGCGCGGTACGGCTACGTCGGCGGCTCGAAGGGCTGCCGCAGCTGTTGGCGACCGAACCGGTTGACGACGGCATGGTCGATGCCCTCGCCGATGACGTGCTGCGCACCGCCTGGTCCGGGCTGTTGCCGGCGGAACGGTTCACCTACTACAGCGGCAGAGCCCAGACGCGGCGGGAGATCCTTCGGCAGGTCACCGCGGTCGCCGACCTCCTCACGGCCGGGACGGTCGAGGACGTACCGCAGGCCAGCCCGACGTGGGTGGACGCGCTCGGCGGACTCGGCGCCCTGGCCGTCCGCGCCGCCGCACCGGTCACCAGCGAGCAGGACCGCCTTGCGCTGACCCAGTTGCTGTCCACCCTGGCCGGTACCGTTCTGACCGACTCGGCACAGGCGGTGCGGGTGCTGACCGCGGCGTGGGACGAGGCGCCCCCGGAAAACCAGCGGGTCGTTCAGCGCGACGGTGACCAGGTCACGGTGCTGCTGCCAGAGCGCAGCCCCACCTGGTACGCCGGGCGGAGCAAGCAGTGGCGCCGCACGGCCGTGCAGCTGTCCCCGAATGGGCCGTTCACCCCGCCGCCCGGTGCCACCGTCGAGGCGGAGACCGTCGCTGCCGGCTGGTGGGGCGCTGATCGCATCAGCGCGTTCTGCCGGCTGCTCACCGAGCAGGGCCCGGCTCCATGGCGCGCGGAGTGCGTCGACGACCTGGTGCAGCGCACCGGCATGACGCGAGCCGAGGCCGCCCTGCTGCTGGCTGGTCTCCCCGGCATCGACGACTGGCAGGCGAACTTCCTCACCGCCGACCAGCGGCGCGTTCTCGGGGTGAACACCACCCAGGCGCGCACCGCACGCGACGCGTTGAAGTCCCTGTCATACGGGCACCGGATCGCGCTGGTGGACGCGGCGATGCCGCAGGACCCGGCCGATCTGTGGCGCAAGGGCCCGGACGTCGACCGCCTCGCCACGGCATGGCTGGCACTGCGCGGCACCCGCGTCATCATCGGCGAGCAACTGCTCGCCGACGCCACCCGCATCCTGCCCACAAACCGAGCGGCCGACATCCTGCAGACGATCGCCAACCCTGCACCCGAAGGCTGGCTGACCACCGACGGGGAGAGCCAGCCCGGCGACTGGGGCCGACTGGAGACCACCGCCACGAGCGGAACTCCGTTCGACGGCAACCACCTGTACGGATGCACGGTGGCATTGCTGTGGCTGGCCTACCAGCTGCCGTGGGGCGATCCGATGCGCGATGCTCTGCCCCGAGCGTTGGAGCTGTTGCGGCAGCGGCTGCGCAACCCGCGGCTGCTGATCGGCGCCGGGCGACATGAGGTGGACGAGCCACCCCAGGTGGGACCGGCGCTGGTGGCCGGGCACACCTTCCGGGACGAGGTCGTGCACCACCTCGCCCCGGCCCGCCTCAGCGGACCGCAGGACCCGGCGGTCAGCTTCATCTCCGGCCCGGTCGCGGACGCGCTGCGGCTGGTGCTCTCACCGGACATCGCAGCGGCGCTGTCCACCCCGGACGGCGCCAGCGGCGAACATCGCGACGCCCGGATCAGCGCACCCCACCTGGTCGACTCCGTCGCAGCTCACACCGGCCTCGACCGGGATTCGGCCGGCTACTACCTACAGCTGCTCGCCCTGCCGAACCCCACCGATGTCAACGTGCGCACCTGGAACGCGTGGAAACCCGCCACCCTCAAGCACGCCCAGGCGGCGCTGCGCGACTCCGGACTGGTGGTGGCAGGCAAGCGGGAACGCGCCGGCCGCGGCGTCTTCCTCCCCGGTGGCTGGCTTGCGGCGAAGAACCCCAACCCGCCCATGGAGAGCTGGAAGCAGCCGCTGTACCTGTTCCTCAATGGGTTGACCCTGGTCATCCGCACGACGCCGGAGCTGTTCCGCACCGCCTGGGATCGTGTGACCGCCGGTGACACACCCCGCTACCTCGACCTGCAGGAGAAGGCGTGAACGCCCGACAGATCGACCCGCCGGAGCACCTGTACGCCGACGAGCTGGCGTTCCTGGCTGCCGCCGACCGCGGTCCCCGCCCGCCCGGCTGGCAGCTGACCCCGCGGGCGGTGGTGACGTTCATCGCCGGCTCCGCCCGGCCGCCCCGTGCACGGGCCCGACGGCCGTCAGGTCACCATCGCGGCGAAGTTCGTGGGGGAGCGGGCCCTCATCGAGCGGTGTGTCGTGACCCTGGCCGGTGAGCGGGGGCTGCTGCTCGTCGGCGAACCGGGCACCGCCAAGTCGATGCTGTCCGAGCTGCTCGCCGCTGCCGTGTGCGGCACAAGTGCCCTGGCCGTGCAGGGTACGGCCGGCACGACCGAGGAACAGCTGCGCTACGGCTGGAACTACGCGCTCCTGCTGGCCAAGGGGCCGTCCCGGGAGGCACTGGTGCCCTCGCCGGTGCTCACCGCGATGACCACCGGTGCCGTCGCCCGGGTCGAGGAAATCACCCGCTGCCTGCCCGAGGTGCAGGACGCACTGGTGTCGATCCTGTCCGACCGTCGGTTGGTCCTGCCCGAACTCCCCGACGACTCCGTGGCCTACGCGGCTCCTGGCTTCTGCGTCATCGCCACGGCCAACCTGCGAGACCGGGGCGTGTCCGAGATGTCCGCGGCGTTGAAACGGCGGTTCAACTTCGAGGTGGTGCCTCCGATCGCCGACTTCGACGCCGAGGTCGCCCTCGTCACCCGGCAGGCCCGCACTACCGTGGAACGGGTCGGCGCCGCGTACACGGTGGACGAGGCGGTGCTGGAGACCCTGGTGACCGCCTTCCGCGACCTGCGCACCGGCAGCACCGTCGAGGGCTGGGAGGTGGAACGTCCGTCCTCGGTCATGAGCACCGCCGAAGCGGTCGCCGTCGCCGCGTCGATCGGCCTGTCCACCGCGTACCTGCCCGGCCCGGACCCGTTGTCGCTGCTGCCCGGGCACCTGGTGGGTGTCGTACGCAAGGACGACCCGGCCGACCATGCGCGGCTGTTGGCGTACTGGGACGGCGCCCTGCGCCGCCGCGCCGAGGCCGGCGGCCGGATGTGGCGGCAGCTGTGGGAACAGCGCGATGTCCTGCGTGACTGACGACAGCGCAGCTGACGGCCCGCGCGCCGCCGTCGCACGTCTGAGCGACACCGGCCGCGTCACCCTGATCGGAGTGCGGCATCACTCGCCGGTGCTCGCCGCGGCGATCCCCGCCCTGCTGGACGCGGCCGCCCCGGACGCGGTGCTGGTCGAGTTGCCCGCCGACATGCAGCCGTGGCTGACCTGGTTGGCGCACCCCGACACCCAGGCGCCGGTCGCCCTGGCCGCCGCCAGCGGTGACGAGGGCGGACCGCTCGCCTTCTACCCGTTCGCCGACTTCTCCCCGGAGCTCGCCGCGCTGCGGTGGGCGCAACGGCGAGGCGTGCCAGCCCACTGCTGCGATCTGCCACTGAGCGACCCGGCGTGGCAGGAACGTCCGGCAGCCGTCGGACCGCAGGTGAGCGGGTACGCCGACAGCGTGCGGGCCACCCTGACCGGTCGGATTGGAGACGACCTGTGGGACCGCTGGGTCGAGGCGGCGGCCCCCGGCTCACCGCCCGAGGCGGTACGCCGGTCGGCGCTGGCAGTCGGCTGGGCAATTCGCAATGATGCCGCCGACGGCATCGGCGCCCTCGATCAGCGGCGCGAGGCGTGGATGCGGCAGCAGATCGCGGAGACCCCCGGCCGTCTCGCCGTCGTCGTCGGCGCCTTCCACGCCCCCGCCCTGACCACACCGGGACACCCAGCACCCACCACACCACCGACACCCGATGCCGAGGCGCCGGGACGTAGCCCGGTCATCTCCCTGGTGCCGTACTCGTTCGACCTGCTCGACTCGCGATCCGGCTATCCCGCAGGGATCCGCGACCCTCGCTGGCAGCAGGCTGTCCACGATGCTCACGCGGACCCCAGCACGCTGGCCGCCCACCTGCGCGGTTTCGCCGTCGAGATCACTCGGCACCTGCGGGACCAGGGACACCCCACGGGCCCGGCGGAGGCCGCCGAAATCACCCGGCTCGCCCACGACCTGGCCCGACTGCGGAACCTGCCCGCCGCCGGACGCGGTGAACTCGTCGAAGCACTGCAGTCCGTCCTCGCTCAGGGCGAACCGGCCGGCCGGGGCCGAGCGGTCGCCGCCGCGATGCAGCACACCCTGATCGGACAGCGCCGCGGTCACCCCTGCCCGGACACACCCGTCTGCGGGCTGACTCCCGCGACCACGGCTCTGCTACAGCAGCTGCGCCTGCCTGGCCCCGGTGACCCGTCCCGCACCGTTCGGCTTGATCCACTGCGTATCCCACTCGACCAGCGACGAGAGGCCACCCTGCAGCGACTGCTCGCCTGCCAGGTGCCCTACGCCGAGCCCGCAGAGACCACCACGGCCGAAACCCTCACCACCCGCTGGCGGCTGCACTGGCAGCCCGGCACCGACGCCGGGCTCGCCGCCGCCAGCCCACACGGTGTCACCCTCGCCCAAGCCGCCGCCGGCATGCTGAACACCCGGCGCCGCCGAGAGGTGACCGACGGAGGCCCCACCGCCGCACAAGCTGTCGCCGGGCTCGCCCGCGCCGCCGCCTGCGGACTACCCGACGCCGTCGACGTCCGCCTCACCGACCTGCACACCGCCGTGACCGGCACCGCCACCCTCGCCGGTCTCGCCGCCGCCAGCCAACTGCTCCAGCGGCTGCACCGGGGGCACATCCCCGCCACCCCGTCACCACCAGCCGGCCTCGACGAGCATCTGACACACCTGCACGCTGCGGCAGTCCGCGCCATTGACGGGCTCGCCGGATCCACCGACCCCGGGGACGCCCGCGCGCTGCTCGACCTTGTCCGGCACGCCGACGACAGCGGCCACCTGCTGCGCCTCGGCCACGCCGTCAGCCGCCTCGCCCGCGACGGATCACCGCTGATGCGGGGAGCGGCCCACGCCGTCCAGGTACTGCTCGGCATCGCCGCTCCCCACGAGTTCGGCGTGGTCCTGGCGTCCTGGACCGAGATGCCGGCCGTGGAATGCACCGACCGACTCCGCGGAGCGCTCAGCCTCGCCGGCGCCCTGCTCGAAGCCGGTGGGGACACACTGACCCCGCTGCTGAAGACCATCGACGGCTGGGACGACGACCACTTCATCCGCCGGCTGCCAGCGCTGCGCGGCGGCTTCGACGCGTTGAGCCCCGCCGACCGGGACCGCGTTCTGGACACCGTCCGTCACCGCATCGGTGACCTCGACGCGACCGTGAGCGTCGCACCGAGCCTGCTCGCCGACTGGCTCGCCGTCGACCAGTCGGGACGGCAGGCCCTGACCACCCTCGGACTGCCGCCGGGCAGAGACAACCACACCGCCGAGAAGTCGGCTCCACCACCGCCCCCGGCAGAACCCCGCCCGGCTCACCGAGCGCACACGCTGCCCGCCGCGCAGCGCTGGCGGCTGCTGCTCGGCCGCCGCCCCGACGACCTGCCACCGCACGCCCGCCGACTCGCCACCGCACTCGACGAGCTGTACGGCAGCGGCAGGGGAGAAGGCTCCCACACCGCCGCCGGACATGGCGGTGGGCGACAACCCGCATACCCGCAGGTGCGGGACTGGGCCGACGACCTCGAAGCGCTGTTCGGCGCCGCGGTACGCGACGAGGTGCTCGCCCGCGCCGCCGAACGCGGACGCGCCGACGCCCTGCTCACCATCGCACCCGAAGACGTCCGACCCTCTGTGGAACTGCTGCACACCGTGCTGGCGCTGGCCGGCGGACTTCCCGAGGCGCGGCTCAACCGACTGCGCCCACTCGTCGCCAGGCTCGTCACCGAGCTGACCGCGCAGTTGGCCCGACAGATCCGACCGGCACTGACCGGGCTCGCCACACCACGACGCACCCGCCGACCCACCGGGCGCCTCGACCTCGGCTCCACCGTGCACGCCAACCTGCACACCGCACACCTCGACTCAGACGGCGCAGCGCAGATCCGCCCCGAAAGGTTCGTCTTCCGCAGCCGCGGTCGACGCAGCGTCGACTGGCAGATCATCCTCCTCGTCGACGTATCCGGGTCGATGGAACCGTCCACAATCTGGGCGGCGCTGACCGCGTCCGTCCTCGCCGGCGTGACGACCCTACGAACCCACTTCGTCACCTTCTCCACCGAGGTTGTCGACCTCACCGACCGGGTCGCCGACCCGCTCAGCCTGCTGTTGGAAATCAGCGTCGGCGGCGGCACCCACATCGCCGCCGCCCTGCGCTACGCCCGGCAGATCGTCACCACCCCCAGCCGCAGCCTCGTCGTGCTCGTCAGCGACTTCGAAGAGGGGCATCCCATCGGCGGACTACTGGCCGCCGTCCGGGCGCTCGCCGACGACGGGGTCACCCTGCTCGGCTGCGCCAGCCTCGACGACCGGGGCCAACCCCGCTACAGCACCGCCGTCGCCGGGCAACTCGTGGCCGCCGGGATGCCCATCGCCGCGCTAAGTCCCACCGAGCTCGCCCGCTGGATCGGAGACCAGGTCCGATGAGCCTGCCCGCCGTCGCACCACACGTCACCGCCGACGCCGTCGCCGCTCTCCCCACCCGGCTGCGGTCCAAGCTCGACCAGGCTCTCGAGAAGCAGCCGACCTGGACCATCACCACGTCCGACTCTGGCGCGACGATCACCATCGACGACCACGTAACCGTCACCCTCACCGCCCCGGTCGAAACCGCGGACGGAGCCGCCTGCAATTGCCTGCTCGCACCACGCTGCCTGCACCGAGCCGCGGTGCTCAGCGCCGCACCCGTCCTGACCACGCACCCACACCACCCGGTCGCAGCCGGATCGGACGTGGCCACCGCCGAGGCCGTCGTGACCACCGAAGCCGACCCGCCCGGTCCCCCCGCCCCGTCCGCCACCGCCGACGAGAAGGCCGCCGCCACCCAGGTGCGCGACGTCGTTGCGCAGATCCTCGAACACGGGGTGGCAGGCGCCGGCGCGGTGACCCAGGCGGACCTGCTCCGCGCCATCCACCAGGCCCGCGCCATCGGACTGCCCCGGCTGGCGACAGCCGCGACCAGAGTGGTTGAACAACTGCGCTCAGCCCGCCTGAGCACCCCCGGGTTCCGGCTGGCCGACCTCACCGAAGATCTGCGCGAGGCACTGACCGTCTGTCACCTCCTGATCGAAGGCATCGGCGACCAGCGAGCCGCCCGGGGCACGAGCCGGCGCGGCTACGGCCCGGTCGGCGATCTGCACCTGTACGGGCTGTGCACCGAGCCGCTGCGCGCCACCACAGGCCACGTCGGCGCGGTCAGCTACCTCACCGATGGCAACGCGACCATCTGGAGCCTGGCACAGGCACGTCCCGGCGACGGCGACGCAGCCCGCAACGCCGCTCGGGCAAGCGTGAACCTCGGCGACGTGACGATCAGCCACCGCGAGTTGGACCGCGCCGGGATCATCGTCATCAACGCCCTTGCGTCCGTCGACCGGCGCCTCAGCCACGGCAGGACAGTGCAGGCCGTACGAACCACAGGCCGCACCTGGCACGAGGAACCAGTCGACGCCCTCTGGCGGCAACCGATCCCCGAACAGGCCGCCCGCTGGCTGAACGCCTTCGAGGTCGCCCAACACGAGCGGCCCGCCGGTCACGACCTCGCCTTCCTCGACGGCGTCCTCGCCGCCGACCAGCGAGGTCTACTCCTGCAGACGGCGCAACTGCCGGGGCCGGTCATCGTCCTCGCTCCACACGATGATCCGGTGCTTCCGTACGTCGCGAACCTGCGTCTGCTCGCCGCCCACGCCACCGGCATGCCGGTACGGATGATCGGGCGCTTCCACGGACCCCGCCAGGTCCACGGTCTCGCCGTTGCCGCGCCCTGGCTGCCGGACCGCTTCGGCGGACACGTCGACCTTGGCGTCGACCAGCTACAGCGCGCCGACCTACCCGACGCCGGAACCACGGAGACTTCCGGCAACGATCAACCTCAACCGCCGCTGCATCTCCTCACCCACCACCTGCAACGAGTGGTCGCCGCCGGCCGCGCTGCCCTGGTGCCGGACGTCGACCGGGACGCTCGGGCGCTCCTGGACGCCCAACTGCCGACAGCCGCGTCCGTGCTGCGCGAACTACGGCGCGCGGGTCACCGACGTAGCCGCGACGCGTTCGGCCGCTTGAACCAGCAGGACTCCACCGCCCTCGCGGTGGCCTGGCTGAGCGGTGCGGCCTATCAATACGCCGCAGCGACAGCCGTAACCGCAGAATCATGGCAATCCAACCGGGGTCGCGAGGTAGACGACAATGCTCACCGCGCTGAAGGCCGCGCCTGGCAGCCGTCAGCCTGATGCTGCCAAGTGCTATCCCGCGAGCAGCCGAGCCTCTGGGTCGCGCGCGACGCCGACAGCATTCACGCTGGGCTGAGGCCAGCTTCCTCGACTCCACTTCGGTATATAGCAGAACCGTCGGCCGGTATCGCCCCAAGTCATGGATACTGGGTCGCCGTCGCCCTCGGACTTGAACCCCGACGACGCCGGCCGGCAGTAAGGGAGTCGGGGTAGCGGGGAGTGGGCGTGCGGACTCCTTTACTCGTCCGGTCTATGCTTCAAGCGACCTGGACAAACGTGCGTGAGCATGCCGCTGGACCACCGGACTACTGGGGGTCAAGGGGTCGTCGGTTCGAATCCGGCCGTCCCGACAGCGAGAGAGTTTCCGCAGGCCAGCGACTTGCGGGAGCCGTCACGCCATTGCTCGGCATGGATGCCCTGGTCTAGCACGCCGCTATTGGACACCTTGAGTCGGACAGGTTGTCGTGCCACTCCTCGATCTTCAGAAGCTCACCACCGGACTGTCCCGGACCTGGGCCGGGTTCGTTCGCGACTGGGACCGGTCGCTGAGGGCCGGCAACTACCCGGAGACCACCCGCTACAACTACCTCCTCGCTGCCGCCCAGTCGGTATCTGGGGGAGTCTTTCCCCGATCCGGACGCCGACGCTGCGGCTGACGAGCCGTGCGCGGTGACCCGGGCGCACGTCGAGCCGTTCCAGGCCTGGATGATCGTGCAGAGGAAAGGTTTCGCCAGCCTGCGCGACGAGCCGCTGATTCGCCTGTTGTGTAACAGCGGTGCCGGCCTGTCCGACGTGGGTAACCTCCTCGTGGCCGATGTCGACCTGACCGCCGAATCGGTGCACTTCCACAGCAAGGGCGCCAAGGACCGACGGGTACGGTTCGGGCCAAGACCGCGCGGCCTTCGCGGGAGGAGCCCCGCCCGGCGTACTGCTCGGGCAGCAGTGGTCTCAGCACCGCCAATTTGCAAGTCGGTCAGACCGAAGCGTCGAGTTGCACCGTGACGATCTCCCAAGCCCGCAGCGGTAGCCGGACCAGCCCGTCACCGTCGACGGCCAGCGGTTTGCCGGCCCGGCCGAGCAGGTCGGTTTGCCACGCCCCGCGGATGGTCGCGCCACCGAGCACGGCGGTGGTGTCCACTGGAGTCTGCGCCACCAGCCGCACCTCGGTGCGGCCGGCGCGGTCCCGTACGCTGGTCAGCGCGATGCCGGAGCCGTCGACGGACAGCCCGCTCGTCGGCGCCGGCAGCGCGGCGGCCGCGTCGGCCGCGCCGGGGAAGGCCAACAGCTCGTGCCGGTACGCCTCGGCCGCCGCCAGCACCCCGGCTTCGTGCCAGGCGCCCCGGTACGGCAGTACCGCCAGCTCGACCGTGCGTAGGCCGCGGCACTGCGCCTCGGGCGTGGGCAGTTGCGGACCGGCGGGCTCGTCGCGCAGGGCGTGCTGGTTGCGTGACAGCATCCCGATCGCGCGCAGCAGGGTGACCGTCAGTTCGCGGCCGGAGTCGGTCAGCTCGTACTCGGTGGGCTGGGTCAGTAGCACCGCCAGCGCGCCGTCCGGTCCTCCGGCGGCGACGAACCCGTTGGCGGGGAAGGTAGGTAGCGGGACTTCACCGCCGCCACCCTCCGCGGTCAGCCCCCGCTCGACGACGGCGAACTGGCCCTCGGCGTACGAGGTGTCGGCCGGCGACGGCAGCGGCAGGTGCAGGCGGACACGGTGGTCGTCGCAGCGGTTGTCGAACTCGACATGCAGCCGGACGAACCGCTCGCCGCAGCGCAGCTCGACGCGGCTGGTGACGGTGATCGGCTCGCGGTCCATGGCGCGGGAGCCGGCGTCTACGTCGGCCGCCACCGGCCAGTGGTACTCCCGCACCACGTCCACGACGGCCACCAGCGGCCCGTTGTGGCGCACCACGGTGCGCACCGCCCGCGGCTTGTCGACGAGTTCGTCGGCGGCTGGCGGGGAGTAGTTGTAGCTGTCGCCCACGTCGCCCCCGTCGACGACGCGGCCGACCCCGCCCATGGTTACGCCGTCCGGGGTGGTCAGCGTCAGGGTGCCGTCCTCGGCGACGTCGACCCGCAGCAGCCCGTTGTCGAGGCTGCGACCGGCCACCGCGACCGGAGCGAACTCCGGGCCCGCCGTCGCCGGCAGGGGCACCGGCCGGACCGCGGCGCGCCCGAGCGGCGGCACCTCGACCAGGGCGGCCACGGCGGCCCTGGGGGCGGCGAGAATCCGTACCCGCCACCGGTCGGCTCGCCCGGCGGCGGCGAGCGCCAGCCGGACGTCCTCCACGTCGAAGGCGGGGTCGCCGTGCCGGGCCACGTGGAAGGTGAGGGTGGCGTCCTCGGGCGACACAAACCAGGCGGCGACTTCCTGGCCGTAGAGTTCCCGGCCGTGCACCCGGGTGAGCACGGCCGGCAGGTCGGCCGCCGCCACCACGTCGTCGGCGAGCAGCGTGCGGCCCCGGTCGAGGACCTGGGCGGTGACGCTGCGGCCGGCCGCGTCGGCCAGGGCCACCGTACTGTCGGACGGTGCCTCCACGTCCAGGTGCACCAGGGCGGTGCGGGCCGCCGGGCTGGGGTTGAACAGCAGATAGCCGTCCCGGGGCACGGCCGCGGCCAGCCGCGCGCCGACGAGGTCGCACACCGCCCGGCCGAGCTGGTCGGCCTCGGCGAGGCGTGCGGCGACCTGCTCGGCGGTCTCGTCGCAGCCGCAACCGGTCACCGAGTCGTGGCAGCTGGCGTCGATCAGCCGGGTCCAGGCCATGTCGAGGAAGCGCTGCACGGACGCGTCGTGGGTCAGCGCGGCGAGGGGTTCGGCGTACCGTTCGACGCGTCGCTCGGCGCGGTTCATCGCCTGCTTCAGGTGGCCGCGGACGGAGATCACCCCGGGCAGGATGTTGGCCCGGGCGTGCGAGCGCAGCTCGCCGCGGACGACCGGCAGTCCGTCGACGGTGGTCGGTTGGGTGGCGAAGTACTCGGTGAGCGTGCCGAGCCGCAGCCGGGTGTCGGCGAGGTCGGCGGCGGCGAGCAGGTCGGGGGCGTCCGGTGCCGGTGCCGCGTGGTCGGTGCCGTACATGGCGAGCGCGGGAGTGTCCTCTCCGTCGAACCGCCACGCGGCAAGCTTGCTGGCGAGGTCGCCGGCCCGGCGGGTGACCTGCGCGGCGTCGTCCATCAGGCCGGCGGCGTTGCCGTAGCCGCCGGGCAGGTACTCGGTCCTGACGGTGGTGCCGTCCGGCGCCTGCCAGGCGAAGGCATGGCGGTGCATCCGCTCCGGAACACCCCGGAACACGCACGCGTGGGCCAGCCCGGCACCGGCCAGGATCTGCGGCATCTGGGCGATGTGGCCGAACATGTCGGGCAGGTAGCCGACAGCCATGGCTTCGCCCAGCTCCGCACTGCGGCTCAGCCCGCGTTCGAGGTTGCGGACGATGTTTTCTCCGGAGCAGAGGAACTCGTCGAGCAGGATCTGCCACGGGCCCACCGCCAGCCGCCCGGCCCGGATCAGGGCGATCACCTGCTCTCGCCGTTCCGGGCGGACCTCCAGGTAGTCCTCGACCGCGGCGAGTTGCCCGTCCAGGGTGAACCGCTGCCGCGGGTCGCGCTCCATCCGGTCGAACACGTCGTCGAGCAGCGCCACCAGCCGCAGCCGGAACCGCTGGAACGGCTCGTACCACTCCCGGTCCCAGTGCGTGTGTGGGACCACGATGATCTCGGTCGGTCGCGTCATGAGCTCGCCGCCTCTCCGCCGATCGCCGCCCCGGTCAGCTCACCGTAGCGGCGTACCACCTGCTGGCTGGTCCGCACGTCGGCCGCGCCCTCGGCGATGCCGGTCAGCGGCGCGGCGCCCGCGGTGACCATCGCGTGGAACGCGACCAGCTCCTGCTCGAACGCCTCGATCACCGACCGGTACGCGGCCCGCCGCTCGCCGCCGCCGTGCTCGTCCACCACGGTCAGCGTGGTCGGCGCGTTGAGCAGGTACGGCGAGGGGAACACCAGCTCCAGCGAGCCTCGCGCGTGGTGCAGCGTGACCGTCTCTCGGTAGGCGGGGGAGTCCGGCAGGTTGAGCCACCGGATGCCGTAGCGGGCGCCGCCGGGCAGCTGCCCGCTGATCTCCACCGACGGCTCGATCGGGCCGTCGGGGGTAAGCGGCCAGGTGGCCACGTGTTCGACGGTGGTCGGTGCGCCGGTGAACAGCCGCAGCAGGGACAGGTCGTGCGAGACGCTGTTGATCAGAATCTGGTAGAGGGTGCGTGCGCCCGGGTCGGCGCCGACGGCGGCGTCGAGCAGTTCCCGATCGGCGGCGGAGAGACGGGCGGCCTCCTCGGCCGGCACGTCGCCGGTGGCCGGGGGTAGGTTCGCGAAGCGCAGCTGCCGGTCGCCGCCGGCGTGCAGCACGGTGACCTCGACCGCGTGCACCCGCTCCGCGCCGCCGAGTTCCGCCAGTAGTCGCGCGGCCTCGGTCACCGCCGGGTCGTACTGCTTCATGTAGCCCACCATCAGCGCCGGGGTGCCGGCGCCCAGCTCGGCCAGCCGGGCCGTCTCGGCGAGCGTGTAGGTCAGCGGCTTCTCGCAGAGCACCGGCAGTCCGGCGCGCAGCGCCGACGCGGCCAGCTCGCCGTGCGAGCCGGAGGTGGCCAGCAGCACCCCGTCGCAACCGCCGTCGGTCACCATCCGGGCCGCGTCGGTGTAGCGGCGGGCCGGCTCGACGCCGTACCGCTCGCCCAGTTCGGTCACCCGCGACGGGGACAGGTCGGCCAGCGCCACGATCTCGAACAGGTCACTACGGCGTTGCAGTAGCGGCAGGTGCACGGTGCGGGCGATGATGCCCAGCCCGGCCACCGCGATCCGGATCCGCTTGTTCGGCTCGGTCATCGCAGCGCCTCCTCGAGCCACCGGAGGTTGGCGTGCTGCTCGGCGCGGATCCGGTCCAGGTCTCGGCCGTCCTCGGGGCTGTCCTGCTCGATCACCAGCCAGCCGGTGTAGCCGACGTCGCCCAGGCCCGTGAGCACCCCGGCGAGGTCGACGTCGCCGCGGCCCAGGGCGCAGAAGCCGCCGACGGCGACCACGTCGGCCAGTCCGCCGCCGGCCGCCCGGACCCGGGCGTGGGCGGCGAGGTCGGCGTCCTTCAGGTGTACCTGGCCGATCCGCCCGGCCCAGCGTCGGACCGCAGCCACCGGGTCGCCGCCGGCCAGTGCCAGGTGCCCGGTGTCCAGGCAGATGGCGATGTCGGTGAGGTCGAGCAGCCGGTCGGCCTCCGCCTCGGTCTCCACGTCGGTGCCGAGGTGGTAGTGGAACACCGGCTCCAGGCCGCGGTCGCGGCACCGGTCGGCGGCCTGCTGCACCCGGGCGGCGAAGTCCGGCCAGGCCGCGGCGGGCAGCGCCAACGCCAGGTCGGTCGGGCTGCCCGGGCGGGCCATCCGGGCTGGGTTGCCGGGGCAGGCCAGCGTCGGCCGGGGTGCGAACCGAGGGTCGTCGGCCGGCGTGGCGGTGAACACATCGAGCGCGGCATCGAGCTGAGCAAGGTCCTCGGCGAATCCGGCCGGGTCGGCGAAGCGCAGATCGACCCAGCCGCCGGCGAGCGCGATGCCGGCCGCGTCCAGCCGGCGTGCGAGGGTCTCGCCGGTGCCGAGGTAGCCGATCGGGCCGGAGTCCACCCCGGTGTAGCCGTCGTCGGCCAGCGCCGCGAGCAGGTCGTCGGGGCCGACGGGCGCGCCGGTGGGCTGGTAGATGCCGTAGTTGACGGGGGCGCCGGCCACCCGTATGCGTCCGGTCAGCTGCACAGTGCGATCACCTCCATGCGGTGGGACTCCAGGACGTGCAGGCCGTCGTCGGCCGGCAGTAGGCACCGGTCGCCGCGGACCAGCCGGTGCCGGCCGTCCGGGTAGGCCAGTAGCGCGCCGTCGGCGTCGAGCGCCAGCAGCTCGTCGCCGAGCCGCAGCAGCAGCGGCCCGTCGGGGTCGGCGGAGACGGCGGTACGGCCGCCGCGCAGCGCGTCCAGCACGGCGTCGCCGAGTGCGGCGTCGCCCTCGGCGAGCACCCAGGTGGTGGGGGAGCCGGGCGGAGCGTCGTCGCCGGGGCGGTGGAAGTCGCTTCCGCCCACCGCCACGACGTCCGACCGCCACGCCCGCGCCCAGGCCAGCGGGGCGCCCCAGGTGCGGTCCCACCAGCCGGAGTGCCACACCTCGACCAGCGGGGTACGGTCGGCCAGCGGTTGACGCCAGGCGCAGTCGCCGCCGAGGGGGTGGTTGACCGACATCAGCCCGCCGGCGCGCCGGGCGGCGGCGAGCCACTCGTCCGGCGGGCGGCGGAAGTCGATCCAGCCCACCGGCCCGAACACGTTGGCGTGCCCCCGATCGGTGGTTACCTCCTGGCCGGGCAGCAGGGTGATGCCGTAGCGGGCCGAGGCGGCCGGCAGCCACGGGTGGTGGCTGACGGTGTTGTGGTCGGTGACGGCGAGGAAGTCCAGGCCACGGGCGGCGGCGAGCGCGGCCAGCTCGTCGATGGTCTGGGCGCCGTCGCTGTGCACGGTGTGCGCGTGCAGGTCACCGGCGAGCCAGCGCCGGCCGTCGACGGCGGGCAGGTCGCGGCGGGGCGGGCGGTCGGGGCGGGGTGGCGCCGCCGGTGCGGGTGGTAAGGGCGGCGGTGTGGTGCTGGTGGTGGCGGTGACCTCGTAGACCAGCCCGTCGGGTGGGATGCGGTGCAACCGCAGCAGCACCTGCCACTCGCCGGGTTCCAGCTCGCCCGGCAGGTAGCCGGGGGTGGCCCAGGCGGCGGCGACGGTGTAGCCGTCGCGGGCGCCGCCCGACCAGCCGCGGAAGCCGTCCGGCCCGATGCAGCCCAGGTCGAGCACCCCGGCCTCGCGGGAATAGTCCAGCCGGACGGTGAGCGTGGCAGTGCCTGGTGCGACGGTGACTGGCAGGGCGCGCAGCACGGCGTCGGCCCGGTCCTGCAGGGTCCACCTGCCGCGGTGCACGACCATCGTTAGCTCCGGACGGCCGCGTCGGCGCGGGGAGCCGGCACGCCGACCGTGGCGGTGGCGGTCACCAGGTTCCCGCCGCGGTAGAGCAGGGACCGGCCCGGGCGGGGCACCGCCCAGCCGGTGTCGCCCGGTTCGGGCTCGCCGCCCTCGGACACCACGACCTGCACGCTGCTCCGGCCCGCGCCGCCGGCCTCCTCGCCCGCGTCGGCCGCGTCGGTGGGGACGTCCAGGGAGACCAGGGAGACGCTCCCCAGGTTCTCCACGACGACCACGTCGCCGGTCAGCGCGCCCGGGACGGCGGTGGGGGAGTAGTCGAGGTATTCGGGGCGGATTCCGTAGACCAGCCGCTCGCCGTCGGTGACCTGGCCGCGGGCGTCGTCGGGCAGCGGCAGCCGCGCCCGGGCCACGGCCAGCTCGTCGCCGTGCACCCGCGCGTCGATCAGGTTCATCGGGGTCGAGCCGATGAAGCCGGCGACGAAGGTGTTGGCGGGGCGGCGGAACACCTCGGTGGGGGTGCCGACCTGGCGGATCCGGCCGCCCTCCATCACGGCGATCCGGTCGGCCAGGGCGAGCGCCTCGGCCTGGTCGTGGGTCACGAAGACGGTGGTGACGCCGAGCTCCCGCTGGAGGCGCTTGAGGAAGGTCCGGGCCTCCAGCCGCAGCCGGGCGTCGAGGTTGGACAGCGGCTCGTCGAGTAGGAACACCTGCGGGTGGCAGGCCATCGCCCGGGCCAGGGCGACGCGTTGCTGCTGACCGCCGGAGAGCTGCCCCGGACGGCGTTCCAGCAGCCCGGACAGGCCGAGTTCGTCGGCGGTGTCGGCGGCCTTGCTGCCCCGGCTACGCCGGTCGACCTTCTTGATCCGCAGCGGGTAGGCGATGTTGTCCCGCACGGTCATGTGCGGAAAGAGGGCGTAGTCCTGGAAGACCATGGCCACGTCCCGCTTGCCCGGCGGCAGGCCGGTCACATCGCGCCCGCCGATCCGCACGCTGCCGCCGGAGGCGACCTCCAGCCCGGCGATGGTGCGCAGCAGCGTGGTCTTGCCGCAGCCGGACGGGCCGAGCAGGGCGAAGAACTCGCCGTCGGCGATCTCCAGGTCGAGGGCGTCCAGGGCGCGTACCCCGCCGGGGTAGACCTTGGTCAGCTCGCGCATGGTGATGGCGGACATCAGCGCTTGATCCCTCCGTGGAAGCGGAACCCGTACCGGCTGCTGACGAAGACGAACATGAGCGCCACCGGCAGCGAGTAGAGCAGCGAGAAGGTGGAGAGCAGCCGCAGGTCGGCCTGCCCGCCTTCGGTGTAGAGGGTGTACATGATCACCGCTGCGGGTGCCTTGTCCGGGCCGCGCAGCAGCAGGAACGGCACCAGGAAGTTGCCCCAGACGTTGGCCACCGCCCACACCCCGACGGTGGCCAGGCCGGGGCGGACCAGCGGCACCACGATGTGCCACATGATCTGCAACGGACTGGCGCCGAACACCCGCGCCGACTCCTCGTAGGACGTCGGGGTGGAGTCCATGAAGTCCTTGAGGATGAAGATGGCCGCCGGCAGCAGCCCGCCGCTGAGGATCAGGATGACGCCCAGCCGGGAGTCGATCAGGTTGAGCCGGAAGGCCAGCTCGAACAGCGGCACCATGGTGGCGGTGCCGGTGACGATCGACGACAGCAGCAGCAGCCCGTAGAGCAGCGCGTCGCGGCCGGGCACCCGGACCCGGCTCAGCGCGTACGCAGCGAGCGCCGCGAAGGTCACCACCAGCGCCGCAGTGCCGGCGGCCAGGTAGATCGAGTTGAGCAGCGAGCTCAGCGCGTACGGGTTGTCGAGCAGGGCGCGGAAGTTGTCCAGGGTGAACCGTGGCAGCGAGGCGGTGACGGTCGGGGTGTCGTCGAACGGGGCGGTGGCCAGCCACAGCAGCGGCAGCGCGAAGAAACCCAGCACGGCGCAGAGGAACGTGTAGCGGCCGATCTGGGCGAGCAGATGGCGTACGGCGACGGTGGGCCGCTCGCCCGTCGGCTCGGTGGTGGGCGAGTGCGCCGTCGTGGTGGTCACGCCGCCTCCTTCCGCCGCCCCAGCATGCGCAGGTAGACCAGCGCGATGAGCAGGTTGAGCAGCAGCATGATGAACGAGATCGCGGCGCCGAAACCGAGCTCGCCACCGGAAAGCGCCACCTTGTAGACGTAGACCGGCAGAATCTCCGAACGTTGCTCGGGGCCACCGGCGGTGATCAGGAACGGCGCGAAGTCGTTGAACGTCCAGAGGCTGATCAGCAGCAGGTTGGTCAGCACGTGCCCGCGGATGCGGGGGAACACCACGTCGCGCAGCTGCTGCCCGGTCGACGCGCCGGCCAGCCGGGCGGTCTCCAGGTGCGAGCGGGGGACGTTCTCCAATGCGGCGGCGTAGAGCATCATCGAGAACGCGGTGCCGCGCCAGGTGTTGAAGATGATGATCGACAGCATCGGGTGGTCCAGCAGCCACGCCGTCCCGGGAATGCCGAGCAGCGCGTTGAGCGTGCCGGCGTCCCGGTCAAGCAGGGCGATCCACAGGAAGGCGACCACCGAGCTGGGCAGGATCCAGGAGAGCAGGACGAACCCCTCGACCACCCGGCGCAGCGGGCCGCGGCGGTCGCGCAGCGCGAACGCGATGGCGAAGCCGAGCCCGGCCTGGCCGATGACCGCCGAGCCGAGGACGAACTGCAGCGTCAACAGCAGGGAGGTGCGGAACCGCTCGTCGCCGAGCGCCTGGGTGTAGTTGTCCAGGCCGACGACCTCGGGATGGGCGGCGGCCAGGCCGGTCAACCGGTAGTTGGTCACGCCCAGATAGATCGTCCAGACCGCCGGCACCACCAGGAAGACCAGGATGAGCACCATGGCCGGGACGAGGAATCCGGTGGCGCGGGCCCGGCCGAGCCCGGCGGCGTCGGGGGCTGGGGAGGCGCCCGTGACCGGGCGCGCTCCCTCGACCACCTCGTCAGGAGGTGACGTTACCCGCACCACCGACGATCCCTTCGACCTTCTTCTGGTACGCCGCGGCCGCCTCGTCCACGCTCTTGCCCGCGGTCACCTCGGCGGTGGCCTCCTGCAACGCCACCGACACCTGCGGGTAGACCGCCAGCGGCGGCCGGTACGCGGTCACCGGCAGCCCTTTCTCGGTGATGAAGCTCAGCATCGGGTCGCCCGCGAGGACCTCCTTGTTGACGTCCTGCCGCGCGGTGATGCGCGCCTCGCCGGCGAGTTCGGCCTTGACCGCCTCCGCGGAGTGCATGAACGACAGCAGCTCCCACGCCTGCGAGGGGAACTTCGAGTTGGGGTTGAGCGCCCGCACACCGCCACCGGACATGCTGACGAAGTCCTGGCCGCGGATGCCGGCGCCGGGCTGCTTGGCGGGGATCATCGCGTAGCCGACGGCGGTGTCCCGGTCGGCCATCTTGGCGATGCCGGTGGTCGGGTTGATGACGCTGCGCCAGAAGTAGTCGCCCTCGGCGAGGATGCCGATCTTGCCGGCGGCGAACTCGGCGAACGACTTGTCGCGCCCCTTGGCCTCCTGCTGGAGCTTCGGGTCGCCCAGACCGCCACCGTAGACCTTGGTGTAGAAGTCGAGCATGTCCTTGACCGGCTGGCTGGCCCCGGCCCACTTGCCGTCCTTGTAGATCTCGCCGCCCGCGCCGACCAGGAGCGGCAGCGCGCCCTGCATGGAGGTGGCCTCGCCCATCGCGGTGCCGGCGTTGATCTGGATCGGGGTCACCCCGGGCAGCGCCTTGAGCTTGGCGCCGGCGTCGAGGATCTCCTGCCAGCTCTTGGGCTGCCAGTCGGCGGGCAGACCGGCCCGGGCGAAGAGCTTCTTGTTGTAGTAGAGGACCCGGCCGTCGGTGCCGAGCGGGATGGCGTAGCGCTTGTTCTCAAACGAGCCGAGGCCCTGCACGGTCTCCGGGATCTGGGACCAGCCCTCCCAGGAGTCGACCTGGTCCCCGGCCACCTCGGACAGCGGTTTGAGGTAGCCGGCCTGGACGAACTCGCCGACCCAGATGCCGTCCACGGCGATCACGTCGGCGCCCCCCTTGGAGCGCAGGTCCAGGGCCAGCTTGGTCTTGTACTGCTCGTCTTCGACGCCGCTGGGCACGAACGTCACCTTGGCGGTGACACCCTTGGCCTTCTGCGCCTCGACGAACTTGGGGATGACCCAATTCTCGATCCACTCCGCGCCGGCGGAGCTCTTGCCGCCGACGATGGAGTTGGCGGAGATGGTCAGGGTGATGTTCTTGGCGTCCTTACCGGCGGGCTCGTCCGAGCCGCCGCAGGCCGTGGCGGCGAGGGCGACGGCGGTGAACGCGGCGAGCACGCCGACGGCGCATCTCGGCTTGGCTGACATGGGCTTTTTCCCTTCGCAAGGAGGAACTTCGAAGAGACTCGCGGGGTCGCCCCACCGGCCGCAGGTCCGCCGCTGGCGGTGCTTGCGGCCACAATGTCATGACAGCCTGACGACGTAAATACCTGTCACTGAAATGAGCCGGAAACATCCACCGTCACCGCTCGGCGACGGTCACCTCAAGGGAGTAGCGTGTGGCGCGGTAGATGTGCGCACCATGCTCGACGTAGTGCCCCTGGTCGTCGTATGCGGTACGGGTCATGGTGAGCATGGGCGCGCCGCGCCGCTCGCCGAGCATCTGCGCCTCGGCCCCGGTCGCCGCCCGGGCGCCGATACGCTGCTGGGCGCCGCGAATCCGGATGCCACCCGCGCGCAAGATCCCGTACAGGCCGTTGCCCTGCAGCGCGTCGATGGTGAGCCGCACCCGGTCGATCGGGAGCCAGTTCTCCATCACGGCGAGAGGTTCGCCGTCGGCGAACCGCAGCCGGCGCAGGTGCTGCACCTCGCTGTCGGCGGGCACGCCGAGCGCGGCGGCGACCTCCGGCGGGCAGGGCACGGTGGCCAACTCCAACACCGAGGTGGACGGTCGCTGGCCGGCGCGCAGCAGGTCGTCGTGCAGGCTGGTCAGCTCGACCGACCGCCGCACCTCACCCCGCACCACGTGGGTGCCGACCCCGCGGCGGCGCACGATCAGTCCCTTGTCGACCAGATGCTGGATGGCATGGCGGACGGTGGGGCGGGACAGCCCGAGCTGGTCGGCCAGCCGCAACTCGCTGTCCAGGCGGTCACCGGGCGCCAGGTCGCCGCGTTGGATCGCCGCGGCGAACTGCTCGGCGACCTGGAAGTAGAGCGGGACCGGGCTGCTCCGGTCGACCGCGATCTCGGGGCCGCTCACGGCACCTCCTCGCTGTACGACGCGCGGGGACCTCGTGGGCGTCACTGTACCGAAGCGGTCACCGCGCGCAGAGGGCGGATGTCATGACAACACATTGACACAACTCACGGAGCACTGTTACCTGTCAGAGACGAAAGCGGGCTGGCAGGCGCCGTCGCCGGCCGGGACGAAGGGCGCCGCATGCTCGATGTGCTCACCATCGGCCGGGTCGGGGTGGACATCTATCCGCTGCGGATCGCCACGCCACTGGCCGAGGTCGAGACTTTCGGCAAGTTACTCAGCGGCAGTCCCACCAACGTCGCCGTCGCGGCCAACCGGCAGGAGTTGCGCGCCGGCGTGATCACCCGCACCGGCGCGGACGCTTTCGGCGGGTTTCCGCCGGACGACTTCCCGCTCTGGTTCTACCGCACCCGACCGCACCCGACCTTCAGATCCGGCCCGAGGAGCTCGACCTCGACGCGGTCGCAGCCGCCCGAATCTTCTGGCTCACTGGCACCGGCCTGTGCCAGCAGCCGAGACGCGACGCCCGCGCCACCGCGCTGGCCGCCCGTAACCGGTGCCAACACACCATGCTCGACCTGAGCTACCGCCCGATGTGCTGGTCGGACCCGGCGGCGGCCACGGCGGCGATCGCGCAGGCACTGCCGCAGGTCACCGTCGCCATCGGCAACATCGACGAGGTGGACGTCGCCGTCGGCACCCGGGACCCCGAGCACGCCGCCGGGCTGCTGCGCGACTGGCCGCTGGAGCACAGCCTGTGCTTCGCCAACGCCGCCGGCGCGATCGTCGCTTCCCGGCTGCCCTGCTCCGCCGCCATGCCCGACTACGCCAGGACCGCCGCGCTGGCCCGGTCCACCGCGCCACAACCTGCCACGGTCGACCGCCACCACCCGCGAGGAGAAGACTGGTGAACACCGAGTACGACATGCTGACACTCACCCGCGCCCACCGTCCACAAGCGATCGCCGAAGCCGCCGCCGGTCGTAGCCGCCGACCGTGGCCCGACCACGGACGGCCGCTGTTCGTGATCGCCGCCGACCACCCCGCTCGGGGCGCCCTCGGCGTACGGGACCGGCCGATGGCCATGGCCGGCCGCGCCGACCTGCTGGACCGACTGCGCCTGGCGCTGTCCCGGCCCGGCGTCGACGGCGTGCTCGGCACCCCTGACATCCTGGAGGACCTGCTGCTGCTCGGGGCGCTGGAAAACCGCCTGGCCATCGGCTCAATGAACCGTGGCGGCCTCTCCGGCGCCACCTTCGAACTCGACGACCGGTTCACCGCCTACGACGCCGACAGCATCGCCGCGATGCGCTACGACGGCGGCAAGATGCTGTGCCGGATCGACCCGGACGACCCGGGCACCGCCTCCACCCTGCAGGCCTGCGCCCAGGCGGTCACCGCGCTCGCGGCCCACCGCACCGTGGCCCTGGTCGAGCCGCTATGGGTGGCGCGGGACGGTGGCCGCGTCAGCGCCGACCTGCGCCACGAGGCGGTCATCAAGGGCGTCAGCGTCGGGCAGGCACTCGGGTCGACCAGCGCGTACACCTGGTTGAAGCTGCCCGCCATCGACGAGATGGAGCGGGTGATGGCCGCGACGACCCTGCCGGTCCTGCTGCTCGGCGGCGACCCGGTGGAGGCGCCGGACGTGGTTTACGCGCGGTGGGAGCGGGCGCTGCGGCTACCCGGCGTGCGCGGCCTGGTGGTCGGCCGGGCGCTGCTCTACCCGCCCGACGACGACGTGGCCGCCGCTGTGGACCTCGCCGCGTCACTGCTGCCCGCCGGACAGGACGCGTGAAGACCGGCGAGGCGCACCTGTCCTAGGGCGACACCGCACGCGCACCGTGGGCGTTGGAGGTCACTCTGGAGCGGGCCGGCCGGCGGTACGGAGCCTGCGGGTGCTCACCCTTGCCCGCCAACGGCGAGGTCAACTTCGCCACCGGTGACGAGGAGATGCTGGTCCTACCGCTGGCCGGCGCCGCCACCGTGCACTGCGACAGGCTGCGGCTCACCCTGACGGGGCGTGCGTCGGTGTTCGCCGCGATCACCGACTTCGCCCATCTGCCCAGGGACGCCACCGCGACCATCCGCGGCGAGGGCTGCTTCGCCCTGCCGTCGGCCCGGGCCCGCCGCCGGTTGTCGCCCCGCTAGCTCCGTGCGGCTCTGGCGACGGCGAAGGCGGCGGGGGCGACCGTAGTTGCGGTCCTCGCCTCCCCCGTCGGGCCTCGCGAGCACCGATCAGGACGGATGCGATTTGCGGCAGGCGCAGGGGTGGAGTGGGTCCGGCGGCGGTGGTGTCCCCGGATACGCCCCCGGCGACGACCGCGATCGCGGCGAGGGCGGCCGCGCCGTGGTCCCGGATAGGCGGTGTTGCATGCTGCCTCCAGCTCGGCTTGATGTTGCTCGTACTGGGGCTTGCTACTGCTCAGGGCGGCGACCCGAGTGCCACCCGGGGTGCGCAGCCCTCACTCGCGGACAGCGCCCTCGAGCATGCCTTGGATGAAGCGGCGTTGCAGGAACAGGTAGAGGACGACGACCGGGGCTGCGACGATCACCGCGCCGGCGGCGAGCAGGGTGAACCCCGAGGTGTACTGACCCTGGAAGAAGGCCAGTCCGAGCGGCGCGGTGCGCAGTTCGTCGCTGGTGGCCATGACCAGCGGGATCAGGAATTCGTTCCAGGTCCACATGAAGGTGAGCACGACCAGGGTGGTCACCGCGGGTCGACCGATGGGCAGCAGGATGCGCCACAGGGTTGTCCACGATCCGGCCCCGTCCAATCGGGCCGCCTCGGCCATGGCCACCGGGCTGGCCCGGAAGTAGGTACGCATCCAGAAGGTGCCGAACGCGACCGACTGGGCCACCTGGGGCAGTGCTATCGCCCAGAAGGTGTTCGTCAGGCCGAGGGTCCGCAGATCGAAGTAGAGCGGTACCACGGTGGCCTCGGCGGGCACCATGATGCCGACCAGGAACAGATAGAACAGCACGTTCCGGCCGGGGAAGGTCATGGTGCCGAAGGCGTACCCGCTCATCACGGAGAGCAGGGTTGCGCAGGTGACCACGAATGCCGAGACCCCGATGCTGGTGAGCATCGAGTGCCCGAAGCGGCCCTGCTGCCATGCGGTGCCGAAGTTCTCCGGGTGCAGTCCCAGTAGCCCGGCGCCCTGCGCGGTCCGGGCGACGCTGTCGTCCGGACCGAGCGCCGCCGCAACAATGGTCAGCACTGGCCAGAGCGCGAACGCCGCGAACGCGACCAGGATGAGGTAGTTTGCCGCCCGCTCACTCTTCGAGATCATTTTTCCTCCCGATCGGCGATCCGGTTCACTCCGAGGCTGATCACGAAGATCAGCGCGGTCAGCACGATGGCCACCGCGGCCGCTGAGCCGACCCGGCCCTGCTCGAACGCCCGCCGGTAGACCTCGTACGACGGCACGGCAGTGGAGTTGCCCGGGCCACCCGAGGTGGTGACGTAGATCAGGTCGAAGGTCTTCAGCGCCGCGATGATGGTCAGGGTGAGCGCGACCGCGACCTCGCCGCGGACGGCGGGGAGGGTGACCGCGAGGAACTCGCGGATCGGGCCCGCGCCGTCCAGTCGGGCGGCCTCGTAGCGCTCACCGGGAATCCGGCTCATCCCGGCCATCAACAGGACGGTGACCAGGCCGAGCTGCACCCAGGTGCCGATCAGGCCGACCGCCGGCAGGGCGAAGGTGTAGTCACCGAGCCAGCCGCGGGCCAGACCGCCGAGCCCGACCGCGTGCAGCGCCGCGTTCAGCGGGCCGTCCGGGTCGTAGATCCGCCGCCAGGCGACGGCCACCACGACCATCGCGACGATCTGCGGCAGGAACACCACGGTTCGGAAGAACGGCATCCCGCGTACCCGGGCCCGGGTGAGCAACGCGGCAAGCGGCAGGCCGAGCACGACCGGCAGCACCGCGTAGAAGCCGATCAGGACGAGGGTGTGTCCGAACGACGCCCGCAGGTCGGGATCGGTCAGCACCTCGGCGTAGTTCTGGAACCCGACGAAGGTGCCGAGGGTCAGGCCGTCCCACTCGTACATCGACAGCTGCGCGGACCGGATCAGCGGATAGAGCAGAAAAGCCGCGTAGACCGCGAAGGCGGGAAGTACGTATGCCAGCGGGACCCACCGCGCCCCCCGCCGGCGCGGTGGGCGGGACGGCCCGGAGGTCGCGGTCGTCCCGTCCCGCTGTGCCTTGTCAGTTGTTACCGGCAACGGACTTGGCATTGTCGTCCTGCAGCTTCTGGAGGAACTGCTGCGGGCTGATCCGCTTGGCGATCAGGTCCTGCAGCGCAGCCCCGAGGGTGTCACCCATCGTCGGCGTGGCGTAGTCCAGGTACGGCAGCAGCCGGCCCGACTCGGTGGTGGCGCCGAAGGCGGTGAAGATGTCGCCCTGCACGCCACTCGGCTTCTGCTGCTTGGCGGTCTCCACGACCGGCATGTTGCCGGTCTTGGTGAGCGTCGCCATCGCGTCGGTGCTGGTGATGAAGTTGATGTACGCGGCCGCCGCGTCCGGGTTCTTCGCCTTGCTGGTGATGGTGAACGGCAGGCCAGTGCCGCCGGTCGCGGCGACCTTGCCGTCCTGGCCGGGCGGCGGGGCGGAGAAGCCCACCTTGCCACCCATCGACTTGTCGAGGTCCGCGCCGAGCCAGGAGCCGGCGATGAGGAACAGGCCCTGACCGGCGCCGAAGTTCTGCCACGCCTTGTCGTAGTCGGTGCCGTTCGGGCTGCCGTTGAAGTAGCCCGCATTCACCCAGTTGACCAGCTCCTCGGCGGCCTTGGTGTTCTCCGGGGTGGTCCAGGAGGCGCCGGACCCGCCGAAGCCGAGCTTGGTGACCTCGTCCGCGGGGACGAACTGGCCCTGGATGGTGCCGAACACGTGCCCGGCCGGCCACTTGTCGAGGTTGCCGAGCTGCAGCGGGGTCTCGCCCTTCTGCTTGGCGGTGGCCAGCGCCAACGTCAGCTCCGCCCACGTCTTCGGCGGCTGGAGGCCGAGCTTGGTCAGCTTCTCCTTGTTGTAGAAGATGCCGACGATCTCGCCGACCTGCGGCATGCCGTAGACGTTGCCCTCGCCGAAGGTCTTCCCGTCCGGCGTGTAGCGCGAGTACTGCAGCACGCTGTCCGGGTAGCGGTCGGCCCAGCCGTACGCCTTGGCCCACGGCTCCAGCGAGAGGAGCTGCTGGGCCTGGACGAACTTGCCCATGTCGGCGCGGCCGTTGTTGGACTGCACGACGTCGGGCGCGTCGTTGCCGGAGAGCGCCAGCCGCAGCGTGGTGCCCAGGTCGTCGAACGACCGGGAGACCCGCTTGATGGTGATGTTGGGGTACTTGGCGTGGAATGCCTCGTTGAGGGCACTCATCTGCTCGTTCTGACCGCCGCGAACCTCCTGGTCCCAGACGGTCAGCGTGACGTTGCCGAGCTTGGCTGCGTCCGTCTGCACGGCCCGGCTGGCGTCGTCACCGGCCGGTTTCGAGGGGCTCGCCCCGGGCGCGCACGCCGCGGCACCGAACAATCCCAGCGCGGTGACGAGCCCGACGGCGGCACGGAGTCCGGCCCGTGTTCGCGGGCGCGCTGCTGCTCGAGACATGGTTGCCTCCTTCAAGGCGATATGAGGGGATTCATATTTCTACGCGGTGTCCAGGTCCGAGTAGCGTGCCAACGTCGCAAGGGCGCGGCGGACCTCGCACACCGGCCCTGCCGGGAGCAGGTCGGGGAGGAAACCGTACCGGGTGACCAGTTCCTGGGCTGCCGAATCACCGGCGGCGGCGCGGTCGGCGGTGGCGCGCCACCAGTCCGTCAGGTCGCCCCAGCCGGGCGCGGCCAGCGAGCCGCCGAAGTGCTGCACGGCGAGGCCGGCGCACAGGCCGGCGAAGAGCAGTCGCTCCCGCAACGGCCAGCCGGCGACCGTGCCGAGCACGAGCCCGGCGCCGAAGACGTCGCCCGCCCCGGTGGGGTCCAGCGCGAGGGTGGGCAGCGGTGGGACCCGCGCCTCCTCGCCGGTGCTGGAGTCGATCGCCATCGACCCCTCGGAGCCGAGGGTCACCACGGCCAGCGGCACCCAGTCGGCGATGGCACGAAGCGCCGCCTCGGGGGTGTCGGCGTGGGTGTACGACATGGCCTCGACCGCGTTGGGGATGAAGGCGTGGCAGCCGCCGAGCTGGTCGGCGAGTGCCGGGTTCCAGGTGCCGGAGGGATCCCAGCCGACGTCGGCGAAGACCATGGCCCCGTCGGCGCTGGCCTGATGTGCCCAGCCGGGCAGTTCGACGTCGCCGGACGCGTCGCCGAGGCTGGCCACGACGGCACGGGACCGGGGCGGCTTGCTGATCAGCTCGTCGACCGGGATGGGCAGGTCGTGACCATGGGTGACCATGCTGCGGTCGCGGTCGACGGACATCGAGACGGTGACCGGGGTGTGCCAGTGGGTGAAGCGCCGCGAACCGGTCAGGTCCACCTTCTCCTGGCCCAAAGTGCGCCAGCAGAAGTCCCCGTAGGCGTCGTCGCCGAAGCCGGCAGCCAGCCCCGTTCGCAGACCGAGCCGGGCCGCGGCCACCGCCAGATTGGCGATGCCGCCAGGCGCCGATCCCATGCCGGACGCCCAGACCTCGGTGCCCGCCGAGGGCGCGTCAGGCAGCCCGGTGAAGATGATGTCGAGAAAGACCGTGCCGGACATGAACACGTCAATGGCGCCGGGGTCCTGCCGCCGCTCGGCGCCCAGTGGATCCCAGCGGGGTTTGTCTGATGCGGACGGAGGAGTGTCGGCGCCTCCGCGTGGTGCCCTGCTCACTTCTGCTCACTTCCGGACAAGTTTGACTAGCTGGCTACATCGCCTGGATGTCCTGTGCATGTTGCTCCGCCGAACGCCAATAGGCAAGCCCCTGTTCTGCGCGAATTTGCGTGAAGGTGATGCTTGCTGCGCGTTGTTGGTTGTCCGCTGCGTGGGGCAGTGCTAGCTTCTACCCGTGCTTCCAGTCAGTCGACACGAGCAGATCGTCCGCCGAGTCCGATCCTCGGGAGCCGTATCGGTCTCCTCGCTCGCCGCTGACCTGGGAGTCAGCGCATCAACCATCCGCCGGGACCTCCAGGTGCTCAACGCACACGGCGCGTTGCGGCGCATCCGTGGCGGCGCGGGCAGTGTGCAGGTCGAGGAGGTGCCCTTCGTCGAGGTCGCAGCGGTCGCAACGGACGAGAAGGAAGCGGTGGCGCGATGCGCCGCCGAGATGGTCTCCGACGGTGAAGTTCTGCTGCTCGACATCGGCACCACCACGGCCCGACTCGCCCGACACCTGCGCGGCCGGAGGATCACCGTCATCACCAGCAGCCTGGCCGTCGTCGACGAACTCCGCGACGACGAAGCGGTCGAACTGTTGGTGCTCGGCGGCATCCTCCGCCGCAACTATCTGTCCATGGTGGGCATGCTGACCGAGGACGCGTTGCGCCAACTCCGCGCGCACCGGCTCTTCCTCGGCACCAGCGGCATCCGGCCGGACGGCCAGATCATGGACACAACGCTGGTGGAGGTTCCGGTCAAGAGAGCCATGATCGCAGCGGCTGAGCAGACGGTGGTCGTCGCCGACCGGGGCAAGTTCCCCGGATCGGGGCTCCTCCAGGTCTGCGGCCCCGAGGAGGTCGATGTGATCATCACGAACGACGACGTAGATTCCGCGACCCTGGCCGTCTTCGCCAAGGCCGATACGGAGGTCATCCAAGCATGAAACTGACCATCCTGGGCGGTGGCGGCTTCCGGGTACCGCTCATCTATCAGCAACTCCTGACGCAGGAAGACGGGCCGGACGTCCGCGAGGTCGTGCTCTACGACCTGGCGAGCCACCGGCTGAACGCCGTGCACGCGGTGCTCGACCAGTTGGCGGCCGGCCGGACGGACGCCCCGAAGGTACGCACGGCGACCGATCTGGACGAGGCGCTGGACGGCGCCGACTTCGTCTTCTCGGCAATCCGGGTGGACGGTCTCGCCGGCCGGACGGTGGACGAGCGGGTCGCGCTCGACCTCGGCATCCTCGGCCAGGAGACGACCGGGCCAGGCGGGCTCGCGTACGCGCTGCGGACCATTCCGGTCTGCCTGGACATCGCCGACCGGGTGGCCCGCCACGCGCCGAACGCCTGGGTCATCAACTTCACCAACCCGGCCGGCATGGTCACCGAGGCGATGCGTCGCCGGCTGGGTGACCGCGTGATCGGCATCTGCGACTCGCCCATCGGGCTCGGCGTCCGCGCCGCCCGGGTGCTGGGCGTGGACCAGCGCCGGGTGGCGCTGGACTACGTCGGCCTCAACCACCTCGGCTGGCTGCGTGGGCTGCGAGTGGACGGCGTGGACCGGCTGCCCGAACTGCTGGCCGACGACACGCTGCTCAGTCAGATGGAGGAGGCCCGCCTGCTGGGCCTGGAGTGGGTCCGGTCGCTGGGCGCCATCCCGAACGAGTACCTCTACTACTACTACTACAACCGGGACGCGGTCAGCTCCATCAAGGACGCGGCCACCACCCGGGGCGAGTTCCTCCACCAGCAGCAGGACCAGTTCTACGCAGAGGTGGCCGGCAAGCCCGACACCGCCCTGGAGATCTGGACCCGCACCCGGGCCGAGCGGGAAGCCACCTACATGGCGGAGAGCCGCGACAGCAGCGGCGCCGGGGAGCGGGAGCAGGAGGACATCGCCGAAGGCGGCTATCAGAAGGTCGCCCTCGATCTGATGGCGGGCATCGTCGGCGGGCATGCCTCGACGATGATCCTCAACGTGCGCAACGGCTCCGCCGTCCCGGGGCTGCCCGCCGACGCGGTGGTCGAGGTGCCCTGCCTGGTGGACGGGACCGGCGCCCGGCCGTTCGCGACGGAGCCGCTGCAGGGCCACATGCTCGGGCTCGTGCAGCAGGTCAAGGCGGTGGAGCAGTTGACCATCGAGGCCGCTGCCAGCGGGTCGGCATCCCTGGCGGTCAAGGCGCTGGCGCTGCACCCGCTGGTCGACTCCGTGACCACCGCACGGCGGCTGCTCGCCGGCTACCGGGAGCGGCTGCCAGGGCTGGCGGACGTGCTGCGGTGACCGGCATCCCTCGGAAGGAAGAGTCGATGACACAACCGTCGACGCTGGCCGCTCGGGTCGCCGGAGCGCCCATCTCATGGGGCGTCTGCGAGGTGCCGGGGTGGGGCTACCAGCTCGACCCTGAGACAGTGCTCCGACAGATGCGTGAGCTGGGCCTGGTGGCCACCGAGTTCGGCCCGGACGGGTTCCTCCCGGACGACCCGGTCGGCAAGACGGCCACCCTCACCCGGCACGGCCTCACCGCGGTCGGTCAGTTCGTGCCCGTGGTGCTGCACGACCCGGGCCACGACCCGGTACCCGAGGTGTCCCGGGCGATCGTCGGCCTGGTCGCCGCGCAGGCGTCCACGGTGGTGCTCGCCGCCGCGACCGGCACCGACGGCTACGACAACCGGCCGACCCTCGACGACGCCAGCTGGGCCACCCTGCTGGGCAACCTCGACCGGATCGACGCCCTGGCCGCCCAGTACGGCCTGGTGGCGACGCTGCACCCGCACGTCGGCACGATGGTGGAGACCGGCGCCGAGACCGACCGGGTGCTCGCCGGCAGCCGGATCGGGCTCTGCCTGGACACCGGTCATCTGCTCGTCGGCGGGGGCGACCCGGTCGCCGTGGCCCGCGAGCATCCCCGGCGGATCGCGCACGTGCATCTCAAGGACGTGCGGGCCGAGTGGGCCGAGCGGGTACGCGCCGGCGAGGTCACCTACAGCGAGGCGGTGGCGCGCGGCATGTACGCGCCGCTCGGCGGGGGCGACGTCGATGTGCGGGCCATCGTCACCGCGCTGGAGCACGCCGGCTACCAGGGCTGGTACGTGCTCGAACAGGACACCGTGCTGACCGGCCCGCCCGAGGGCGAGACCGGTCCGGTGGCGGACGTCCAGGCCAGCATCGCCTACCTGCTCGACGTGGCCGGGTCGATCCCGAAGGGACGCTGACGGGATGGGAGCCTCGGTGATCGACGGCCGGCCGGATGCCGGGCCGTCGGCGTATGACCTGGTGGCCGTGGGCCGGTGCGGCGTGGACGTCTACCCACTGGACCACGGCGTGGGCCTGGAGGACGTCACCCGGTTCGAGAAGTTCCTCGGCGGCAGCGCGACAAACGTGACGGTGGCCGCCTCCCGGCACGGCCGGCATTCGGCGATCATCACCCGGACCGGGGATGACCCGTTCGGTCGCTACGTCCGGAAGGAGCTGCGCCGGCTCGGTGTCGACGACCGGTTCGTCAGCGCCGTGCCCGGGCCGCCCACGCCGGTCACCTTCTGCGAGGTCTTCCCGCCGGACGACTTCCCGCTCTACTTCTACCGTTATCCGATCGCCCCGGACCTGCTGATCGAGGCGGACGAGTTGCCGTTCGACGCGATCCGCACGGCCCGGGTCTTCTGGGCCACCGTCACTGGCCTGTCCCAGGAGCCGTCCCGCGCCGCCCACTTCGCGGCGTGGCAGGCCCGCGGCCGTCGCTCGCACACCGTGCTGGACCTCGACTACCGGCCGATGTTCTGGCCCGACCCGGCCGAGGCCACCGAGCAGGTGCGCCTGGCGCTCGACCACGTCACCGTCGCCGTCGGCAACCGCGAGGAGTGCGCCGTGGCGGTCGGCGAGACCGACCCGCACCGCGCGGCGGACGCCCTGCTCGACCGCGGCGTGGAGTTGGCGGTCGTGAAGCAGGGGCCGAAGGGCGTGCTGGCCGCGACGGCGACCGAGCGGGTCGAGGTGCCGCCGTTTCCGGTACGGGTGATGAACGGGTTGGGGGCCGGTGACGCCTTCGGCGGGGCGTTGGTCCACGGCCTGCTCAGCGGCTGGGACCTGCCCCGGATCCTGCGGTTCGCCAACGCGGCAGGCGCGATCGTGGCCGGCCGGCTGGAGTGCTCCACCGCGATGCCGACCGACGCCGATGTCGAGGCGGTGCTCGCCGCGGGCACCACCGACCTGGGCGGCGCGGCAGTCGCAACGGTCCCGGCCGGGGCCGGGAAGGAGATCCCGCAATGACGCTGGCACGGCGGCGGTTGCAGACCGCCGAGCTGACCGAGATCCGGGTACGCGAGCCGCGGCGGATCACCGACGGCTGGCGGAGCCGGAGCCGGCGCGAGCTGGTCGGCGCGGACGGGCGGCTGCTGATCGTGGCCGCGGACCACCCGGCGCGCGGCGCGCTCGGCGTCCGTGGCGACGGGCTCGCCATGGCCTCCCGGGCCGACCTGCTGGACCGGCTTGTCGTCGCGCTGTCCCGGCCGGGCGTCGACGGGGTGCTCGGCACCCCGGACATCCTCGACGACCTGCTGCTGCTCGGCGCGCTGGAGGACAAGGTCGTCGTCGGTTCGATGAACCGGGGCGGTCTGCAGGGTGCGGCATTCGAGTTCGACGACCGGTTCACCGCCTACACCGCCGAGGAGATCGCCGCCCGGCGGCTCGACGGCGGCAAGATGCTCGTCCGCATCTGCCTGGACGATCCCGCCACCGCGGCCACCCTGGAGGCCAGCGCCCACGCGGTCACCGGGCTCGCCGGGCACGAGGTGATGGCGATGGTCGAGCCCTTCCTCTCGGTCCGCGACGGCAACCGGGTGCGCAACCTGCTCGATCCCGACTCGACCATCCGCGCCATCCAGATCGCCACGGGGCTCGGCGTGACCAGCCGGCACACCTGGCTGAAACTGCCGGTCGTGGCCGAGTTGCCCCGGGTCATGGCCGCCACCACGCTGCCCACGCTGCTGCTCGGTGGCGACCCGAGCGGCCCGGCGGACGAGACGTACGCGAGCTGGGCGGCAGCGCTCGACCTGCCCAGCGTGCGGGGCCTCGTGGTGGGGCGGGCACTGCTCTACCCACCGGACGGAGACGTGGCGGCAGCGGTGGACACCGCCGCCGCGCTGGTGCACGGAGGTGGGCGGTGACCGGGGACGACGCGCGCTGGGTCTGGCCGGACGGAAGCGCCATGGAGGGCGGCTTCCGGGTGTCCATCACCGACGCCACCCCCGGGTGGCGGCACACCAGCCTCCGGGTGGCCGAGCTGGCCCCCGGCGAGCAGGTGGCGGTCGACCTCGGCGAGACCGAGGTCGTCGTCGTGCCGCTGCGGGGCGGCTGCGCCGTGTCCGCGGTGGACGGCGACGGCGAGCGCCACGAGGCCGAGCTAACCGGCCGGGCGGACGTCTTCGCCGGGCCCACCGACGTGGCGTACGTCCCACGCGGCAGCCGGCTCACCGTACGCAACGACGGTTCGGGCCCGGCCCGGGTGGCGCTCTGCGGGGCGACCGCCACCAAGCGGGCCACCACCCCGCCGTTCCGCCACCTGGCCGCTGCCAACGTCCCCGTCGAGCTGCGCGGCGCCGGTACGGCGTCCCGGCTGGTGCGCAACTTCGGCGTACCGGACGTCCTCGACGCCGACTCGATCATCGCCTGCGAGGTGATCACCCCCGCCGGCAACTGGAGTTCCTACCCGCCGCACAAGCACGACGAGGAGCGGCCCGGCGCGGAGACCGAGTTGGAGGAGATCTACTACTTCGAGCTCCGGACGGACGACGCCGACGGCTCCGGTGACCCGATCGCCTACCAGCGGGTCTACGGCACCGCCGAACGTCCGCTGGACGTGCTGGCGGAGGTGCGTACCGGTGACGTGGTGCTGGTGCCGCACGGCTGGCACGGGCCGGCGATGGCCCCGCCCGGCTACGACCTCTACTACCTGAACGTGATGGCCGGCCCCGGCGCGACCCGGGCCTGGCTGATCTGCGACGACCCGGCCCACGGCTGGGTCCGGGGCACCTGGGACGGACAGTCCGTCGATCCTCGACTGGCCAGCGGAGGCTACCGATGACGACCAGCGCCGGCACGGTTCGGCTGACCGTGGGTCAGGCCGTGGTGCGTTTCCTCGCCAACCAGTGGACCGAGCGGGACGGTGAGCGGCATCGGCTCTTCGCCGGCTGCCTGGGCATCTTCGGGCACGGCAACGTGGCCGGACTCGGCCAGGCGCTGCTCCAGGACGAGCTGGCCGACGGCCCGGACCGGCTGCCGTACGTGCTGGTCCGCAACGAGCAGGCGATGGTGCACACGGCGGTGGCGTTCGCCCGGCACCGGGACCGGCTGACCACCTGGGCGTGCACCGCGTCGGTCGGCCCCGGCTCGACCAACATGCTCACCGGCGCGGCGCTGGCCACCGTGAACCGGATCCCGGTGCTGCTCCTGCCCTCCGGCACCTTCGCCACCCGGGTGGCCCGGCCGGTGCTGCAGGAGATCGAGATGCCGGAGACCGGCGACCGTACGGTCAACGACGCCTTCCGCCCGCTGTCCCGGTTCTTCGACCGGGTCGACCGGCCGGAGCATCTGCCGACGGCCCTGCTCGGCGCAATGCGGGTGCTCACCGACCCGGTCCAGACCGGGGCGGTCACCATCGAACTGCCGCAGGACGTGCAGGCCGAGGCGTACGACTGGCCGGTCGATCTGTTTGCGCCGCGCACCTGGCGTGTGCCGCGACCGCCAGCGGAACCGGACCTCATCGAGCGGGCCGCGGCGCTGATCCGGTCGGCCCGCCGGCCGCTGGTGGTGGCCGGCGGCGGCGTGCACTACTCCGGTGCCGAGGCCGCGCTTCGCGCCTTCTGCGACGCCACCGGCATCCCGGTGGCGGAGACCCAGGCCGGCAAGGGTGCGCTGCCGCACGGGCATCCGCAGGCCATGGGGGCGGTCGGCTCCACCGGCACCACGGCGGCCAACGCGCTGGCCCGCACGGCCGACCTGGTGATCGGTGCCGGCACCCGGTACAGCGACTTCACCACCGCCTCGCGCACCGCCTTCCAGGAGGCGGGGGTGCGGTTCGTCAACATCAACGTCGCCCGGTTCGACGCCGGCAAGCTCGCCGGCCTGCCGGTGGTGGCCGATGCCCACGCGGCGCTCACCGCGCTGCACGAGGCGCTCGCCGGGTACGAGGTCGCACCGGAGTACCGAGTCGAGCAGGCGGAGCTGTTCCGCGCCTGGGACGCCCAGGTGGAGGCGACGTACCACCCGTCGCCGGAGGTGACCGAGCGGTTGGCCGCCGGCGTACTGACCCAGGGCGCCGTGCTGGGCTGCGTCAACGAGCTCTCCGACCCACGGGACGTGGTGGTCTGCGCCGCCGGCTCGATGCCCGGCGACCTGCACAAGTTGTGGCGGGTGCGGGACCCGAAGGGCTACCACGTCGAGTACGGCTACTCCTGCATGGGCTATGAGATCCCTGGTGGTCTCGGGGTGCGGCTGGCCGACCCGGACCGGGACGTCTTCGTCCTGGTGGGCGACGGCTCATACCTGATGATGCCGACCGAGCTGGTCACCGCCGTGCAGGAGCGGATCAAGGTCATCGTCGTGCTGGTGCAGAACCACGGCTTCGGATCGATCGGCTCGCTCTCCGAGTCGCTCGGCTCGCAGCGTTTCGGCACCGGCTACCGCTACCGCGACGCGGCCAGCGGGCGGCTGGACGGCACCCGGCTGCCGGTGGACCTCGCGGCCAACGCGCGCAGCCTCGGCGCGACGGTGATCGAGGTGCACGACCGGGCCGGCCTGGAGCAGGCGATCAAGGACGCCAAAGCGGCGCCCGCCGACGGCGGCCCGATCGTGATCCACGTGGAGACCGACCCGCTGGTCCACGCACCGGGTAGCGAGTCCTGGTGGGACGTCCCAGTCAGCCAGGTCAGCGATCTCGACTCCACCCGCCGGGCGTACGACGAGTACATCGAGAAGAAGGCGGCGCAGCGGGCACTGCTGACGCCGATCGAGGAGGTCGACGGATGACGGAGCGTCCGCTGCGGGTGGGCGTCATCGGTGTGGGGACCATGGGCACCGACCACGCCGACCGGCTGGCCACCCGGATCTCCGGCGCGGAGCTGGTTGCCGTCGCCGACGCCGACAGTGCGCGGGCCGCTGAGGTGGCCGCGCGCTATCCGGGCGTGCGCGCCATCGCCAATCCGCTCGACCTGATCGCCGACGACGCCGTGGAGGCGGTGCTCATCGCCTCGCCCGGCTTCGCGCACGAGGAGCAGGTCCTCGCCTGCCTGGCGCACGGCAAGTTCTCCCTTTGCGAGAAGCCGCTGACCATGGACAGCGCCGCCGCGCTGCGCCTGGTCGAGGTCGAGCGGGACAAGGCCGGGCGACCGCTGGTCCAGGTCGGCTTCATGCGCCGGTTCGATCCCGAGTACGCCGAGCTGCGGCGGCTGCTCGACGACGGCGAGCTCGGCCGGCTGCTGCTCGTGCACAATATCCACCGGAACAGGACCTCGCCGGCCTGGTTCCGCGACTCGGCGGCGATCGTCAACGACTCTCTCGTTCACGAGGTGGACGTCTGCCGGTGGCTGTTCGACGCCGAGATCGAGACCGTCACGCTGCTCACGCCGACCCCGAGTGGTCGAGCCCCCGAGGGCCTCCGCGACCCGCAGGTGGCCATCTTCCAGATGGCGGGCGGTGGCGTGGCCACCACCGAGGTCTTCGTCAACTCGCAGGTCGGCTACGAGGTGCGGTGCGAGGCGGTGGCCGAGTTGGGCAGCGCCACCATCGGCCTGGGCCAGGAGATGCTGGTCCGGCGGGGGAACGCCTACGCGGGCCGGATCCCGGACGACTACCGCCAACGCTTCGCCCGCGCGTACGACATCGAGGTCCAGGAGTGGGCCCGGGCCTGCCGCCGTGGCCAGGTGGCCGGCCCGACCACCTGGGACGGCTACGCCGCCAGCGTGGTCTGCGAGGCCGGCGTGGCCTCGCTCGCCACCGGCCAGCCGGTCCGGGTCGAGCTCGCCGACCGCGCCGAGATCCTCCGGCCGTGAGGTCCGGTCGGGGCCCCGCCCCGACGGCCTTCTGTCCCACCCAGAAACAAAGGAGCGTGAGCACCGTGCCAACCCGGATCACCCACCTGATCGGCGGCCACGACTGGACCGGTGTGCCTGACCGGACCGGCGAGGTCTACAACCCCGCGTCGGGCGCGGTCACCGGTCAGGTCGACCTCGCCTCGGCCGAACTCGTGGCCGAGGTGGCCGCCAAGGCGGCGACCGCCGCCCGGAGTTGGGCCGACACGTCGCTGGCCCGCCGCACCCGGGTGCTGTTCGCCTTCCGGGAGCTGCTCAACCAGCGCAAGGAGGAGATCGCCGCGCTGATCACCGCCGAGCACGGCAAGGTGCTCGACGACGCGCTGGGCGAGGTCACCCGGGGGCTGGAGGTCGCCGAGTTCGCCTGCGGCATCCCGCACCTCCTGCAGGGCGGGTACACCGAGGGCGCGTCGACGAACGTGGACGTGTACTCGATCCGGCAGTCGCTCGGCGTGGTGGCGGTGATCTCGCCGTTCAACTTCCCGGCCATGGTCCCGCTCTGGTTCGTGCCGATCGCCATCGCCTGCGGGAACGCGGTCATCCTCAAGCCCAGCGAGAAGGATCCCTCGGCGGCGGTGGCCATGGCCCGGCTGTGGACCGAGGCGGGCCTGCCGGACGGCGTGATGAACGTGATGCACGGCGACAAGGAGGCCGTCGACGCGTTGTTGACGAGCCCCGACGTGGCGGCCGTGTCGTTCGTCGGCTCCACTCCGATCGCCCGGTACGTGTACGAGATGGCCACCGCGCACGGCAAGCGGGTCCAGGCGCTGGGCGGCGCGAAGAACCACATGCTGGTGCTGCCCGACGCCGATCTCGACCTGGTCGCCGACGCGGCGGTGAATGCCGGCTTCGGTTCGGCCGGCGAGCGGTGCATGGCGATCTCGGCCCTGGTCGCCGTGGAGCCGGTCGCCGACGAGCTGATCGCCAAGATCAAGGAGCGGATGGGCGGCCTGTGCACCGGAGACGGCACCAAGGGCTGCGACATGGGTCCGCTGGTCACCGCCGCGCACCGGGACAAGGTCGCCGGCTACGTGCGGGCCGGGGTCGAGGCCGGCGCCAGCCTTGTGGTGGACGGTCGGACCGGCCCCTTCGACGGCGACGAGGGTGGGTTCTGGCTGGGCCCCACCCTCTTCGACCACGTCACCCCGGAGATGTCGATCTACCGTGAGGAGATCTTCGGCCCGGTGCTGTCGGTGCTCCGGGTGCCGTCGTACGACGCGGGGCTCGACCTGATCAACGCGAACCCGTACGGCAACGGGACCGCGATCTTCACGAACGACGGCGGCGCGGCCCGGCGCTTCCAGCACGAGGTGCAGGTCGGGATGGTCGGCATCAACGTGCCCATCCCGGTCCCGGTGGCGTACTACTCGTTCGGTGGCTGGAAGCACAGCCTCTTCGGGGACACCCACGCGCACGGCATGGACGGAGTCCGGTTCTTCACTCGGGGCAAGGTGGTCACCTCCCGCTGGCTCGACCCGAGCCACGGGGGCCTGAACCTCGGCTTCCCGCAGAACGCCTGATCCACGCCGCCGGGGCGCCCTCGGCGGGTGCGCCGCTTCGGGTCCGATGGGCCTCCCACCTCCCACCGGACCCGAGGTTTCACGGGCAGCCCAGGCCGGCGTCTCGGGCGCGCACGATGGCCGCCGCGCGTCGGCCACTCGCAGCTTGGCGAAGATGTCGGAGACGTTGTTGCGGGGTACCGACCGCGGCGTGCAGCCGATGACGACGAAACGCCACCACCGCGAAATGCACCATCCGGTACCCGAGGTGAGTGCTGTAGACCGAGGGCCAGGCCCGGGTCAGGACGCCGGGCGTTCGATCCAGGCCGTCCAGTAGGCATGTGTGCGTATGGTTCGGCTGGCCCCACCGACACAAACTTTCACTGGATCGCCTTGGCTCGGGGCCGGCGGCAATGGACTCCTTTACTTGGCTGAGTAAGCTGGTGGTCGACCTGGGAGAACGTGCTTGAGCACGTCGCTGAGGCCGTCAACTACTGGGGGTCAAGGGGTCGTCGGTTCGAATCCGGCCGTCCCGACAGAGTTTCGGCAGGGCTGGGCCTTGATTCACTTCGGTGAGTCGAGGCCTTCTTGCTGTTCCGTCTCACAAATGCTCACGTACGCCCGCATTGCTGAATTCTCGGGTGTGGGAGTCACCCGAACAGGCCTGATTCGAGGTGCTCGGCCGCCACTTTCAGGTGGCTGCTGTCGGGGTGGACGTACACCCCGTTTGGCGAGTGTGCCGCCGTCGGCGTGGCCGGCCCAGGCCGCCAGCACGACGTTGGGCACTCCGGCGCCGGCGAGGGAGGCCAGGCAGGCGTGCCGCGAGTCGTACGGCCGGACCTTGCGGACTTCGACCTTGGTCATCAGCTCGTACACCCGGCGGCGGAGCCAGTCGGTGCGCTGCGGTTGGCCGAGTTCGTTGATCAGGACGTAGCCGCTGTCGACGTAGGCGTTGCCGGCCTTCAGACGTTCCTTCTTCTGGAGGGTGTGGAACGCCTTGAGCGCCTTCGTTACCGTCGCGGGCATCGGCAGGTCGCCTTTGCCGGCCGCCGATTTGGCTTCCATCTCTCGATTTCACCGTCGACGAGCGTCCGGTTGTTCTCCCCGGCCGCGATCGTGCCGGCCTCGAAGTCGACATCGGACCAGCGCAGCCCGCACACCTCGGTCGGCCGGAGACCCATCGGCGACAGCAGGCAGACGGCGTAGAGGCGACCTAGATCTTGCAGCCGGCCCGGTCGGTGCCGGCGCAGGAGACGGCGGACGCGGATGCGGACAGCGGCAGCCGGGAGTCGGCGATCACCGCTTCTCTGCCGAGCTGCCGCGCGATCTGCTCCGCCAGGTCCTCGATCGGCGGCTCTGTTCCGCCTCCGCCGCGCTGCGGTGCCGGTCGACGCGTTGCGTGAGTTCCGGCTCCCGGCCCTGGGCCGACCACCGCCGGAGGTTCGGCACGGCGGTGGCCGGGTCGCTCCAGGTGCGTTCGGCGCTCCCGCAGGCCGGATCGCCCACGACCCCGGCCGGCGGGTCGGTCAGGACCAGCCGGCCGAGGTCGAACACCGGCCGGTCGTCGGCCGGCTCGTCGTCGCGCGGGGAACCAGGCGGTGGCGGTGACAGCGAATACCGCGGTCACCGCCACGATAACCCAGCGGGCGGTCCTGATCACTTCCGGAGTTTCACCTGGACGGCGCCAGGTGTCAGATACAGATCCAGCAACTTGGCCCGAATCGCGTAGTCGACGTCGTTCGGGCTCAATTCGTCCGGTGCGATCCGGTGGCTCAGATCGATGCCGATCTGCGTGGCGTTGATGTCGCCCCCGTCGTTGGTGCCGAGTGCGGTGACAGTCGGTCGGCCGACGGGATGCCCGCGGCCTTCGACAAGCCCAATAGGGGCGCCGGCATATTAGCCATGAATGGCGCTCACGGTAGCGCAACGCTGACGAATGTGACCATCACCAACTCGGCCTGTCGGTAATATCGTGCGAGAACCAGGATCGGGCTTTGTGATCATGGGCGGTTAGCCCGTTGCCAATCGCTCGGACATGAACGCCTACCTGAGGTTTGGTGGTTGAACCGACCAGCCATGTGGCGTGTTCCCGGTCGAACCCGACCGGGAACACGCTCCTGGCTGGTCGTACCGAGGTCATCGGGACGACTACTACCGGTGGGTCGTGCGGGACGATCTTGCTGGGCGGCTGAGCCGCGGTTCTCACCTGGCCGGCGTCGAAGGGGCGGCGCGGGAGACGGGCCAGGGCTTGAACTCTGGCTGACACATCGCCCGGACGGGCCCGGTCAATTCATGGAGGAGCGAGATGGACGGAGCGGATCTGGACTGCTGGTCCGCCGTCGCCGCAGGCTGGGCCGAGTTCTGGGGCGGGTTCCCCGAGCCCGCCTGGAGTGCCGTGGTCCAGGCGAGCGGGATCGGCCCGGGCTCGCGCGTGCTCGACGTGGGGTGCGGCAGCGGCGAACTCCTCGCGTACCTCGACCGGCTCGGCGCCTCGACGGCGGGCGTTGACCCGGCGCCCGGCATGGTCGAGGTCGCCCGCGCCCGGGCGACCGGGGCCGACATCCGGCTCGGCCGTGCTGAGCAGCTTCCCTGGCCGGACGGGGAGTTCGACCTGGTGACGTCGTTCAACGCCCTGCAATTTGCCGACGACATCCTTGACGCCCTCACCGAGTTCGTCCGCGTCGCGGCGCCCGGCGGCCTCGTCGCGATCTCCAACTGGGCCGAGGCCGCCCGCAACGACCTGAACACGATCGAGGACGCCGTCGCGTACGCCGCCGGCGAGCAGCCGCGACCCATCGGCGGACTATGGCAACCCGGTGGTCTCGGCGAGTTGCTCGGCGCCGGGGGTCTCGACGTCGTGTCCGCGGGGCTTGTCGAGGTCCCTTGGCACGCACCCGATGACGACGCGCTCGTCCGGGGCGTGCTGTTGGGCGAAGATCCAGCCACCATGGCTACCGCGGCACCCACGGTGATCGCCGCCGCCCGACGGTTCCGGACCCCGCCCGGGGGCTACCGCCTCGTCAACGCGTTTCGGTACGCCGTCGGGCGTACGCCGGGCGACGCTGTCGAGTCGAGGATCGGCACGATGGGGGAGGCCTGAGCGGTGCTGTCCTCGACCCCGGCTTGGTGCCCCGGTGGCCGGCGCTACCAGCCGCGCAGTCGTGGCCAGACCGTGCGGACCGTCCGCGTGCCGGGCTCGCGTACCTGATAAACGTGGTGCTGTGCGGCCGTCGCGCACGCGTGGTCGGCAGCACCTGCACCTGCGTGCCGACCGAAGGTCGGGTAGGCCGCGTTGTGCTTCAAAATGGCTTCGGAGTAGGCGATGATCAACGGCTTGGGTAATCCACGAAGGGCCGCCGTTATCTGCTCCACTGCCCACGGTCCCCGCGCCTCCGGCTCTGGTGGCACCTCGCCGGTCCATGACACGTAGTGCATCTGCGCGCCGCGCATCCGTGCCGCATCAGCGGCGAACAACTGGTGGGGAACGTGCCAGCAGCCACCGCTGCCCGGAATGACTAACACCGTCCGCTGCGTCGTCATGTCATCCTCTCCGCAGCTAAACCCTGCCAACCAGCCTCGCCGGGCTTCGTCGGATCTTCGCCAACGGCAACCTACCCGGTGCCCCAGTTGGCCCGTGCCCCTTGCGTGCCCGATTGCACGGGCGTCGAGGGTCAGCGGCGGTCAGCTCCTGGACGTTCCGGTCAGCATCGCGGCGCAGCTCAAGCCAGGTCATTGCCGTGCGGCTTCCGGCGTGTCCCGGCTTTGTGGACGCCGTCGAGGCGCACCAGGGCGTGGAAGTACACCGCCCCTCGTGCCTGAAACTCGGCCACCTTGCCGTGCGACAGCCGAACCGGCGGAACCTTGCGGATGTTGCCGGAGGCGGTGAGGACGTGGACGCGGGGGATGCCCCGGCGGCGGGCAACCTTGGCGAGGTGGCGTTCCGCAGCTTGCTTGGTGCGGTGCCACAACTCCCCGGAGAACAGGTTCCACACGACCTGGTGGGTGTGGTCGTAGCAGTTCAGGCACAACGGCTGCCCGAGCACCTGGTCCCCGGACTCATGGCGTGCCCCGCAGACCGCCGGCCGGCCGTGGGGGCAGAGGCCGGTGTCGCGGCGGGCGTGACATGGATCGGCCCGGCAGTCGCAGCGGCGGCGGTTGCCGCAGGTGTGTCGCTTGACCGTCCGGGTGTGCACGGTGCCGAAGGAGGGGGCGGTGAAGGTGGCGAACACCGCCGGGTGCCGAGCGACCGTCTCGGGGACGCCTTTGCCGCCGATGAGGCCGGCTCGGAGGAGTTGGTAGGCGTCGCGTTGGTAGGTGTGGGCGCAGGCGGGGCAGACGGTAGCGCGTCGGTTGCCGCAGGCGGTGTAGATCGCGGCGTTGGGCATCGCGTCGGTGTGCCGGGCGTCGAGGACGCGGCCGGTGCCCTGTTCGACGGTGAGGAGTTGGCCGGCGAGGCGGATGGGACGTGTGCAGCCAGCTGCGGCGCGAACGTGCTCCAGCCACCCGAAGTAGTCGGGTTGGGTGGCGCGTGCGAAGGCGGAGCCTTCGGCGGTGTAGTCGTAGACGGGGATGGTGTCGGCGTTCAAGGCGGCCCTTGACGGGCCGCACGCGCGGCCGCCAGGGCGCGCGGCTTGCACTCCGCTGCCGCTCCGCTCCGGCCACGCAACACGCCCGGCGGCTGGCGCGGAGGCAGGGGAAGCCCAGAGGGCCGCCGCAGGACGACAGGAGCTTGACCGGGGAGATGGTGGGCCGGCAGCCGGCCGGGCCGCGCGGCCAGGACCCGCGCGGCGTGGAGAAGTGCACGCCGTCCGCGTCGGCGAGCTGCCGCCACTCGCGGGGTTGCGGTTAGAGCACCTCCGGCGGAGCGCTCCGGCTCCAGGATGGCCGGGGCTGCGTCGGCGAGTGCCGGGCCGTGGGTGGTTGCGGTAGGCCATCCCGCCTGCCATCGACCCGGGCGAGCCGAGCAGACCGCCGCCCGACCCGCCAGCGCCCGTACGAGCCGTCACGGTCCGCCCGTCGGGGCGGGCCGGGCGGCGGCCCGCTCCCCAGGAGGGCGGGTCGACGGCACACGGGGTGGCAGCGGGTCGTCAGGTTGTTGGCTGAAGCAGTCCGAGGTCGAGCAGGTTTGTCAGCGGTGGAATCTGTGCCCCTGCGGCCGGTCCTCCATAATCGGCGGATGGCTTGCGACTCCGCTGAGGGCGGGCAGCATGGCTTTACAGCGGGTTGGTGGCTCGCGGCCGCCGCCGTGATCCTGACAACGGTCGTTGCTGCGCGGTTCAACGCCGGACTTGCCGATTTTGTCAACGCGGATCCACAGGGCGCCGGTCAGGTACGAGAGGTGGAGCGCTTCGCTACCGGCCTGGTCTACACGTCGGGTCAGTCTGTTGGTCAGGTGATCGCGATGGTGTTTGGTGCATTCGTGCCGGTTGGCTGGCATTTTCGAATGGCGTTAATGAAGCGAGAGGAACACTCGGGCAAGATCCGTGGCGCGCTGTGGGGCGGGGTGGGCCTCGGACTGGGCAATGTTGCGACAGTATTGCTCATTGGTGTACTTGCCGGCGAGTGGTTGGTTCGGTCAGCAGTCCACCATGACTACTTCGACCCGAAACTGCTGGGGGACGTGGGCGTCGTCATGATGGTTCTGCTTGGCTTCGTCGGGTTCGTGGGGTGGTCGTTGGTCGGTGCGGTTCTCAAGCCCATGGCCGGCGAGGGACGCAGGGGTACAGCCATCCTGATTCTCTCGATGCTGGTGGCGCTGGCCCTCAACGGATTCGTGAACATTCAGCTGACGTTGATGATTCTGACTTGAACCAAGAGCATCAGGCGGTCCGCAAGCTGGCCGCGCCGGCCCGGCCCCGGTCTGCTGGCGACCTCCGGCCGGCCGCGCTTATGAGTTGCAGACCATGAAGACCTCGGGGCTCCGCCCCGAACCCCGACCCTCCTTAGAGGTCCTAACAAAATGATCTAGAGTCTTCCGTCCCTTGTAGATGGTGATCTACGGTGTTCGGCCGTGAGGCGTGGTGAGCAGCCTCCGTGGGTCGTGCCGGACGGGCTGTGGCAGCGCATCGAGCCGTTGCTGCCCAAGCCTGAGCGCAACCCGCGGTATCCAGGGCGTAAGCGGATCCCGGACCGCAAGGTCCTGTGCGGGATCCTGTTCGTGTTGCACACCGGTATCCAGTGGGAGTTCCTGCCCCAGGAACTGGGGTTCGGATCCGGGATGACCTGCTGGCGGCGCTTGCAGGAGTGGAACCGGGCCGGGGTGTGGCAGCGACTGCACGAGCTGCTGCTGGCCGAGCTGCAGGCCGCCGGGAAGTTGGACTGGTCCCGCGCGGTCATCGACTCCTCGCACGTGCGGGCGGCCAGACGTGGCCCAAAAGCGGCCCGAGCCCGGTCGACCGCGCCCGCCCGGGCTCGAAGCACCACGTCCTGACCGAGGGCGCCGGCATCCCCCTGGCGTGTCGCTGACCGGCGGCAACCGCCACGACGTCACCCAACTGCTCCCGCTGATCGACAAGATCCCACCGGTACGCGGTCGGCGCGGCCGCCCACGCCAGCGCCCCGACGCGTTGTTCGCCGACCGCGCGTACGACCACGACAAGTACCGCAAGGCAGTACGCGGCAAGGGCATCCGCCCACGGATCGCCCGCCGCGGCCAGCCCCACGGCTCCGGACTGGGCACCATCAGATGGGTCGTCGAGCGCACGATCGCCTGGTACCACGGCATGAAGCGCCTACGCATCCGCTGGGAACGCCGCGACGACATCCACGAAGCCTTCCTCACCCTCGCCACCTGCATCATCACGTACCGGCATGTCGTCCGACTTTGTTAGGACCTCTAAGAACTCCTAACAGAATGACCTAGGGGCGTTCGTCCTTGATGGACGGTCGACTAGAGTGCTCGGACGTGAGGAGGGGTGAGCAGCCGCCGTGGATCGTCTCGGACGAGTTGTGGGCAGAGATCGCGCCGTTGCTGCCACCTCGAGCACCACGTCGGCGTCGCTATCCCGGCCGTAAGCCGCTGGATGATCGCAAGGTGTTGTGCGGGATCTTGTTCGTGCTCTACACGGCGATCCCGTGGGAGCATCTGCCCCAGGAACTCGGCTTCGGGTCGGGGATGACCTGCTGGCGCAGGTTGCGGGACTGGAACGACGCCGGCGTGTGGCAGCAACTGCACGAAGTGCTCCTGGGCAAACTCCGGGCCGCCGGGCAGCTGGACATGTCCCGGGCGGTGATCGACGGCTCCCACGTCCGGGCGCTCAAGGGCGGCCCAAAACCGGCCCGAGCCCGGTCGACCGCCGCAAGCCAGGCTCGAAACACCACGTCATCACCGACGCGGGCGGCATCCCCCTCGCCGTCAGCCTGACCGGCGGCAACCGCCATGACGTCACCCAACTGATGCCCCTGCTCGACAAAGTCCCGCCGATCAAGGGCATCCGCGGCAGACCCCGGCAACGGCCCGACCGGATCCACGCAGACCGCGGCTACGACTACGACATCTACCGCCGCCAGCTACGAACCCGAGGCATCACACCCGTCATCGCCCGACGCGGCGTCGAGCACGGCTCAGGACTCGGCAGCCGACGCTGGGTCGTCGAGCAGACCATCGCCCTGCTGCACTGGTTCCGCCGCCTGCGGGTGCGGTGGGAGATCCGCGACGACATCCACGAAGCCTTCCTCACCCTCGCCTGCGCCATCATCTGCTGGCGCCGACTCCAACACTCAAAGAGTTAGGAGCTCTTAGCGGCAGTGGTGCCGAGGCCGGCGGCCTTCCCAACTCCGGCGGAACCGGCCCGGGGTGACGGAGAGCACCGCTAGCGTCGGGACCATGCCCGCCCGTCCGTCCCGCTGGTCGAGGCCGCTCCGGGTGCTGGAGGCGCCGACGTACCTGCAGGCGTTCGTCCTCTCCGGCGTGGTCACGGTGCTGGTCACCCGCGCCTTTCTCCAGGCGGCCGGCTATCCGCAACTCGGCGGCGGTGGGCTGCACATCGCGCACGTGCTCTGGGGTGGTGTCCTGATGACCGCCGGCCTGGGGGTCGCGCTGGTCTTCCTCGGTAGCGCGGCGCGGAGCCTCGGCGCGGTTCTGGGCGGGATCGGGTTCGGGCTGTTCATCGACGAGGTGGGCAAGTTCGTCACCGCCGGGACCGACTACCTCTACGCCCCGGCCGCCGGCATCATCTACAGCGCCTTCGCCCTGCTGGTGGTGATCACCCAGGCCCTCCGGGGGCAGGCCCGGCTCTCCGGCCCCGAGCGTACGGCGAACGCCCTGTACGGGGTGGTTGGTGGGCTCCGCACCGGCCTCACCGATGATCGTCGCGCGGCGGTCGCGCGGCTGGTCCGTGGGTGCGGTCCGGACATCGAGGAGGGGGTGGCCCGGCTGCTCGACGCGGTGCCTCGACGCGAGCCACCCGGCTCCCGGTTCTGGCAGCCGTGGCTCAGGTGGGCCCGCCGGGCCGTGGTCTGGGTGACCACCCACCGGTGGGTGGTGGCGCTGGTGGTGCTCTATCTGGTCGGCGAGCCGTTCGTGGTCGTGGGGAACGTCTTTCTGGACGCGGTCACCGGCCAGCTCGACGACCAGCGGGAATGGCGCGCGGTGCTCGGGATCTCGGCCTCGGCGCTGATCACCGTGGTGCTCAGCATCCGTGGGGCGTCGCTGCTGCCTCGCGACCGAGTGCGGGCCTTCCGGCTGTTCAAGCTCGCGCTCCTGGTGGACCTGCTGTTCGGGCAGATCTTCAGTTTCACCGTCAACCAGTTCGGGGCGCTCTCCGCGCTCGCGGTGGACCTCTTCCTGCTCGCCGTGGTGACCGCCGAGTACCGCCGGCTCTGCCGGCAGGCTCCGTCGCCCGGCCGATGACGTCCGCTGGCCATGGCGTCGGCGTGTGAGGATTCGGTTCATGCGTGCAGTGATCTTGGACGAGTTCGGTGCCCGACCCGAGGTCCGGGACGTCCCGGAGCCTGTCCCACCGTCTGGGGGCGCGGTCATCCGCGTCGAGGCGACCGGGTTGTGTCGCAGTGACTGGCAGGGCTGGCAGGGGCTGGCAGGGATACGATCCCGACGTCCGCCTGCCACACGTACCCGGCCACGAGCTCGCCGGCGTCGTCACGGAGGTCGGCGCCGGCATACGCGGCTGGCGGCGCGGCGACCGGGTCACCGCGCCCTTCGTCTGCGCATGTGGGCAGTGCCCGGCCTGCGTCGCGGGCGACCACACTCGTACTCAAAATCGGACCAGTCGATGTACCGGTCGTCGTTGTTCTCCACACGCCAGTAGGCGCCGGGCGCGTCGGTGAGGTCGTCGGCGCGGCGGTGATCCGCCTGTGGGACAACGCCTGGGCGGAATTCATCCCCTTCCTCTACTACGACGTGGAGATCCGCAAGTCATCTGCCCCGCGAACGCGATCGAATCGTTGAATGCTCGCTACCGGCGGGCGGTCAAGGCCCGCGGCCACTTCCCCAACGAGTAGGCCGCGTTGAAGTGTCTATATCTGGTGACCCGGTCCCTGAACCCCACCGGAGATGGCAGAACCCGATGGACGACGCGCTGGAAGGGCTGCCACAGATTCGGTCAGCGCATGCCGTAAGGCGGGCGCGACACAGTGGCAGGGCCAGCGGGGGCGATCAGACCCGGCGGGATTCTGTCTAGGACCCCCGTTTACCCCCCGATCGGGGACCGTGGTGACCCTGTCGGCCTGCCCCCGTTTACCCCCCGAAAACCCCTGCCTGCGATCGACAACCAGTGACAGGTAGCGATCATCGCCTGATCGTGTCTGTGCAGCTCAGCGCCCACTTCTGACAGTCAATGACAAGGTTGGCATCGCTACGGTTGGTAACAAGGGGTCGTCGGTTCGAATCCGGCCGTCCCGAGGCAGCTCAGAGGGCATATCAAATCGATGGATATGCCCTCTTTTCGCGTCTGAGTGTCTACCCTTCATCGTCGAAGATTTTGTCCATGGCGACGGCACCGGCCAGGAGCACGGGCCGGAGTTGGTGCCGGTAGACGCTCTCGGTGACGGCTGTGCCGGAGTGGCCGCAGAGGTCGACGATTTGCTCGATCCTCACGATCGACTGGGCACCCAGACCAGACGACGGCGACAAAGTCCTCCTCGTCTTCGACGGCCGCACCCTCTCCGCCGACCAGCTCTCAGCCGTCTCCTTCCGGGACGGTGAGATCGCGGAGTGGGCGTTCGTGGAAGACGGGCAGCTCGACGAGCTGACCATCTCGAGGCTCGCGCGTCGGCTCCGAGGCAGTATGCGGGCGCGGAAGCAAGGCTTTGCGTATCTCGAAGAGGGCGCCGATCCCGCCAAGCTTTGAGCGGGGCTTACGGCCAGGACGACCTGAGCACTTCCATCGCGGCGGGCGTGACGGCCAGCGAGTGCCCGCGCCAGTCGACCCTTTCCATAAGCTATGAATATAAAAAGGCTATGCTTCGAGCATGAGTCGTCAAGACACCGCTCCTGGCGCGTCCGCCGCCATCGGGGCGGCCCTCTACGGCCTGGCCACCAGGGCCGCGAGACGCCTGCCCAGGGACATGAGCCTGACGTCCGCCGCCACCCTGGCCACCCTGGACCGGACCGGCCCGCGGCGCATCACCGATCTAGCCGCGGTCGAGGGCGTCACCCAGCCCGCGATGACCGCCCTGGTCCGGGTGATGGAGGAGTCCGGCCTGGTCGAGCGGCGGGGCGACGCGTCCGACAAGCGGGTCACGCTGGTGTGCCTGACCGAGGCCGGCGCCTCCTATGTCCGGACGCGGCGCCAGGCGGGCGTCCACGCGTTCGAGCGGTTGATTGGCGAGCTCACCGGCAACGAGGTCGAGGCGCTGGTGGCGGCCCTTCCGGCGCTGAAGCATCTGGCAGAGCTCGAAAGCCAGGACCGCGAAGGGCCGAAGCAGTGACCGGGCGGTTGGTCGGCGGGGTCGCGGTGAAGGCGTTCCCGGTGGTGCGTTCCGAGGCGCGCCTGCTGGTCCCCGCCCTGATGTTCATCGCTCTGGTCGTGGCGGCGGTCGCCAGCCTCGGGACGCCGCTCATCACCAGCGTGGCGACCTCGTTCCACGTCTCGCTCGGCAGCGCGCAGTGGACGCTGACCGTCGCGCTGCTCAGCGGCGCCGTCGCCACGCCGGTCCTGGGCCGGCTCGGAGCCGGCCCGCACCGGCGGGCCACGATCCTCGCCACGCTGGCGGTCGTCGTCGCCGGCAGCGCGCTCACCGTGCTGCCGCTGCCGTTCGCGTGGCTGCTGGCCGGCAGGGCGGCCCAGGGCGTCGGGCTCGGGCTGACGGCGCTGATGATGGGCGTGGCCCGGGACCACCTCCCCGAGGAGCGCAGCGCCGCCGTGATCGCCCTGATCTCGGTGGTCTCGATCATCGGGGCCGGCGTCGGCTACCCGCTGGCCGCACTGCTCGCCGAGCTCGGCGGGGTACGGGCCGCCTACGGCCTCGGCCTGGTCGTCACCGCCGCCGCCCTCCTGACCGCGTGGCGCTCCATGCCCGAAGCCCCCGAAGGCCGCTCCGCCCACGTGGACGTGGCAGGCGCGGTCGTCCTGGCCGCTGCGCTGCTCCTGGTGCTGTTCCTCGCCGGCGAACGGAATCTGTGGAGCGGGCACCTCGCCGTGGCGGCGGGCCTCGCCGTCGTCGCGGTGGTGCTGCTCTTCGTCTGGGCCGTCATCGAGCTGCGCAGCACGACGCCCCTGGTCGATGTGCGGGCGGTGCGGCACCCGGCGGTCGCCGGGGCGAACCTCGCCATGTTCGTCGGCGGGATCGGCATGTACCTCCTGCTCACGCTCATCACCCGGTACGCGCAGACGCCGCACGGCGCCGGCTACGGCTTCGGGCTGACGACATTCGTCGCCGGGCTGGTCCTCATCCCGTTCTCGGTGCTGGGGTTCGTCGCCGGCAAGCTCACGCCGCGGGTCCGGACGCGGATCGCCGACCCCCTGCTCCTGGCCGGCAGCGCCGTCGTGGTCGGCGGCGGGTTCGCCCTGTTCGCGGCGGCCCGGTCGGACCTGGCCGAACTGTTCGCGGCGATGGGCGTGCTCGGCTTCGGCGTTGGCGGCTTCTCGGCCGCGATGCCCGGCGTCATCCTGGCCGTCACCCCCAAGAGCGAGACGTCGAGCGCCATGAGCTTCAACTACGTCGTCCGCAGCGTCGGGTACTCCCTGGGCAGCGCCATCGGCGGCCTGATCCTCGCCGCGGGCACCGGCCCCGGCCACCTCTTCCCCGACGACAGCGCCTACACCACCGCCGCGCTGGTCGGCATCGGCGCCATGGCGATCACGACGCTGACAAGCCTCGCTCTGGCCCGCCGACGCTCGTCCGAGATCAACCCGTAAGCCAGATGCACTCATCCCAACACTGGAGGTTCCATGCCCAAGGGCTACTGGGTCAGCGCCTACCGCACCATTTCAGACCCTGAGAAGCTGGCTGCTTACAACAAGCTGGCCGGTCCGGCCGTCGAGGCCGGGGGCGGTCGGATCCTCGCCCGTGGCAGTCGGGTCGTGGCGCATGACGCCGGAATCGCCGAGCGCACCGTCCTGATTGAGTTCGACAGCTTCGAGCAGGCCGTCGCGGCGCACGAGAGTGCGGCCTACCAGGAGGCGCTGGTCGCCCTCTCCGACGGCGTCGAGCGCGACTTCCGCATCGTCGAAGGCATCGACTGACCGAGGTCCAGAGAGTACGACAGCGGCCTGCCGGCGGTGTCGTACTCCGGTTGATGCTTACACGTTGACTCCGCTTGATGGGTTACGCGGTCCCCTATCCGCTGGCTACCGAATGTGAACCTCTGGCCGAAGACGCGGATGCGGCAACATTCGCTCCTAGCCGATGAGCGAGCGGCGATCGAATTCCTCCTGGCGGCCGTCGAAGTTGGTGCACCGCAACTCACTTGACTGGTGCGGTCCGCCCGCTATTGGGTGGCGCCGTGAGCAAACTGTGGACCGCCCCCGAGGACGACCCCAGGACCTTCGGTCAGCCCGTCGGCGAAAAGGCGACCTACCGGGAGTACCTCGGCAACTACCGTCTGACCATAGAGATGAAGTGCGACGGACTGGACGCCGAGCAGCTCGGCCGACGCTCGGTACCGCCCAGCACCCTGAGCTTGCTCGGCCTGGTCCGCCATTTGGCTCAGATGGAGAACCACTGGTTCCAGCGTGTGCTGCAAGGGCGGACCGACGCACCGTGCCTTTACAAGCACGAGGACGACCCGGATTGGGACTTCGGGGGCGCGGTCCCCGACCCAGTGGTGGTGAAGGACGCCTTTGCAACCTGGAAGGCCGAGATCGCCAAGGCGGACGAATGGCTCGACGCCCTCGAGGAGGCCGACCTGGGCCGCGAGGTGCCGGTCGACGGTGGCAGCCATGCCACGCGCGACGTGCTTGTCCACGTGATCGAGGAGTATGCGCGGCACGCTGGCCACGCCGACCTCCTGCGCGAGTGCATCGACGGGCGAACCGGCCTGTGACCCACCGGGGCGGTGGGTCAGCATAAGGACCGCCGTCAGGATGCAACCTCACCGTGAGGAACGGCGGTGAAGCAGAACCGGGGCAGCCCGGAGCCAGTGAGTGACAAACTGGGTGACGATCACGACGGACACCCGTGGACGCGCCAGGACGAAGTCGAATCGTCTCAGCAGTTCAGCCGATGCTTCAGGGCAGCTCGGAGGGCCGTGTTGGTTGCCTGGGGGTCATCCCTGAAGAGGCGGGGCCGTGTCAAGCGCGGACCCTGGACCGGTGGAAGGCGGTGGCGGCGCCGGCTGGGACCCCGGCCTGGCCCCGCCAGGAGGCGAGGTCGGCGCGGGTGGTGAGGGTGTCGGGGTGGTCGGGGCCGCGGAGGACCCGCAGCCGGTCGTCGAGCAAATCCTCGCCGGTGCATACGGTAGGGCCGTGCGGCTCACCGCGCGGCGAGTGCGGCGCGGTGCAGCAGGTCCACCACCGCCTCGGCCGCCGTGTGCAGGTCGAACGCCGGCTCCCGGAGGGACTGTCCGACCGCCGCGTCGATCGCGCCGCCGACCAGGATCGCCAGCATCCGTGAGTCCACGTCCGGGCGGTAGGCTCCGCTGGCCTTCGCGTCGTCGATGAGGCCGGCGAAGGGCTCCCATCGTCCCGGTGAGCCCCGGTCCCCGTCGGCGGCCTCGATGATCAGCCGAACGTGGTCCGGGTGCGCGGCCAGGTAGCCGATGAGCCCGCACACGTAGGCGTCCGCTTTGGACTCCGCCGTCGGCGCCTCGGCGATCCGTTCCGCGACGTGCCCGACGAGCGCCTCGATGACAGCGTCGTAGGCGGCGCGAATGACCGCGTCCTTGGTGGCGAAGTGGTAGATGACCGCGGCCTTGGTGATGCCGGCGGCGTCGGCGATGCGCTGCAGCGAACAGCCCGCGTACCCGTGCGCGGCGACGATGCCGACGGTCACCTCGACGAGCTGGGCGCGGCGGGCCCGCTCGGTGAAGGTCGGCGTGCGGCCCGTCACGGCGCAGCCGCCAGAAACGCGGCCACGTCGGCCGCGATCCGGTCCGGCTGCTCGCCGTTGACCGCGTGGGAGGCGCCGTCGTAGAGGTGCACGGTGCCGTGGCGGAGCGTCCCCCCGGCCTCGCGTGCCACCGCGGCCGAGTCGTGCATGACCGAGGCGCCCGCGAGGATGACGAGCACCGGCACGTCGATCGTGCCCAGCTGCTCGGCGCTGAACCGTTTCGGGGTCGGCAGCCGGATCACGTAGGATTGCATGCCCGCCTCGATCATGTCCGCGACGGCATTGTCCCGCACCGGTGCGCCGCCGGCGGTCCAGCTGTTGAAGCCGTCCCGCCACCGCTTCGGCAGCCACTTCACCGAGGCCGGCAGCGACCGCAGCACCACCCGCAATGGCAGGTCGGCGAAGGTGATCGCTGGGTCGATGAGCACCAGGCCGGCGATCTTCTCCGGCCGGCGTACGGCCGCGTTGGTCGCCGTCCAGCCGCCGATGGAGAGGCCGACGAGGTGCAGGGCGGGCTCCGGCAGGGCGGTCAGCGTCTCGTGTAGCCACAGTGCCTGGTCTTCGTTGTCGGCGAGCGGGCGGGACTGGACGCTGGCCCCGGGCTCACCCAGCAGGTCGAGGGCGTACACGGTGCGCAGGCGGCGCAGGGCCGGCAGGTTGGCGGCCCACACCGGCGAACCGGAGACCCGGCCGGGCAGCAGGACGAGCGGCGCACCGTCGGGATCCCCGCTGCCCGCGAAGCGGTACACGCGCACGGTGCCGTAGGTGGTCGGCACGTCGAGCGTGTCGTCGGGCGGCGGCAGGTCGGCCATCGCGCGGGTGTACGCGGCGAAGAAGCGTTCGCGGGCGGCGGGGGAGACGTAGTGGCCTAACCGCTTGGTTTGATTACTAACCATGCGGTTAGTGTGTCAGGTTTGGCAGGTCGCGCACCAGTACGGCAACCAGTACAGATTTCAAGCCCCAAGATCAACCCGAGGTGCTCTACAGCCTTCGGTGCCGAGAGACCCCGCGCCCGGACGGACAGTGAGCTGTCCACGCGGCTGAGACATAGCCGTCCACGCTACGGCGTGGCCGCCTACTACGCCTGGCAGGCGTACGACCTCTACAACGAGATTTCGACCTTCTACGGCAATGCCGAGGCGGGGGATGGCCACCACGGCGTAGTCCCCGATCGAACGATCGCGCGACCGTTTGGCGGAACCCTTGGATCTGATCCGTACTGTGTCGCGGGCGCGGCTCGTACTCGAAGCGGCTGGCCGGGCCGGTTTGCCGTGAAGCAGATGGCGGCGTTGTGAGCGGACCGTGACGACACGTACCACCCGCCTCGTCTATGAGGGCGATATCCGCGGCCGGTTCGTACCGGCCCGCGCGCGGCTGTAGCTATGGGCGCTGCGGGCGTAGCGTCCGCCCGCTGGGTGGTGGCGGGGTTGGCTTGCTGGGGTGGACTCGCCAGGAGACGGCATCCGACGCGGCGATCGCGGTGAGGATGATGACGGCCACCACGGCGATCAGGATCGGTGGTAGGAACGCGACCACCGGTGCCAGCACGACCAGCAGGAGCAGCCCGATCACCCGGGACAGGGCGACCCGGCTGAACGACAGGTAGTCGAGGCGGGCCCGGCCGGCCAGGTAGATCGCCGGCCCGCAGAGGATGACGGCGGACCAGACCAGGTTGGCATCGGCGAACGGGTGGGTGATGATGATCTCGTCGCCGACCGAGGTGAGCACGATGCCACCGGCCATGAGCAGGTGGGCGTACGAGGCGGACCGGCTGAACACCGCCGGCGTGGTGCTCGCCGCGATCACGGCCGGGAGCAGCAGCCCCGCCCGGTAGAAGTAGATCCGCCACAGCAGCGTGGTGATGGCGAACGTCAGCACGAACGCGATCACCCGTTCCTGGTCGAAGCCGAGCGTGGCGAACTGTCCGCCGGCCGCCAGGATCGTCTCACCGAAAGCGATGATCATGAACTGCTGGTAGCGCTCGGCGAGATGCTCCGCGCCGACCTTCTGCGTGGTGATCCGGGCCGGACCAAGCTTGGGCAGCCGGAACTCCAACGACGTCATCGCGTAGCCGAGCCCTGCCGCGAGGATCCACAGCACCAGCCGCGCGCCGCCCTCGGTGAGCGCGCCCGCGATCCACAGCACTCCCGAAAACGAGAACCAGATGAGCTGCTGCAGCGAGCCGATCGCCACCTCTCGACCGTGCAGCGCGACCGTGACGAAGGAGGCCCGGCCGACCTGGATGATGACGTAGGCGGCGGCGAAGATCATGCCGTTTTCGCCGAACGCCCTGGGTACCGCGCCCGCCATGATCAAGGTGCCGAGCATGATCGGGATGATCACGAGCTGGATCGCCGGTTGAGCGGGGTTGAGCCGGTTAGTGGTCCAGGCGGTCATGACCCAGACCCACCAGAACGCGGACAACAGGATCACGGTGTGCAGGGCACCCGACCAGGTGAGGTCGCTGAACAGGGTGTGCGACAACCGAGTCAGCGCGAACACGAAGATCACGTCGAAGAAGAGTTCGACGTAGGTCGCGCGCTGCGGCTCGCCGTGATCCCGCAGCAGGTCGCCCGTGTTGCCGGCGGTCATCGGCGCGCCCGTTCTATCAGCTTTGCGGCATTTGCTCCATTAGTCGTACCACGCTCCGCACAACTCGGGGCTCTCGCGAGAGTTCTTAGTCTCAGCCGCAACAGCATGTGCCCTCGCCGGACGGCACCCCGGCCGCTCGCTACCGAAGTCTGACTACCGGGCAATCCTCGGCATCGTCTCCATCACGTCCGGATAGCTGATGGCGACCCAGCTGCCGGCAGACCTCACGGACAGCTTGATCCGGTGGTTGGCCGAGCATGGTCCGCTGCAGGAAAGCTGTCTGATAGCAGCGGTGACAGCAAGGGGCTCGCATGGGAGCAGCCTGCACCGGAGGCCTCCGGATCGCCGCTCCGCGTGAACGGCCCCCACGAACGCAGTCGGACCAGCCGCGTAATTCTCACGGATGAGAGGTCGAGACGCTCGCGATGGCAGCCAGTCTGGCGGTGTCAGGGTGAGTGTCTAACTGAGTGACTACGGGTGCGAACAGGACCGCACAACCACGGACGTCGGCGCACGGTCCCGCAGGTGAGAGGCTCGCGCCGGCGCCGCCACCGGCCTGCTGGCGACCTCGGGCCGGCATCGGCCGGGCCGGCCGGCCACGCTCGAGGCGACCAGTACCTGAAGATTTCGGGGCTCCACCCCGAACCCCGACCCTCAGAGATGCCGCCCCGGATCACCTCGCCGGGCACCACAAGGGCTTACCAGCCTTCCCGGACGGGGCCAAGGTCGTTCCGCTGGTGAGGCGCTCCACCTTGGCCCCGTCCGGGAAGGTGGACGGTCTACGAGTGCCCGACGAGGAGATCCGCTCACCGGAAGCCGGTCTGATGCCTCACTGGCGCCAAGCCGAGTCAGCCGGTCAGGACGGGCGCTAACAGGTCCAGCAGGGCGTCATGATGGCGTCCGGTGCTGAGCAGGGCAGTTCCGTCTCCGGCAAGTAGCGGGTTGCCGTGAAGATCAGTCGCCCTTCCTCCAGCCTCCTCAAGAATCAGCGGTAGCGGTGCCAGGTCCTCGTATCCCATCTCAGGACCCGCGATCACCAACGCGTCTACCAGGCCGGTGAGCAAACCGCCGATGCCGCCCAGGTGACCGGTGATGCGCGTATGGCGATGCAGCGTGACTAGCACATCAGCGGGCCAGCCAGCCGGATTGACGAGCTCCACCCGGGCGGCGGCCAAGTCAGGGTTGTCCCGCAGCACCGGTACGAGATCCCTGCTGTCAATGCGGACACGGCACCCGCAGCCGCGGCCTGCATAGATCAGTTGGCGGGCCACTGGCTGGTTGATCACGGCAAGGGCTGGACCGTGCTCGTCCTCAAGCGCAAGGTTGGTACCGAAGATGGGGATCCGATACGCGAAGTACTTGGTGCCATCGATCGGATCGATGACCCACCGCCGGCCCGAGATGCCTGCCGTCGCACCGGTTTCCTCGCCGTAGATCTCGTCAGCCGGAAAGCGTGCCGCCAGCTCGCCACGGATCAGCGTCTCGACGGCGAGATCAGCATCCGTGACCTCAGTGCCGTCCGCCTTGATCCCGAGCGCGAAATCAGCCGCGAAAAACCTCTCGGCGGCGAGCGCGCCCGCGCGCTCTGAGAGCCCGATCGCAAACTCCAACATCGTCCGATCGAGCCGGGGCGCATTCACGCGTCCAGACTAGCCACAGCGCTCGAGCGGCTTGATCCGACTGGGCCCTACCTTGGGCCATCCACCGGCCAGTAACCGTGGCACCCAGCGGTCACGGGCGGGCAGCAGGTGCAACCACGCGGACCGCCTGCGCCTTGAAGATCAAGAACGAGTCGTGAACCAGGCTCCACGAGGAAGCGAGCTGCTGTGAGCGAGGACTTCTACTGCGAAGAGGCGCTCAGCGGCCGAACCAAAGTGACCGTAGTGGCAGAGACTGAGGAGGTTCTCGCCTTCGAGCACACCAGGCCGTTCTGGCCGGTGCACATCGTCGTGATGCCGAAGCGTCACGTGCCGTCTCTGGTTGACTTCCACGTCTGCAGCAGGCAGCCTCTCCGACCTGACACGGCACAGGGTCGGCGGCGAGCGGTCCGCATTTGGTCCGCACGAGGGCGACGACAGCGCGGCGAGGTTTGCGGAGCGGCCGGTGTCGCGTACGGGCTTGATGGGAATCGCGGTCCGTACTGTTGACGAGGCGTTGCCAGTCGGGGAGAACCGCAAGCTCATACCGGGTCGTCGTCGGGGATTGGGCCGAATGTTGCATGTGCCTTGCAGAGCCTGTCTGATTCCAGTGCTCCACTCGCGGTCAGCTCCTGAATCACGCGTAGAGCGATTGAAGGCCCATCGATACGGAAGTGGCGGCGCAGCGCCTCCCGCGTGTCGGACATGCCGAAGCCGTCGGTGCCCAGCGACGCCCACCGGTCGGGGACGAACCGAGCGATCTGATCCGGCACCGCGCGCATCCAGTCGGATACGGCCACCACGGGGCCGGGGTGTTCCTGGAGGCGCCGGGACAGGTAAGGGACACGGACCGGTTCGTCGGGATGCAGAAGGTTCCATTGGTCGGCGTCAAGGGCGTCGCGGCGTAGCTCGGTCCAGGACGTGACTGACCAGACGTCGGTGTGGATGTCCCACTCGTCGTGGAGCAAACGTTGTGCTGCCAGCGCTGCCGAAACGGTGATTCCTGAAGCCAGAATATGCGCCGTCGGGCCAGCGGCGTCGTCGGCGCCGCAGATGCGATGCATTCCGGCCAAGATGCCTTCTACGTCGACGTTCTCCGGTTCCGCCGGTTGCAGGATCGGCTCGTTGTAGAGGGTGAGGTAGTAGAAGACGTTTTCCTGCGGCTCGCCGTACATGCGGCGCAGGCCATCGCGGACGATGTGGCCGAGTTCGTACGCGTAGGCCGCGTCGTAGGCCAGGCAGGCCGGGTTGGTAGAGGCGATCAGCAGTGAGTGGCCGTCCTGGTGTTGCAGGCCCTCACCGTTGAGAGTGGTCCGGCCGGCGGTGGCGCCGAGCAGGAAGCCGCGGCTCATCTGGTCGGCGGCCGCCCAGAAGCCGTCGCCGGTGCGCTGAAACCCGAACATCGAGTAGAAGATGTACATCGGGATCATCGGTTCGCCGTGGGTCGCGTAGGACGTGCCGACGGCCGTCCACGACGCGGTGGAACCCGCTTCGGTGATCCCCTCATGCAGGAGTACGCCGCTGCGGGACTCGCGGTAGCTCAGCAGCAGATCCCTGTCCACCGACGCGTACGTCTGCCCATGCGGCGAGTAGATCTTCTTGGTCGGGAACAGAGCGTCCAGTCCGAACGTGCGACCCTCGTCCGGGATGATCGGCACGAATCGGTGGCCGATCTCAGGGTCTTTCATCAGGTCCTTGAGCAGCCGGACCAGTGCCATGGTCGTGGCTACCGGCTGGTTGCCTGATCCGCGTTTCACGCTCGCATAGGCGGCCCCACCGGGCAGGCTGAGCGGTCGACTTGTCACCATGCGGGTGGGAACGAAGCCGCCCAGCTCACGGCGCCGCTCCATCATGTACTGCCACTCGTCGGACCTCTCGCCTGGGTGGAAGTATGGCGGAAGGTTCGGGTTCTCCTTCAGTTGCTTGTCGCTGATCTCAAGGTGCAGCCGGTCCCGGAACGCCTTCAGGTCGTCCAGGGTCAGCTTCTTCATCTGGTGCGCGGCGTTGCGGGCCTCGAAGTGCGAGCCCAGCGTCCAGCCCTTGATGGTCTTGGCCAGGATCACCGTCGGCTGGCCGGTGTGCTCGGTCGCTGCCTTGTACGCCGCGTACAGCTTCTTGTAGTCGTGCCCGCCGCGCTTAAGGTTCCACACCTCGTCGTCGGTCATGTTCTCGACCAACTTGCGGGTGCGCGGGTCACGGCCGAAGAAGTTCTCCCGCACGTACGCGCCGGACTCGCCCTTGTACGTCTGGTAGTCGCCGTCGGTGGTGGTGTTCATCAGGTTGACCAGCGCACCGTCGGTGTCCGCGGCGAGCAGCGGGTCCCACTCCCGGCCCCAGACGACCTTGATGACGTTCCAGCCGGCGCCGCGGAAGAACGCCTCCAGCTCCTGGATGACCTTGCCGTTGCCGCGTACCGGGCCGTCGAGGCGCTGCAGGTTGCAGTTGACCACGAAGGTCAGATTGTCGAGCTCCTCGCGCGCCGCCACCCCGATCGCGCCGAGCGCCTCAACCTCATCCATCTCACCGTCGCCAAGGAACGCCCAGACGTGCTGCTGGCTGGTGTCCTTGATGCCGCGGTTGTGCAGGTAGCGGTTGTAGCGCGCCTGGTAGATCGCGTTCAGCGGGCCGAGACCCATGCTGACCGTCGGGAACTCCCAGAAGTTCGGCATGAGCCGGGGGTGCGGGTACGACGGCAGGGCGCCACCCGGGTGCGAGAGCTCCTGGCGGAAGCCGTCCAGGTCGTTCTCGCCGAGCCGGCCCTCCAAGTACGCGCGCGCGTACATGCCTGGGGACGCGTGGCCCTGGAAGAAGATGTGGTCGCCGCCGCCCGGGTAGTCCTTGCCGCGGAAGAAGTGGTTCATGCCGACCTCGTAGAGGCTGGCCGACGACGCGTACGTGGAGATGTGCCCGCCGACCCCGATCTCCGGCCGCTGTGCGCGGTGCACCAACATCGCGGCGTTCCACCGGATGTACGCCCGGATCCGCCGCTCGACGAACTCGTCACCTGGGAACCAGGGCTCCTGCTCCGGCGAGATCGTGTTGACGTAATCCGTCGACGTCAGCGGCGGCACCCCGACCCGTCGCTCCCGAGCCCGTTCGAGCAGGCGCAACATCACGTAGCGGGCGCGCTTGGGGCCACCTTTGTCGATGACTCCGTCGAGCGACTCGACCCACTCGCGGGTTTCCTCGGGGTCGATGTCCGGAAGTTGGCTCGCCAGGCCGTCGCTGATCACCGGGCGCCGTTTCGGCGTGTGGTTCATCGTCATCCTGTTCTAGACGTCGGCGGTGTTGCAGCCGTGGCGGATATGGTCCTGACGTGCACGGACGGATGTTCGCGCTGCTGCCCGGTTCATCTGCACGCGACCCGCTCGATCGGCTCTGGTGGATCAGAAAGTGCTGTTGCGGGTGGGGCGTCACGTCGTCCAGGGGACTGCGTCGATGAGCTGAGCAGCCGGGAGGCGGGGCGTACGCGGCGGCGTACCGGACTGCGGTTCGGCAATGCCGAGCCGCAATGCCAGATAGGGATGGTCGAAGGTCCGCAGCATGCGTCGCAGGGCTTCCCGGGTGGCAGGCACCGAGACGACATCGCTGAGCGGCAGCACCGACACATTCAGCGCGGTGGCGGTGAGCCACACCGTCGACAGGGCTTCACCGGCCTCCAGCCAGCGCTCGGCAACATCTTCGTCGCCGTAGAGCAACGCGTAGGTCGCCGCGCGGTCATGCCCTGACCCGATGGGTAGCGTCCCTGGGTGACCGAAGCGACGGCCTGGCACCGACGTCTGCGGACAGTGGTCTGGCAGTACAGCAGCGGGTAGTCCTGAGCCCTCGGGCATCGTTCTGCTGGTCCAGTACTCCAGTTCGGCGCGCGCGAATGCGTCCTTCGCTGCCACGGTGACGGCCCTTGAGGCGGCCGCCGACAGGTCAAGCACCTGATCGGGGGATAGCACGTGCAGTCGTACGCGCCCATCGGCCGATGCGGCGACGGCGCGGATGACAGCTGGGGAGAGGGGTTGTTCGCTGACGGGCCGCCGGTCGGTGTACCGCCTGCGCATGGCGTGCGCCTGATGTTGCGCCTTCGGAGTGATCTCGACGCGATCGAAGGATGTCAGCGTGGCGAGCAGTTCAGGCGTCGATGTACTCGACGTTCGGCGGATGTGCGATACCCAGCCCTGAGCAGCGAGGGAGACGCGGACGTGATCAAGGACCACTCCGCAACTGAGCATCAGCAGCCTGCCGTCCGGGTCCATGGCGCTCAGCTGACGGCTGCGATCGGCGAACAGCTCCAACCGTGCGGGATGCACGCGCCAGCGCCATGGCTGCGTGTTGAGCACGGACGGCGCATGGCGGACGGCCTGAATCGCTGCGTCGACAAGTGCGTCGGTCAGTTGCTCGGTGTACGAGGTCGAGGAGCTCATCTCTTGTCCTTCGTGGTGGCGTCATCTCCAGCGGTCGATGCCCCTGGGCAGGGGTGGGGCTCGGCTAGAGCGTCATTCCTTCGGCCGGATGCGGAGCTTCCCTGCCGGCTCGTCGGCGTGGGCGCCTGCCGCAAGCACGCCCGGTGTCGCCGGCACGATCAGCACCGGGCATGGGGCGTGTTGCAGGCATTCGTGACTTACCGAGCCCCGTACCAACCCCGCGATCCTTCCGTGGGCGGGTCCGCCCAGAACGAGCAGCTGAGCTGAGCCGGCGGCACGCAGGAGTTCCGCGACCGGACGACCTCGCAGTACGCGCGGCTTTATCGGTGCCGATCGTCCGCGGTCGTCGATGACCTCCACGAGGGTGTCCATCAGCACTGTGTCCGCGGCGGCGGCCAGATCCTCGCCGGCGACGGCGATCGATGCGCACTCGTAGCCGTAGTAGAACCCTGCCTCCGGTGCCCACACGATGACCGTCTCCACGGTGGCCGTCGTTCGTTCCGCCTGGTCCAAGGCCCATCGCAGAGCGGCTTTCGAACCTGGTGAACCGTCAACGCCGACGACGATCGGTCGTCGGTCCGGCTGCTGCGGACTGCGGTTGTGGATCATCATGCGCCTCCTGTCCTGGGGGCCCGTGTCCGGCTGCCATACCTGGCGCGCGTTAGGAACGGAGCGCGCTGTTTCGGCGCACGCTCTTTGATCTGTCGCGCTGCTTGAGGCAGATGACCAAGCCCACGAGCACCCACAACCACCTTGGCCTCGGGTTCCTTGGCCGTGTCGATCCTCGAATTCAGCATCCGCGTCCCCCTGATCGGTGGGTAGAGCCACCGATGACCAATACGGGTAGACGAATCTGCCGAGGATCGGCAAAGTCGATCCGGTCAGCACGGGCAAGGCGACTCGCCTTCAAGGCGTTTCGCCGGCGACCAGGGATTTCTTGCCGGGCGTCGGCAGCGAGCGGCGTTGTCCTGGAACTACTGAGGTAGCGGCACGACGTTGCCTGCTTCGAGCCCCACATCAGCGCGGAGAGCGTGCACCTGCGCACCAGTCCGTTTCACGCTCTGGCCGGCCGGCACACCGCGCTGGTCTGCGACCTCAATATCTCAGCATCGCGGCGGCTGAGGTGACATCAGGCATCCGTGATCGTGAAACCGTGTATACCGCGCCGCCGTGACGGAGCGTCGCCACAGCAGCGAGATCGAGATGCTCCTTGTGGAACGAAACCGAGGTGTGTCGGACCGACGGTCCTGCGGGGAGCGAGGCGTCGCCGCAGGCCCTGTCGGCGCAGAGAAACAAAGTCTCGATGCGTCCCTGCTCCGCGAAGGCGAGAATTTCGGCCGGTTCGGTATGGGTGCGGTCGGTGCCGAGCAATGCCCGGTACGCCGCCACGGCAGCAACCTCATCCTTGCGTAACGTCGGCTCCACGAGCGGCCAGGCACGTCGGTGTAGCTGCGCGGCGCTCAAGTCCCAGGGGCCTCCGTCGATTCCCGTGTCCAGGAGCCGGGGATGGGTGTTGACCTGCCGGTAAAGCTGTTGCGTGGATCGTACGCCCGCCAGCAAGAGGGGGGCGTCCTCGTCGTCGAGCACTTTCGTCAGAGCTCGATCAACGCGGCGAAGATGTTCGATTATCAACGGCGCCGAATCGGCGTCATTGCCGTTGAACCCCGCGCGTGGGTCGCCAGCGCGATCGACAAGGAACGCGTGGGCTCTCATCGGCTGACGGCGCGGCATGGTCAGCCACATGGCCAACGGCAGACCGTCGAGCGTCACCTCGTCAACGTCGAAGCGCGACCCGCGGAACAGGCGGATCTCTTCTTGATTCAGGGCCAGGATGTAGAAGTGGCCGCCGGCTGTGAGTAGGGAGAGAAGCGGTCGTACGGCGAACCGGTCACCGACCGTAACCAATTCCGGTAGCCGGATCGGAACCCTGACAGGCTGGAGCGAGCCGGCGCTGAGGAACAACGCAAGTCCGTCGCTCGGCCGTTGCCACAACCACACGCGGTGCAGGAGATCGCGTGCCGGTGCAAGGATCGCGTCGACCTCGGTGCCGGGTGTACCTTCGTGGCGAAGCACCTGCTGGGCGTGGCGCACCAGATTCTTGAGCCGGATGCGGTTGCGGTCGCTCTGTGGCCCGCCGCGATGGGTCGGGAGGAACATCGAGACCCGTACGCCACCGCTGTCGTCAGCCAGCCTCAGCAGATCCTCCCTCTTGAAAAGATCCATCCCAGCCTCTCATCGGGTCGTGCACCGGTACGAAGAGAGTCCGGGACGTGCCCCGGCGGTGAGCGGCTGCCGGACTCTGTGCGTTCACCCATCGTCACCGATGGTCCGGACGGGGAAACAGGCGTGTGACGGCCAGATAAAGCAGACCTACACTGCCGACCCTCGGAAATCCTTGACCGACGCAGACGCTGGAACATCGACCTAATTCGCTATATGGTCTCCTTCCGTCATGCTCTTCATTGCCGAAGATCGGCAATCTGAACAGCCGCTAGTCGCCGTCGACCGTTCTGTTGGAGACCTGACGCCGCGCGGCAAGGTGGAGTCCGACGTCGATGGAGGTGGACTGCGAGCTCATGAATTCGCCTCGGTGGGAGGCAGCGAGCATGCCGGTCGCATGCCTGCGACCGGCATGCTGTATCGGCGGGATGAGCGGCTCGGGTGGTCGCCGCCGCGGGTCGGCGGAGCCGCCGGACCGTTGGTGGCAGGTGGCGACATCTCGTGCGAATGCCGAACATATGTGCAGCCGTGAGTTCGTCGCCTGGGTCGATGACCTGGTTGTTGATGGGCGTACGGCCTCGACGGTGATCACGTGCAGTGAGAGTATGTGCTGGCGCTGTCACCGCCGGCTGATCTCCGACCATCTGGTTCTCGTTCCTGGGATTGCGGTATGGCACCTCAATCATCATGGCAGGCTCGCCGAACTTCGGTTCGCCGCGGGAGTGCGTGTGGCGTCGTCAAAAAACTGGTATATGACGTGCTGTGAGCGAAGCCTGACAGACGCTCGAGAAAGTGCGGAACGTGATGGCATCTGGATTTCGGAACAGCGCGTCGGCAGCCTCGGTGGCCGAATCGGACGACCATTGGCTCCACGAGGTCGCAGCAGGGGCGAGCCGAGACGCGGGAGGTGTCTCGGTGGAACTGCTCGGCGATTACCTCGGCCTGTTGGCAGATGCGGCGATAACGGGGCGGAGACCGAAACGGTCCGAACTGGATGCTGTGGAGGTCTTGGGACGCCGGGCTGCGGAGCAGGGCGTTTCGGCTGGGCGGGTGGTTCAGCTCTATCTGTCGGCGGCACGTCGGCTGTGGCAGGATTTGCCGATTGTCGTGCGTAGCCGCGACCGTGAAGCGGTCCGGGCGGCTGCGGCCGCCGTGCTGTACGTCATCGACGATGCGGTGGCGACTCTTGCCGAGGGCTATGCGACGGCTCGCCGGGACCTCGTCCGTCGGGAAGAGACCCTTCGTCGCGAGCTGATCGACGACCTACTTCGCGGCGACCCCGACCTGGGTGCGTTGGTCGATCGGGCTGAACCGTTCGGTCTCGACCTGGCTCGCGTCCATCAAGTGGCATTGGCCGCACCGAGTCGCCGGCTTCCCGACACCGACGCCGCTATCACGGCGCTCGAGTCGGTCATCTTCGACCGGCTGGGTGATCGTGACGTGCTTGTCGCCACCAAGAATGGCCTCCTGGTGGTCTTGGCTCCTGCGGACGCCATCGATGCGGTGCGGATACCGTCGGGTCGGGATGCGACCACGGAGCTCGGCCGTTTGATGCACGACCAACTGCGCCGTCTTCCGCGCGGCCGGCCGTGGCAGGTAGCCGTCGGCCGTCCGCATCCAGGGCTGTACGGCATCGCTCGTTCCTACGAGGAGGCTCGTGAGGCCTTGACCATGGCGGCGCGACTGCGGGTGGGCAGCCCGGTTGTCAGTGCACGAGACCTGCTCATCTATCGGGTGTTACTGCGCGATCAGCCGGCAATCGTTGAACTGGTGCATGCGGTGCTCAGCCCTCTCACGCAAGCTCGAGGCGGGGGAGAGTCACTACTGGCAACACTGGAGGCGTATTTCGATACGGGCGGCGTGGCAACGGAGTCGGCAAAACGCATCCACGTGTCGGTGCGTACGGTGACGTATCGTCTCCAACGTATCAAAATGCTCACCGGATACAACCCGTTCGACCCGGCTCACCGCTTTACTTTGCAGGCAGCCCTGCTCGGGGCGCGTGCACTCAACTGGCCACAACAAGAGCTACCGACGCCGGGCTAGCTAGAGCTACAACGAGAACGTTGTGTACCGCAGCTACGGCGGCTCACCAGTTCGATGGCGGATCGCTTGCCGGAAAGGAATCCTTACCCCACGCGTCGACGATGTCGTCGACTGAATCTTCCGAGAATGTATCGGTCCGAGCGGGACGCGGACAAGCCTCGAACGTGTGGTGACCGATCAAGAAGATCGGATGTTCCTCGTCGTGTCCAAGCGTTAGTGGCACTGTCGCGCTCCTTCTGTTCCGTTGCAGATTACTTCGACGACCATAAAACTGCCTCTGCATGACTGACGGCGATCGGTCTTGGCCAACTTGATGGCATTGATGCATTCCTTGTGCGACAGTTGTCCTCGAAGGCCGCAACGTGCAACTTGTACGTATGTCGGAGTTCGTTCGCGGTGATCATAAATTTCTCGGTGCATTCAGGGGCGCGCCGAAAGCCGCTGAATTCTGAGGCGCCAGGAGTCATTGAGCCACAGACCGGCACCAATAACGGCGATGGTCGCTGCCAGGGCGGCTACCCATGCGTTGATCATCAACACGGCGAGGCACATGATCAGCGCACTCATGATGAGCCAGCCGCGCCCCGTCATGCCCCACCGCCTCGACCGCCACCGACTCCGATCACTGAAGCTCCTCACAAAAAGAGGATCCTCGGTCTGCAGGTTCAGCTCGATTTCGGTCAGTTTTCGCTGCTCGGCATCGCTCAGCATGATGTCGCCCTGCCTTTCCCCACTGGGTGACCGTGTGCGGCGTAAGCGCTGGTTGCCCCTCGCCGACCGCGCACGCGTCTATGTCTCCTACGCGTTCAGCATCACGCGGTGGCGCTGGACGCAAGCCCATCGGTCGCGAGTCGACGTTGTCTAACAGCAGTTTTCATGCTGCGAGGTACGGTGAACAGTCGATGGATCGGTCAATTCGATGGTCGTAATTTGCCGAGCTCCGGTAAGGCGGTCCGAGGGCTTTCGGCGACCAGCCTGTCCGCGCCGGCACGACGACCTGCGGTTCGGATAGCCATCCCAGGTGTCTGCGGCATCGACAGGCAGGCCGTGACCATGGCGCCATCAACCACTGCTCCCCAGCTTGCCCGGACAGTTGGTTGCCGGCCGCCAGCAGGAAGCGAGCCCGCAGGTTCGCCGGTGCCTACCCTGTCGGCGCGCTGGCGCGCCTGGGGATGGTGGATGTTGGCCTAACGCAGAGATGAGGAACGGCATGCCTTCCGCATATCAAGGGCACGGTCCTACGGACGACGTTGCCGTCATCGGGGCGGGGATGGTGGGCCTGTCCACCGCCTGGTTCCTGCAGGAGATCGACGCGGGCGTCACCGTCTACGAGCGGGACCACGTCGGTGCCGGCGCCTCCTGGGGCAATGCGGGGTGGCTGACGCCGGCGCTTACCGCGCCGCTGCCGGAACCGTCGGTCCTCCGGTACGGGCTGCGTGCGGTGCTGAGCCCTCGGGCACCGGTGTATCCGCCGCCTCGCGCCGACAGCGACCTGGCGCGGTTCCTTGCCGGGTACGTCCGGCGCTGCGCTGGCCGGCAGTGGCGGCGTGGCATGGCCACCTACGTGCCGGTCAACGCGCGGGCGCTGGACGCGTTCGATGCGCTGGCCGCGGGCAACGTGACCGCGCGGACGCAGCCCACGGGTGCCTTTCTGGCCTGTTTCGGCCGCGAGCGCGACGCCCGGCGCCTGGTGGCCGAGCTGGGGCAGCTCGCCGTCGCCGGCCAGCAGCTCGACTACGTTCCGATTTCCGGGCGGCGCGCACGAGCCATGGAACGAGCCCTGACCGACCGGGTCGCGGCGGCCGTGGAGATTCGCGGGCAACGCTTCCGGCACCCGCCGGAGTTTGTCCGGTCTCTGGCCGAGGCGGTCCGCTCTCGGGGGTGTCGAAGCGACCGTCCGCCGCCTGAAGGCGCGCGTGCATTGCGTTGCCGCTGGGCGCGGCGCCGCGCCCAGTGGCGCAGGCCGTCGCCGCGATGGCGGGTCCGCCACCCGGCTATCGCCTGAATCGTCACCTGTGTCACCCCGCGCAGACACTTGGAAGGCACCGCACGAAGGAGGCGTCATGCTGTTCTCGCTCACCCGCGACCCGTACCGCGACGGTCAGAAGGTGCTGTGCCCGATCGGTGAGATGGACCTGAACACCGTCGGGCACCTGCGTGGCGTGCTGACCGCGTCCCTGTGCGATCCAGCGGTCTCCAGTCTGCTGATCGACATGTCCTGCGTGACCTTCCTCGACTGCGCCGGCATCGGCGCCCTCGTCGAGGCCCGGCAAACCGCGGAACGGCACCGCAAGCGGTACGGCGTCATCCACCCCCGAGGTCTCCCGCGGCGAGTCCTGGAACTCAGCGGAGTCCTGTCATATCTGAGCCCCACAACACCACACCGCGACCGCGGACTTCAAGCCGCGGTCGCTTGAGTCGATCGACGCCTTAGCAGCCACCTTCTATGCCCCGGCATCGGCATACCTCAGCCAAGAACAAACAACTGCACGGCTGCCGTCCCCAGGCCCGCCGGCAGTAGCGGGGCACCCACGTCACTACGGAGGTCCCCGTGAACGCCCCTGTCATCGTCGGCTTCGACGGTCCGCAGCTGCCCGCTCCGCTGTGAACTACGGTGCCCGGGAAGCGCAGCGACGCGACTGTCCTCTGCAGGTCATCCACTGCAGGTCATCCACGCGCTGGGCTGGCCGGTCATCCTCCCACCCTTCCATGCCCCCTACAACCAGCACGGCCAAGGACCGCGTGCAGCGATGCTGGATCTGTTGGCCAAGGTCGCCCACGAAGCCCAGGAAGCGCATCAACACCTCTCACTGGCGACTCATCTGCTCGACGGATCCGCCAGCGCAGTCCTCCTCGATGCCTCACGCTCCGCTCAACTACTCGTCGTCGGGCACCGCGGCTCCGGCGGGTTCGCCGAGCTGTTGACCGATTCGATCGCCACCCAAGTCGCCGGACACTCGTGTTGCCCGGTCGTGATCCTGCGCGGCGATGACCGCCCGTCCGGCAACGGACCGATCGTGGTCGGCACCGATGGTTCATCCGGATCCCGCACCGTGGCGGACGCCGCCTTCACCCAGGCTCGGCTCCGCGACGCCGAACTGATCCTCGCCTATCAATCGGCAGGCACAAGCCCGACCGGCGCCATCGCGACCAGCGACGTACCGTTCTGGTCCGCGGCGGGCGCGCACGGGATCAGCGTGCGGTACCCGAATGTATCGAGTACCGCACCGAAGTGGTGTCGGGGGATTCCGCTGCCGCAGCATTGATGACTCTCAGCCGTCGAATTTCGGCCAGTCTGCTCGTTGTGCCCGGTGATGGTGGTCCCGTCGGACCGCGACGCGGATTGACAGGTCAAGGCCAAGCATGGCAGCTCCGGCGTGGGACACAACCTCCGACGAGGTTCGTCCCACCCCGGATGCGTCAACCATGCAGATCAGCTCCGGCGGCAGCGTCTATGAGTAGGTGTTGATCAGACGGTTGCGGGGACCGGGGTGGACCGCCATTGTTCGGAGCCGAAGACTTCGTAGCGGATCTGCTCGTCGTTCACCCCACGGCGGTGTAACCCGGCGCGCACCGCTTGCATGAATGGCACCGGGCCGCACAGGTAGACGTCGGCGCCGGGGTCGAGCGGGATGCTGTCGGTGTCGATGAAGCCCTGGTTCGCACCTGGGACGTCGCTCGCTTCCTCGTACCAGACGACCGCGGTGAAGGATGTCAGCCGGGAGCCGTGGCTGTGCATGTCCAGGCGAAGCGGGTGTCGTTCGGGGTTGCGGTCGGCGTGCACGATAGTGACTTCGCGGGTCGGCTGGGTGCGGGCCACATGATCCAGGATCGCGGCCATCGGGGTGATGCCCACCCCGGCGCTTACCAGGACCAGCGGCGCAGTGCTGTCGCGCAGCGTCAGGTCGCCGTACGGGTGGCTCAGCCGGAGCCGGGAGCCGGCGCTCACCCTGTCGTGCAGGAAGCTGGAGACCATGCCGTCCGGGGTGCCGCCGCTGCCGCGTACCCGGCGGACGGTGATCCGCAGGGTGCCGCCGGTGGCTGCCTGGGAGAGGGAGTACTGCCGCAGCTGGCGGCTGCCGTCCGGCAGGTCGGCGGCGACCGTCACGTACTGGCCCGGCAGGAAGGCGGGAGCCGGCCGCCCGTCGGCGGGGGTCAGGATGAACGACACCGTGTCGTGCGCTTCGGCGATCTTCTTCGCTACCACGTACTCGCGCCACGGGTCGGCGCCATCGACTCCGGCCTCGGCGTAGAGGCGTGCCTCGCGACCGATCAGCCGGGCGGCGAAAAGCCAGTAGACCTCGTCCCATGCGGCGGCGACCGCCGGGGTGACCGCGTCGCCGAGCACGGCGCCGACGGCGCCCATCAGGTAGCGACCGACCGTGGTGTACTGCTCCGGGCGGATGCCCAGCGCACAGTGCCGCTGCGCGATGCGTTCGACGATGTGGTCGAAGACCACGGCGTCCGGTCCCGCTCCGACGAGGTGCGTGGCGAACGCGGCCACCGCGCCGGCCAAGGCGCTCTTCTGCTCACCGGTGGCCTGCGCGCTGCGGCTGAACAGATTGAGCAGCTCCGGGTTCTCGCCGAGCATCGTGTCGTAGAAGATTCCGGAGATCTGGTCGAGGTGCCTGCCGACGATCGGCAGGGTGGCCTCGATGACCGGGACACTGGTGGGAGACAGCATGGTTCCTCCAGGCGAGGGGGTGGGACGGTTACCGGCGGCCAAGGCTGAGCAGCACCTGCCGGGCAGGCGGTGCGCTCAGGTCGGCGACGGTGATGGGGTCGAGGGTGGCGTAGAACGCTTCCTGGGCATGGCGCAGCGCTCCGCGCAGCCGGCATGCCTGGATCAGCGGGCAGGCCCGCTCGCCCTCACAGTCGGCGACTTCGGTCTCGCCCTCGAGCTCACGCACTAGGCCACCGATCGAGGTGCTGTGCGCGGTGGCGGCGAGGCGGACGCCGCCGCTGCGGCCGCGGACGGTCTCCAGCAAGCCCAGGTGTTGCAGCCGCTGCACCACCTTGGCCAAGTGATGCCGAGGGACCACGAGTGCCTCGGCCAGCTCGTCGATGGTGAGCCGGTCGTCGCGTGCCGCACCGAGCATGAGGATGCGAAGACTGATGTCCGTGGATCTGTTGAGCCGCACATCGCAACCGTACCGATAAAGAGAATCTCAGACTCCTGTTTATGAGAGGCGTCACGGAGATCGCACCCGCGGAGACGGAAGTCTGAGGATGTGCCGGCCGAGGCCCAGCGAGCGGTCGACTCGTGGCCGGCCTCCGAGGCGGCGCGGTTCCACCGCGGGATCGCTTGTGTGGTGGTGGTGCTGGTTCCGGTGTGGCCGGTCGGCACTGCGTTCACCGGTACGGCTGCCGACCGGAAACCGTGGGCATCTGCCAACGCTGAGTACGTGGCCGAGTGTCAAAGCAGCCGCGGGGCGTAGCCACTCCGGGTATTGGCGGCCCGAGGCGACACCATGGGTCTGGGCATCATCGACGCCAATCGACGCGCCCGAACTGTGCGCGGCACGTTCCCAGCGATGCGTCGTCTTGGTTAGCGCAGACGTGCGTTCACAGGCCAGCGTTGCCGCCTGCTCCGACGCTGACAGGAAGCGGCCAGATCGGTATCGGCTGCCTCAGCCGCGATCGACGACGTACGTTCAGCTTCGGTGAGCAGCACGACCGTGTCCTCCAGTGCGGTCACCGTGTGCCGTGTGCCGGGCACAACCAGCAATTCTCCGGGGAAGCCGTCCGTCGTGTCATCGCCGGCATCGACCCGTACCCGACCGCGCAGCACCTGCACGGTGGCAATAGCGCGATATTCGTGCTCGTCCAACTCTTCGCCACGGGTCAACGCGATCACGGTCTGGCAGAGCGGACGCAGACGTCCACCATCAACAATGCGCATGCCCATGCGGCTCGACGCGCCGAGTTCATGGCTCAGCAGCCCGTCGGCGATCGCGGTCAACGACAACTTCTCCATCACTAACTCCTTCTCGTTTCACGGGCGACCACGTCGGTGGCCGCGCTCCCGCCGCTACCCACCGGTCGTCACGTGGCGCCCGGATCGTCGTGACCACACTGCTCCGAGGGCCGCCGGTGCCGGCGGTGCGCTTGGGGGCGGGTGGTGAGGGTCGATGAGTCCCTGAGCGATTCCTCTTTATGCTGCTGGCGCCCGCGTGGGCGGTTCCACTGGTGCAACGAGGTGACCGAGATCGTTGATCGCTACCGTGCCGCTGCCCGAGCGGATCGTTCCACCGCCGTCGGCCAACGAACCCCTCCAGGTCGTTTCTGCGGTTCGTTGAGCAATACTTATAACTGACTCCTGAAGTATCGACGCGTAGACCGGCGACCGAGTGGGCAACAATGAATCGGTGGATCGTCGGTCGCTGCCCTCGGCTTGGCCTGACAACCGACGCTGACTGTGGCGGTTCCTTGCCGACCAGGCGACCGCGTACGCTGCCTCGACTACGATCAATGATTGCCTGTGCCTCGGACCTGCACAGGTGTCGTCACCGGTCACGTCGACCGTCGCAACCTGCCGACCATCGGCAGTGCGGCGATCACGGCACCGGCTTGCCAGACATCTGTCCGTCAGCGAGCGCACCACGCGAAGATTGGCGGGGACCCTGACACCGTGGTAGTCGCGAGCGATCAGCGCATCCACATTAAGGAGGACCCATGAAAACGGTGACCCTTCGCCGGGTTTACGACGATCTCTCGCCCGATGACGGCGTTCGGGTGCTGGTCGATCGGGTGTGGCCGCGCGGCTTGACCAAGGAAGCGGTCCACTTTGACGAGTGGGTCAAGCACATCGCGCCGTCCACCCCGCTGCGCCGCTGGTACGGCCACCAACCCGAGCGGTTCGTGGAGTTCCGGCGCCGCTACCTGATCGAACTGCAAGACGTTCAGTCGCAAGCGACGATCGAGCGGCTGCGGAAGTTAGCCCGCACCACGCCGATCACGCTGCTGACCGCCAGCAAGGACATCGAACACAGTCAGGCAGCAGTCCTCATCGACCTTCTGCGTGGCCCCCACACCCCGACATTGGGTGACGCCGGCTCTGCCTGACGCGCCCGTCGCGTGCATGCCGCGCGTCCGGAGCATACGACCTCTTCGAAAGCCCGAGCATCGCAAGGGAGACGGCGGCCGGTGGACGGCCGGCTGTTCGCTGTCTTGAGCGTCGAAACAGCGACCGCGTCGGCATGACGGCCGTCCGGCGGTAGCCAGCAAGCCGCACAACACCTCGGCTTCACTGCGGGGTTGCGCGCACGACTACAGATGCGGTGTGCCATGCACGGCCGTGGTCTCGGCTGTTGGGGGAAGTCTCCGAGCCGATTGCTGGATTCCGCCTCGCGGGTACTGCTGGTGGGATCGACCGTATGCGTTGGCTTGCGGTGTGCCTGGCTGGTCTCGCCTCTTCCTCGGCGTCTGGTTGACCTGTCAAAATCTGGTTGGTTTCGACCCCGGCGCCTCGCAGGCCCTAGGCGGCGCTGCTCTGGCGGTCGCATCGCTGCCGCTTGGTGTCTGGGCAACTCGGTCGCGCAAGCGGGCCAAGTTGCGAGCCAAAGCGGTCGCGACAGCCTCGCTCCGGGCCGGAGAGATGACTGTCTTCGTCGTCACCACGCAGGGCGGATTATTCAAGGCGTCCTACGTGGAGTCCGGCCGGTGGTCGGACTGGAGCGACATGCGGCCGCTTGGCAGGGTCACCGACGTCACCGCGGCCGTTACGGCAACGGACCGCGTCGAGGTGTTCTACGTGGATACCGGAGGCGACCTGTGGGCATGCACACTCGGCGAGCGTTGGACGCAAGTCCCGAAGGACCCCGGTGCCGGCCGCATCGTGGCAATATCGGCCAACAGCGCCCGGCTCGGGCACCGTGAGGTTTATGCGGTCTCTGGGCACGGCAAGGTCACTCACCGATGGCGTGTTGACGGCGCGGCATGGTGCGCCGGGGGTGGATGGACTACTGCGCGGGATGTGGCGCTTTCAGCGCCACGCGACGGGATTATGGAATGCTGGGCGGTCGGTCTCGACGGTCAGGTCCGCAATCGTTGGTATCCATATGGGGAAGGCGGCTGGAGCGACTGGGACGACGTGTTCGGTCGGCTGCCGGACGGCTCGGCCGTGGCCGCCGATGTGGTCAACGCCTGGGATGGCCATCAGGAACTGTTCGTCGTTCGCGCCGACGGCGGCGTCAGGCACCGGGATCACTGGCAGGGCAAGGACTATCCGGCCTGGCGGGACCTGGCCGCACCCGTGCCGATGCGCGATGTGGCCGCAGGCGTCACGAGCATCGGGCACATCGAGGTCATCGCGGTGAGCGCCGACGGCGACCTATGGCAGAAGTCCTACTCAGACGCCACCAACTGGGGCGAGTGGCGGACGATCGAGTTGGGCAAATAACCCACGAGCTAGACACACTCTCGCTGGCAAACGCCAGCCTGGACGCCGCCAGACACAATTCGTGCCACGACAACCGCTCCGCCGATGTACCGACCGTATTCGCGACTCGAACGGACGCATTGTCATCGGCTAGTGGGGATAGGGCCGCACAGGCGGTATTGGCCGGCATAGGCCGGGCTGCTTCGGTTACTCACCGTGTTGAAGGCAGTTCCGGACGCCGCCAGCCCCGCGATCGCGGCGGCGACGGGGACCAGGGCGTGGAACCAGCTCGTCAGCTGCCCGATGGCGATCTCCCGTCGCACTTCGAGTTCGACAGTGACGACGAAGATCGCCATCAGCCCGTCGTTCACGAGCGCATGCAGGGTGAGATCCAGCTGTAGGTCGCCGACGCTGACCATCAGATGGGTCTTCCAGAACGCGTCATACGGCGTCAGGGACCCCGTTGGCCCAGAGGCTCGCCGCAAGCGTCCCCACGAGAAGGAACAGGACACCGGTCCGGTTCTGTCCCATCGCGCCGATCCGCGCGGCGATCGATGGGCGTCGACGAAAACTGTCAGCGGCCCGCTCGTGGCCGAGTGAGGTCTGGATGACGGTGAGGTTCGTCAGATGATTACTCAGCGTGCTGGCTGTTCTCGACCGTGTCGGTGTGCGCGTTGCGTGCGGCGATGGCGGTGAACAGGGTGGCGATGAGGGCAAGTGCACCGTAGCCGAGGGCGATCTGCGGGAGCGAGAAGGTGTGGGAAAGCTGGCCGGCGATGAGGGCCGGGATCGTAGCGCCGCTGTAGCAGAGTAGATAGATCACGCTGAAAATCGGTGCCCGGTCGGCCAGTGTGCTTCCGTGCAGCAGACCGCGAGTGGTGGCGCTGATGGCGATCCCTTGAGCGGCGCCGGCGACGATCGTTGCGGCGATGAACAACGCCAGTGTGCCGGTGGCGATCGCTGTGATGATGCCGATCATTCCGGCTAGGAAGGCGATCATGCCGAGGCGTTGGGCTGCCGTCGTTGTGAACCGGCCGCCGAGGGGAGCGCCGAGAACGCTGGGACCCATGTAGGCGGCGAACACCAGTCCGACGATGAGCGGGCTGTTGGTGTGGAGCTGATCCTCGACCAGCGCAGGCACGAACGCTTGGTAGAAGGCCCCGGCCGCCCAGGTGGCCAGGAACACCGCCGTCGCGACGGGGAGCAGATGCCTGACCCGGGGCGGCACGTAGACCCGGGGTCGCAGCGATCGCCAAGCACCCGGCATCCGAGTCACGGTCTCCGGGCTGACGGCAATGAGACCGACAGACAGGAGGAGAAGGCCGATGACAACCAGGAAGATGAGGTCGCGTGGCCACGGCCCGAACTGAACCAGGGCGCCGGAGGCGATGGCGCCGACGGCGAGGCCAAGCATGACTGTCTGGCTGGAGGCGACAGAGGCCAACCATGCAGGCCTGGCGGGTGCGGCGTCGACGATGTATGCAGTGAGGCTGCTACTGGCCAGCCCGGCACCGAGGCCCATCAGGAGCCGGCCGGTGATCAGGATGCCGATGTCGTGCACGTTCAACAGCAGCACACAGCCCAAGAGGAGCAGGACGAGGCTGGCGATAGAAATGGGCTGTCGGCCCAGATGATTGGACAGTCGCCCCAGCACCAGCAGCGTGGTCAGAGTGGCGGCGGAGTATGCGACGACGGTCATCGAGATGCCGGCGTTGGTGAACCCGTCCTCAGCCCGATAGATGTTGAACAGCGGGATCGTCGAGCCAACAGCGGCAAACGCGGCCACCAGTGAGACCACCGCAGATATGAAGGTCAGCCGGAGCGTTCTGCCCCGGCCGGGCACGTTGGTCACTGGTGCCGTGTTGAGCATCGAGCTGTGCCTTTCTGCGTCCTGAACTATCCCTTGGCTCCCGTGTGGTCCCAACCCGACGCGAAGATGTCTCGCGACCAGGAGCCTGGTTTGAGCGGCGTCAGGCGCCCGGAGCGATCGCACAGGCTGAGACGCAGACCCAGGTGCCCTCACGCTTCTGGTACACGTCCGTGTACAGAGCTTCCTGCTTCGCACCGTCCGCGATCATGGTGTATGAGGCGCGGCCGTGGATCAGAGCAACGTCGCCGAGGATGCGGATCTTGGCCTCGCGCAGCGCGAGATCCTTGAAAGGGCGCGGCTTGGCGATGTACTCGAGGTACTCGTCGCGGTTGCGGGTGACACCCGGTGTCTGCACGATGAAATCGTCAGCAAGAAACTCGCTGAAGCGCTTGGCGTCGCTGGCCTGGTCCGCATGGTTGTAGTCGAGGTTGAGCTGCTCGAGGATCGCCAGATCTTCGGCGGATTGCATGGTGTCATTCATTTTCTTGCTCCTTCTGTGTGTGGTTCGACGCTCGCTGCAGGTGGGCACAACGAAGGGCGTTATGGCCCGAATGTTTACTTTCGGTTCGCGGCGCCGTCCTGCTCTGTAGGCACCCCAAGATGTATCCGCGCGAGTCACGCGGGCAGTCAAAACAGCTCACGTCGCGATCTATAGGCGCCGCATCGCGTTCAAACTGTCGCGCTCGACGGCCTCACTGTCGCCGCCTGGGGCGGAACGACAACCGCTTGCTGCACTGCCGTGATCGCCGAGCAGGAAGCGGCCTGATTTCAGCTCGGCCCGATGAACTCGGTCCTCACGCTCCATGCGAACTGAATCAGCAGGGTCACCGGGGACTTTTCGGCGATCTCATGCATCACCTTCAAGTCGTCGGGGTCAGGGTCTTCGCTCAGCGTGATCGTGCGCTTCAGGTAGCGCTCTGCGCCGTCCTGCTCGGGTTCGTGGTAGTCGATTTCGACGGTGATGTCGCCGGCGGTGTCGTACTTGTAGTCGACGTACTGCCTGAGCGTCTGAGCAGTGCACGACGCGAGCGCCATCAACAGGTACTCCGTCGGCGTCGGGCCTTCGCCGAGTGCGCCGTTGTGCGGTTCATCGGCGACGAACGTGAAGCCGCGGGTGGTCATGTCCGTGCGCCGGCGCTCAGTGGCCGGAAGGACAACTCGGGCGGATGCGACGACACGATCCCGATCGGTTTCCATCAGCCGCGCCTTCCTGTAGATCCTGGTAGTGATGGTCGAGATACGCGGATCCAGCAGCAGCCGAGCCGAAGTCTGAGCGGGGGCTGCGGCCGGGCGTATCACCCCATGACCGAGTACCTCCGCAGGTTAGCTCCGTGGACCAGATAGTCCAAGTCGGTCACTCGTCGCCAGAACCGCTCGGCCCTCGCGAAACCATCACTCGGGGTGTTAAGCTGCACTGGGAGGCGGCTCGGACCAAGATGCCCCAGATGAACTCGTTCAACGCCAAACCCCGGGATGGACTCATAAGTCCGTTTAAGCTTGGGTTCGCCGTCGTTCACGCATCAGGGCGGGCGATCGTCGTCGCCTCCCGCGACTCGGGCGGACTCAAATCCGGACACCCTGGGGAACGTTGATGCTTGGTGATCCGCAGTCGCAGTACGAGGCGATCCAACGACGCGAGGAACGACTCGATGGCAGCTTTCTCACCGCGGTGAAGACGACCGGCACCTACTGTCGTCCATCGTGCCGCGCCAAGACCCCTCGCACGCAAAACGTCGACTTTCACCCGACAGCGGCCAGCGCCCAGCTCGCTGGACGGCCACGGCGGCGTTTGACCGCCACGTGCAGCCCATGCCGGGCCAGGATCCGATAGACCGTCATCCGCGACGCACCGGCCCCGGGCAGCCGTTACGACCCAGTTCGAACGCGATCCGCCGGGCACCCCACCGCGGGTGTTCACGCCGCAGCTCACACACCGCCGCCTCCACCGCCGGCGACGCCTGATGCGGACACGAGTCCGGTCGATGCGACCGGTCCTGCAACCCGGCCAGACCAGCCTCCTCATACCGACGCAGCCGCGCGTGAACGCTCTCCCGCGTCACCCCCAGCTGTGCGGCGACCTCGCCCACGCGACCCCCAGCCTTCACCGCGAGCACCGCGCGATACCGCTGCTCCACCACCGACATGTGCACCAGCGCCAATCCCGGCCCCCTGACCTCGCGATGCCCGCAGACATCACGCGATCAAGAAGCCGAACACGGCCACTGTGCAAGCATCAGCTGGGACGCCGATGTGAAGCATCAGCCGGGACACGACAGGCGCGTCGGGGGGTTCATTGTGAGATTCGGTCCCAGCCGCGCCGAGGCCGGTGGCTGCCCAGCTGGTCATCGCGGCTGCGGTAGACGATGTAGGGGCGGGTCAGGTAGCCCACGGGTGCGCTGAACACGTGTACGAGTCGGGTGAACGGCCACAGTGCGAAGAGGCCGAAGGCGGCCAGTGCGTGCAGCTGGAAGCCGAGCGGTGCGCTCGCCATCAAGCTGGCGTCCGGCTGGAAGGCCAGGAACGAGCGGTACCAGACCGAGACGCCCTCACGGTAGTTGTACTCACCACCGAAGGTCATGATCGAGCCGGCGATGGTGTTCCACATCCCGAGCACGATCACGACGGCGAGGAAGGCATACATCACCTTGTCCATTCGAGTGGTCGCGGAGAAGACGGGACCGACCGTGCGGCGGCGGTAGATCAGGATCACCATGCCGGCCAGCGCTGCGACGCCTGCGAGCAGACCGCCGGTGACGGCCACCACGTGATAGCTGTGCTCGCTGATCCCGATCGCGTCCGTCCACGACTGCGGCACGAGGAGCCCGATGATGTGGCCGCCGACGACTCCGAGCATCCCGAAGTGGAACAGCGGGCTCCCGATGCGCAGCAGCCGGTTCTCGTAGAGCTGGCTCGACCGGGTGGTCCACCCAAACTTGTCGTAGCGGTAGCGCCACAGGTGCCCGACGACGAAGGTCGTCAGGCAGATGTAGGGAACCACGACGAAGAGGAACTCGTTCATCGGCGTGCTCCTGGGAATGACGGCATGGACAAGAAGGTCGGTTTCGGTGCGGCGCCGGCGCTGAACTGCGGGGCGGCGAACGGTGCCAGTCCCACTTCCTCCTCAGGGGGGCCTTCGGCGGCGAGACGGCGTACGGCGTCCCGCTCGTCGCCGCGCAGGGCAGGCAGGGTCGCAGTGACCGCGTCGATGAGGGCCGCCCAGGGAGAAGACATGTCGACGAGCGAGACGCGCAGCAGCTCGAGCCCGGCCCGGTGATCGAGTATCAGGCTTCGACCACGCTCCTGATCCACGGTCGCCGCGAACTCCAGCACCACGCAGAGGTGATCGGGCAACTCCGAGTTGTCGAGCTCGTAGCCGGCGCTGAGGTAGGTCTGCTTGAACCGCAGCAGGGCCAGCCCTCGCTTGCGGGTGTCCCCGTGGGCGAAGTAGGTCAGGAACAGGTTGCACCGGCGACGGTTGTCGAACGTCTCGACGTACTGGGCCTGTAGCTGCGGCAGGGGTGTCTGTTCCACGTGGTCCGCGAACTCGCGGATCGAGTCCCCGATGGCCACCGGCAGCCGCTGCGAGGCGCCCCGGATCAGGTCGAGGCGCGCCAGCATCTCGGAGTCTGGGTAGTCGAGCAGCAGCGACACCGATTGCCAGGCGATTGTCAGCTCATGCGGCGCAAGGCCGGCCTTCGGTCGACGGCTCACGAGTCTGTCTCCCGTGGCGGGAAGAGTCCTTCGGGTGAGCCCTTGCCGTCCCAGTTCAGCAGGTTGACGCGCGCGCCCTTGTCGGCGGGCGAAGCGAGCGTGTCGGCTGTCTGACGGTCCTGGAGCATCTGGAAGTTCTCGACGGCGATCGGCGTCGGTGCGCCGGAGCCCTCGCCGAAGAGGTCCTGCTGTCCGCCGCCGTACGCGGAGACCGAGCACTCGGTCGCCAGTTCTTCCAGGGAGTGTGCCTGCTCGGCGTGCGCCGGAGGGATGACGTAGCGCTCGTCGTACTTGGCGATCGCGAGGAGCCGGTACATGTCGTACATCTCCTCCTCGCTCATGCCGACCGCGGCCGGGATGGTGCCGTCCGGGTCGCGGCCCATGTTGATGTCGCGCATGTAGCAGCGCATAGCGGCCAGCTTCTTGAGTACGGCGTCGACCGGCCCCACATCGCCCGCGGTGAAGAGCTCCGCGAGGTATTCGATGGGAATGCGCAGGGCGTCGATCGCCGCGAACAGGTTGCCCTTGTCCTCGGCGTCCTCGCCGGTCTCCTGTACGACGTCGACCACGGGGGAGAGCGGTGGGATGTACCAGACCATCGGCATCGTGCGGTATTCCGGGTGCAGCGGCAGCGCCACCTTATAGGTGTTGATCAGGGCGTAGATCGGGGAGCGCTGCGCGGCGTCGATCCAGTCGCGGGCGATCCCTGCCTTCTCCGCCTCCCGCATGACGTCGGGGTCGAAGGGGTCCAGGAAGACCTCACGTTGCGCCTCGTAGAGTCCGTGGTCGTCCTCGACCGCCGCCGCCTCGAGGACCTTGTCGGCGTCGTAGAGCATCAGGCCGATGTAGCGCAGCCGGCCGACGCACGTCTCGGAGCAGACGGTCGGCAGGCCGACCTCGATGCGCGGGAAGCAGAACGTGCACTTCTCGGCCTTGCCGGTCTTGTGGTTGAAGTAGATCTTCTTGTACGGGCAGCCTGACACGCACATCCGCCAGCCCCGGCACTTGTCCTGGTCGACCAGGACGATGCCGTCCTCCACACGTTTGTAGATCGCCCCGCTTGGGCATGACGCCGCACACGACGGGTTCAGACAGTGCTCGCAGATCCGCGGCAGATAGAACATGAAGGTCTGCTTGAACTCGAATTTGACCTTGTCGCTGATCTTCTTCAGCATCGGGTCACGGTGTGCGGTCGCGGTGGACCCACCGAGGTCGTCGTCCCAGTTGGCCGACCACTCGATCTTCATGTCCTTGCCCGAGATCAGCGACTTCGGACGAGCGACCGGCGTGTGCTCCTGAGCAGGGGCATCAGTGAGCGTGGAGTAGTCATAGGTCCATGGTTCGTAGTACTCCCCGATCGAGGGAAGCTTGGGGTTGGAAAAGATATTGAACAGCTTCTTGAACCGCCCGCCGCCCTTGAGCACCAGCCTGCCGCGCTTGTTGAGCTCCCAGCCGCCCTTCCACTTCTCCTGATCCTCGTACGTCCGGGGGTAGCCGAGGCCGGGGCGGGTTTCCACGTTGTTGAACCAGATGTATTCGGTGCCGGTGCGGTTGGTCCACGCCTGTTTGCAGGTCACCGAGCAGGTGTGGCAACCGATGCACTTGTCGAGGTTCATCACCATCGCCATCTGGGCCATGACGCGCATGTCAGTACTCCACGTTCTGTGAGCGCTTGCGGATGACCGTGACCTCGTCGCGTTGGTTGCCTGTCGGGCCGAGATAGTTGAAAGCGAACGTGAGCTGGGCGTAGCCGCCGATGACGTGGGACGGCTTCACCAGGATCCGGGTCAGGGAGTTGTGGATGCCGCCCCGTTTGCCCGAGGTCTCGGCGATCGGTACGTCGATCAACCGGTCCTGTGCGTGGTACATGTAGACCGTGCCCTCGGGCATCCGATGCGACACGATCGCCCGGGCGACCACGACCCCGTTGCGGTTGACCGCCTCGATCCAGTCGTTGTCCTGGATGCCGACCTTGGCCGCGTCGCGATCGCTCATCCAGATGTTCTGGCCCCCGCGTGAGAGCGACAGCATGAACAGGTTGTCCTGATACTCCGAGTGGATGGACCATTTGTTGTGCGGGGTCAGGTACCGCACCGTGAGCCCTTCGACCTCGGCGGCTCCCGCCCCGTTGGAAACATTCCCGAGCGACGGTTCCGAGAACAGTGCCGCCATGTTTAGCGGTGGCCGGTAGACGGGCAGGCCCTCGCCGAGCTCGGTCATCCAGTCGTGATCCAGGTAGAAATGCATCCGGCCGGTCAGGGTGTGCCAGGGCTTCCTGCGTTCCACGTTGATGGTGAACGGCGAGTACCGTCGCCCGCCCGTCTCGGAGCCCGACCACTCCGGTGAGGTGATCACCGGCACCGGTGGCCCCTGGGTGTCGGCAAAGGTGATCTGCTTGCCTTCGTGCTCCTCGGCGAGGTCGGCCAGCCGGACACCGGTGCGCTTCTCGAGCGTTTTGAACCCCTGAGTAGCCAGATGCCCGTTGGTGGTCCCGGACATGGCCAGGATTGCCTCGCAGACGTTGACGTCCTTCTTCAGCGACGGCCGGCCGTCGGCCACGCCGCCGCGAACGGCGCCGTTCTTGCGCCGCAGGTAATCGACCTCCTTGCCTAGCTCGAATGTGACGCCCTTGGTGGTCGCACCGAGGGTGTCGACCAGAGGGCCGAGCGCGTTCATCTTCTCGGCGATCGCGCCGTAGTCACGTTCGACCTCGACGAGCTTGGGCATGGTGACGCCGGGGATCGGTTCGCACTCGCCCATTTTCCAGTCACGCACCACGCCGTGCGGGTTTGCCATCGCGTCCGCCGTGTCGTGGGTGAGTGGGACTGCGACGACGTCCTTGCGCACGCCGAGGTGGGTCGCGGCGAGCTCGCTGAACTTCGCTGCGATGCTCTGCCAGGCGTCCCAGTCGGTCCGCGTCTGCCATGGGGGCGCGATCGCCGGGTTGAAGGAGTGCACGAAGGGGTGCATGTCGGTGGTGTTGAGGTCGTGCTTCTCGTACCAGGTTGCCGCCGGGAGAACGACGTCGGAAAAGATCGTGGTGCTGGTCTGCCGGAAGTCGATCGTCATGAGCAGGTCGAGCTTGCCCTCGGGTGCCTCGTCTCGCCAGGTCACGTCGACCGGGCGCTGGTCCTCTGGAGTCTCGGTCGCCCGTATGGACGAGTCGGTGCCGAGTAGGTGCTTGAGAAAGTACTCGTTGCCCTTTCCCGACGAGCCGAGCAGGTTGGCCCGCCAGATCGACAGGATGCGCGGATAGTTCTGTGGTGCGTCCGGGTCCTCACCGGCGAAGTCGAGCTCGCCGGACTTGAGCTGCTCCACGACGTACGCGCCCACCGGTTTACCGGCGGCGGCCGCATCGTCGGCGAGGTCGAGCGGGTTGCGGTCGAACGTGGGGTATGACGGCATCCAGCCCATCCGCGCGCTCTGGGCGATCACATCGGCCGTGGACTTTCCTGCCAGCTGGCCCTTGCCCGTAGTGGCGGCAAGGGTGTCGGCGCCGAACTGGTCGTACCGGAACTGGTTGGTGTGCAAGTACCAGAAAGCCGTCTGGATCATGTTGCGTGGCGGCCGGCTCCAGTCGAGGGCGTTGGCGATCTGCGTGTAGCCCGTGATCGGACGGACCTTCTCCTGCCCGACGTAGTGCGCCCAGCCGCCGCCGTTGACGCCCTGGCATCCGGTGAGGTTGGTCAGAGTCAGAAACGCGCGGTAGATCGTGTCGGAGTGGAACCAGTGGTTCGTGCCAGCCCCCATGACGATCATCGATCGGCCACGTGACTCCTCGGCGTTCGCGGCGAACTCCCGCCCGATCCGGGCAGCGGTAGAGGCCCGGACACCGGTAATCACTTCCTGCCATGCGGGGGTGTACGGCGCGTCCGCGTCGTCGTAGCCGCGGGCCCATTGCCCCGGCAGGCCGTCACGGCCGACGCCGTACTGCGCGAGCAGCAGGTCGAAGACCGTGGTGACGAGGTGCCCATTGACACGGCGGACCGGAACGCCGCGGGGTAGGTCGGCGGCTGCTCCGTCCGCAGTGTCGAAGCGTGGCATCTGCACCAGGACCGTCTCCTCGGCGCCCTCGAGCAGGGAGAGCTGCGGGTCGACGTCGCCGAGTTCGAGGTTCCAGCGGCCGATACCGGCGTCGCCGAACCGGTGACCGAGCGAGCCGTTCGGGACGACCGGCTCACCGGTGCGTGCGTCGATGAGAACGGTTTTGAAGGCGGCGTTCTCCTGCGCCGCGCCGGCTGAGGCCAGGTCGGCGGCCGTCAGGAACTTGCCCGCAGTGAATGCGCCGTCACCAGCGTCGTCGAGCTTCACCAGGTACGGCAGATCCGTGTAGGTCTTGACGTACTCGGTGAAATACGGTGTCTGCCGGTCGACGAAGAACTCCTTGAGCACGACGTGGCCCATCGCCATGGCCAACGCGCCGTCGGTGCCTGGTCTGGCCGGCAGCCACTCGTCGGCGAACTTCACGTTGTCGGCGTAGTCGGGAGCGACCGCGATCACCTTCTGGCCGCGGTAGCGGGCCTCGGTCATCCAGTGCGCGTCGGGGGTGCGGGTGACCGGGAGGTTGGAGCCCCACATGATCAAGTAGCCGGCGTTCCACCAGTCGCCCGACTCGGGAACGTCGGTCTGGTCGCCGAAGACCTGCGGGGAGGCGACCGGGAGGTCGGCGTACCAGTCGTAGAAGCTCAGCATCGAGCCACCGACCAGGTTCACGAAGCGTGCACCCGACGCGTGCGAGACCATCGACATCGCCGGAATGGGCGAGAAGCCGGCCACCCGATCGGGGCCGTATTTCTTGATCGTGTGGACGTGCGCGGCGGCGACTATCTCGCATGCTTCCTCCCAGGTGGCGCGTACGAGGCCACCCTTGCCGCGGGCGGACTTGTAGGCCTTCGCCCGCTGCGGATTCTCGACGATGTGCTCCCACGCGCGCACCGGATCACCGTCGTGCTGGCTCTTGCCCTCCCGGAACATCTGTAGAAGGACGCCGCGGACATAGGGATAGCGGACCCGGGTCGGCGAGTAGGTGTACCAGGAGAATGCCGCACCGCGCGGGCAGCCGCGGGGCTCGTACTCCGGGGAATCCGGACCGACCGACGGGTAGTCGGTCTGTTGGGTCTCCCAGGTGATGATGCCGTCCTTGACGTAGACCTTCCACGAGCAGGACCCGGTGCAGTTCACCCCGTGAGTCGAGCGGACCACCTTGTCGTGGCTCCACCGGTCCCGGTAGAAGTCGTCGGCCTGGCGGCCACCCCGCTTCGTGAGGGTCCGCAGGTCCTCGGACACCGTGCCCTTGGTGAAGTAGCGACGGGTGCGCACCAGGGCCTCACTGAGCGGGCCGTCCAAACCCGACCGATCAGCGTGTCCCGAACTGCTGGTGCTGTCGCGGGGGTTTCGGGCAGTCGTCATGAGATGGACATCTCCTCGTCGTGTCGACGCGCGGGCCGGCGTACGACGGTTGGGGTCAGCAGCGTGGCGAAGGCCGCGGTTGGCGGCGGCAGCCACGGCCCGCCGGCATAAGAGTCGGCACGGCCGCAGGCGCAGCCGATGATCGGTGGGGGCACGAGACCGACCCGGGACAATCGCCGGGATGGAACCCCTCGGGTGTAGGACATGGCGATCAGCGACCGGGAGCGGGCAACAATGTGCCTACCGTCGCCCGGAGGGTGTCGACAGCGTCCCAGTCCTCGGGGTTCAGGCTGGCGAGAGCGGCCGGAAAGACGCCGTCCTGCTCTTTGAGGATGTGCTCGCGGAGCAGGTGGAGGGTCTCGACGAGCCGGGCGGGCCAGCCAGGGTCGGCGGGTGCGCCGCCGCCGGCTTCGCCGAGGACCGCTTCGATGTGCCGGTGATCGGCTTGCAAGGCCATGACCTGATCGGGGAAGTCGGCGGCCAACATCGGGAACAGGCCGTGCTCCTCGACATAAGTGTGTGGTTCCAGGACGTTGGTGATCTGCCGGGCCAGTTCTGCCATCCGAGCGGTGTCGGTAGCGGCGTGCGCGGCACGGACCTCACCGATGAGGTTGACGACCAGATCGTGTTCGCGGGTCAGATCGTCGATCGCGGTCACGGCTTGGCACCCGCAGTACTCACACATGAACAGCACTTCCCTTGCCTGAGTTGGGGCGGGTCGCTGGGTCCTGGACGCCGACGGACGTCTGGCTGACGTTCTTGGCGACAGCCGTGACAGTCAGCGCCAACGCGGCGAGTGCGACCACAGCGAGGGCGGCCAGGCCAAGAGCGTACGACCCGTACTGGCCATAGATAGCACCCATGATCAGTGGTGGGACGAACCCGCCGAGGCCGCCTGCGGCACCGACGATGCCGGTAACAGAGCCGACCTGATTCTGCGGTGCCAGCAGGGCGACCAAGGCGAAGGTCGCGCCGCTGCCAGCACCCAAGGCTGCGGCCATGGACAGGAACGCGATGGTACCCAGCGGCGCGAGGCCGGGGGTGAACGCCTGTACAGCCGCGCCGACGACCACCACGGCGAGCGATGCGGCCAGGACGCGGGTCGGGGCGAGGCGGTCGGCCAGCCAGCCGCCGATCGGGCGCATCACCACCGCGAGCAGCACGAAGCCGGCCATCCGGTTGGCGGCGTCGGCCTGAGTGAGCCCGTAGGCGGTCTTGAGGTAGGCGGGCAGGTAGACGGAGAACGCGACGTAGCCCCCGAAGAGGACGGCATACAGGGCGGCCGCCTGGCGGGTGACCCGCAGACGTGCGGTGCCGGCCAGCCGCCGCGACAGCGTCCCTGACGGGAGCGCCTGGCCGGGTGCGTCGCGCAATAGCAGCGCGGCCACCAACGCGTAAGCGCTCAAGGCGATCGCGGTGACCACGAACGGGGTCGCGGTCCGCCCAGCGGTGACGAGTTTGACGGTGGTCAGCGCGCTGATCGCGGTGCCGCCCATCCCGGCGCCGAACACCCCGATCGCCAACCCCCGCCGCTCGGGCGGGAACCAGGCGTTGACGAACGGCACGCCGACGGCGAAGGCGGTGCCGCCGACGCCGAGGAAGAACCCGCCGACCAGTAGCCCGGCCAGCGAGGTGTGCCCGGACAGACCCAGATAGAGCACCGGGACGATCGTCGTCAGGGAGACCAGCGGGAACATGACCCGGCCCCCGAACCGGTCGGTCAACGCCCCGACCGGGATCCGGCCCAGCGAGCCAACCACGACCGGGACTGCGACCAGCAGAGCTTGCTGGAACGCGCTGAGACCCAGCGTGTCCTTGAACTTGGGAGCCAGCGGGCTGAGCAGGGCCCAGGCCCAGAAGTTGACTGCGAACCCGACGGTGGCCAGGACGAGCATCACCGTCCGCTGCCCGCCGGCTGCCTGCACTGCGCCCGGCGAAGCTGCGCGGGGATCCCGTGTGCTCATTGTCGTCTCCACTGTCATTCGCGACGCAGATGCCGGTCGCCATCGGCTAGCGCCTTCCAGAGCGGCACACCCACCAGGATTTCCGGTTCCGATCCGACCGAACAGGGTCTTTGTTCCCGACCACATAGGACGACTCGGGCGGGCGCCGGGTCGTCAGTCCGAACGGCCCCATGTGTCAGGAGCCGAGCGGGTAGTGCGCGCGGAGCAGCGTGGGGCGCTGACAGGCCGGCATGTGCCCCGGCCGGGCGGAACAGCGGGCGGTACACGTACCAGGTCACCGCGGCCAGCAGCATGCAGAGCACCGTCACGCCGGTGGCAACCCCGATGGAGGCGTCCGGGTCATCGCGGACGACCATAGTGATGGCCATGCCGGCGACTGAGGCGCCGATCAGGGTGTAGGCGCCGAGGATGGCGTACACGGGTTTGGGCGCCCACGGCCGGTGCCGCAGCGCGCCTATTCCGACGGTGATCGCCGCCGGGACCACGATGCCCAGGTCCATGAGCTTGACCAGCCAGAACGGTGTCGGGCTGGACAGGTACTGCACCGCGGTGGGCTGGTCGCGCATCGCGTCCAGGTAACTCGGCAGGTGCAGACCCAGCGCCACGAAGGCGGCGATGACCAGCAACAGGACTCCCGCCACCCGATCGGCCCGCGGCGAGGCCGCCGGCAGCTGTCCCGCTGGGGACCTGGTCCACGCCCGTAGGGCGATCGCGCCGGCCAGGACGAACGGGCCGAGCATCAGCGGGAAGAACCGCTCGACGTTGCCCGGCAATCGCAGGTACTCGTTGCCGACGATCAGCTGCGTGTACATCTAGAGCACGAAGATCGAGGGCGCCAGGGCGAGTACGGGCGCCGCCGGATGCCGGCGGATCGCCAACACCCCCACCGCGACGGTGACCGGAGCGACGACGATCAATGCGGCGGCGTCCCCGCCGATGATCTGATTCATGCTCGTCGCGGACGTGCGGTAACGCAGCACACCGAACACCAGCGGGCCGAGCACCACCACGGCTGCGACCGCCGCGGCGAGCAGCACCAGGCCCACGCCGAGCAGCCGGGCGGACGTCCTGGTGCCGTTGCTCTGCATGGTGCGAGCCTGCGCGCGAAACTACCGGGCGGCCAGGGCCGGACGGCCCTCCATGCCGGGCTCCCGGGGCGGCCCCACCACCGAGCTGACGGAGCGGGCCGCGGTGCCGCCGCGCGCGGGCCCGGTACCTGCGCATTCCCGGCAATCAGGGCCCGTCGGCCCTGCCTGTACGTCCGGTAGGCGCGCAGCATCGAGTTGAGGCACCGACGATGGAGGAACAGTGCGAGGACTCGTGTACGGCGGAGCGGGCGAGAAGTCATGGACCGAAGTCCCGGATCCACGGATCGTGGACCCTCGGGACGCGATCATCAGGGTGGACGCTGTCACCATCTGCGGCACCGACCTGCACATCGTCGGCGGAGACGTCCCTGCCGTTGAGCCTGGCCGGGTCCTCGGACACGAGGCGGTCGGCACCGTCGTCTCGGTCGGGGCCGGCGTGAGCAGCCTTCGCGAGGGTGACCGGGTGCTGGCGTCGTGCATCTCCGCGTGCGGGACGTGCCGTTACTGCCGGGAGGGCACCTACGGTCAGTGCCTGGGGGGCGGGGGTTGGATCCTCGGGCACGTCGTCGACGGTGTCCAGGCCGAATACGCCCGCATCCCGTTTGCGGACACGTCCACCTACAAACTGCCGGCGGCCGTGACCGACGAAGCCGCCGTCCTGCTCGCCGACATCCTCCCCACGTCGTACGAGGTCGGCGTCCTCAACGGCCCCGTCCGCCCCGGCGACACCGTCGTCGTGGTGGGCACCGGGCCGACCGGGCTGGCAGCCATCCAGACCGCGCGGTTGTTCTCCCCGGCGCATATCATCGCCGTAGACAAGGCGGAGAGTCGCCTGGCAGCCGCGAAAGTGTTCGGCGCCGATACGACCGTCCTCGCCGACGGTGACCCGCTGGCCGCTGTCCTGTCGCTCACCGGGGTCTCGGGGCGGATGTGGCGATGGAGGCGGTCGGCACACCGCAGACCTTCGAACTCTGCACGAGGCTGGTGCGGCCCGGCGGGCGAGTCGCCAACATCGGCGTACACGGCAAGCCGGCGACTCTGCACCTCGAGGACCTGTGGATCCGCAACGTCACCCTCACCACCGGGCTCGTGGACACGTACTCCACCCCGAGGCTGCTCGACATGCTGGTCGCGGGACAGCTCGACTCGGCCCACATGGTCACCCATCGGTTCGCACTGGAGCAGATCGCCGAGGCGTACGACGTCTTCGCAGGCGCGGCGGAAACGGGCGCGCTCAAAGTCGTCCTCACGCGCTGAGGAGAACGTCATGACGGACGCCCCTGCCCCCGTCGACTTCGGCGGGGGCACGCTACCGGACGGAAACCGACTCAACGCCCTTGCCCACGCGTTCTGCGCGGCAGGCGGCTTCGGTCCGGCCGTGCCGCCGAAAGCGCATCCTCAGTTGCGGCAGGTCACCCGCGCCGGACGATCTCCAACAGGCCGCGGCGCAGTGGGATCTGGGCGAGACGGACGAGGCCGGCTGGGCCGTTCCCGCTGACGTTAGCTGGCTCATGACCGACGACGACGGTGCGCTCCCCAATCCGACGTGCCCGGTGTCGTTGCGATGGTCTCGACTGCTTGGTCGAACTCGGTGTCGACGACAGCACCGGTCTCCTTCTCGCAGATGTCGTCCTCATCGAGCAGTGCCCGCACCACCAGGATGCGCGGGTGCTCCTTCGGACGGCTTCGCTGCCGATATGGATGCCACCGGTTTGGTCGGCGGTGATAGCTGTCCACACTCCGGCCCTTGACTCGACGGCGCTCATCGACTGCCGTCCGCACTGTCGGTGGCGGGAGCCCAGTCGGGCCGGAACACGCGCGCATCCCGGTCAATCCCGAGGCGTTCGCACGGCCGGTTGAACGCCACGTTCGCGCCCGTCATGTACGAGCCGTTCCGCAACGCGTTGTCGACTGCGGCCAGCAGCAGCAGCGGCAGGTCGGCGGCCGGTACCTGGCTCCATTCGGCCCCGGTGTCGGCCATGTGCCAGCCAGCGTGCCCGGCGGGGAAGCGACATACGGTGGGCGGGATCTGAACGTCGGTGATGGTGGTGAGGCGGTCGCCGCAGCGCACGACCGTTTGCTCGCTCATGTCAGTCATGCTGATCTTCGTAGGTCAGGTGGGGGAGCGGCTGTGTCCCCAGCCGGACAGGCCGCGAGCGGGTCAGAGGGCGGCGCAGGTGTGCCCGCTGTCCGAGGATCACGCAATGCGTCTTCACCACAGCACCGTCGCCGTCACCGCCCGCGGTCATGCTCGCCGCCGCAGGCTGCGGCACCAGCACACCCGAGACTCCGGCCGCCGCCCCACCAGCGACCACCGCCACGCCGGCCGCGCCCGCACCAGCCCCGGAGCCGGGGGACTATCTCGCTAACGGTGCTTCCGGCGGTCTTCTAGTAGGTCTCAACGGCCGGGAAGCGGTCGCTGAAGGTGATGGCGAAGGCGTTCAACGCGGGTTTCCAGCGCATCGTCCATCGGGTCCGGCCGGTTCCGGTCGGGGCCAAAGACCGGGTCACGAGATACAGGCACTTTAGCGCCGCCTGCTCGTTCGGGAAGTGGCCGCGGGCTTTGACCGCTCGCCGGTAGCGGGCGATGAGGGACTCGATCGCGTTGGTCGAGCAGATCACCCTGCGGATCTCCACGTCGTAGTCCAGGAACCGGATGAAACTCGGACCAGGCGTTGTCCCACAACCAGATCACCACCGGATAACGCCCGCCCCACTTGTCCGCCAGGTCGTCGAAAGCGGTCCGGGCCGCGGCGCGTTGACCGCCCGGTGTAGATCGGCTTGAGGGCTCGTTTCAGCTCGTCCCAGTACTTGCAGGAGGTCAGCCGGATCGTGTTGCGGATCAGATGGATCACGCAGGTTTGCACGACCGTCTGGGGCCACACGTTGGTGACCGCAGACCACGCCGCCTTTGCCGGACCACGCACTCCTGTCACTGCGATCTACACTCCACCCTCGTGCCGACGAAGACGACGACGCCGAGCAAGTGTCCGGCGTGTGCCCACGACTTGGTATTGCTGGAGGCGGGGGCGCTCTCCTGGTGCTCTGCCTGCCGGTGGAACCTGGACGTGTACGACCCGGCCCTGGCTCCCTGGCGCGGCACCAGGATGATCGGCCGGTGGGGGTTCCGGCGAGGGCTGGAGGTCGATCGGGCGGCGCATGAGCAGCTGCTGGCCGACCCGGAGGCACGCCCGGCTGGGACGTCGTCGGGTGAGGTCTGGCTGTTGGCGGCCTCCGTGGTGTTGGCCCTGCTGGGGCTGGCGGCGGCGGGCTACCTCGTCTGGCTTGTCGTGGCCAGCGATCTGCCGCCGGGCGTCCGGCTGGCCATGGCGATCCCCGCTGTGCTCATCTTGCTGCTTGTCAAGCCGTCGTTCGGGCGGGTGCCGAAGTATGGCGTGATCACCGAGCGCGAGGCTCCGCAGTTGCACCGTCTGGTGCGGGAGGTCGCCGATGCCGCCGGGACACCGGTTCCCGACGTGATCTGCGCGGACCTGAGCCTCAACGCTGGTGTCGCCCGGCTGGGTTGGCGCCAGCGGTCGGTGCTCGTCATCGGAATCCCGCTGTGGGTGATGCTGCCGCGGCCGGCCCGGGCTTCGCTCCTGGCCCACGAGCTGGGTCACCTCGCCAACGGCGATCCGCTTCGGGTACGAAGGACCCTGCTGGCGAGGACGTTCGGCGCCCGGGCGGTAGCGGCCACCGGTGGGCGGAACCCCTGGCGGCGAGCCATTCGGGCGGCGGACTCGCTGGCCGAGCAGGGGAGGGGGACAGTCGTCCTCCTCGGGATGATCGTTCACGGAATCGTCGCTCTGGCCAATGTCGCCGCCGCGACCGCTCAGCTGCTCGTCGACAGCGTGGCGATGCCCGACAGCCGTCACGCCGAGTACCGGGCCGATCTAGTGGCCCGCAGGGTCGCCGGCAGCGCGCCCTTCCTCCGATCCTCCGAGACGGTCCTGCTTGCCGGCCGGATCTGGCAGGACTTGTGGCATCTGGCGCCACGTATCGACGGTGAGCAACTTGAGGCGATGGCGGCCGAAGCCCGGCAACGCCTGGCCGCCCACCTGCCGCTGGCCCGCCAGCTCAGCCGGCGAACCACCGACCTGTGGAGCACCCACCCGAGCGAAGACCAGAGGATGGCGCTGATCGAGGCCCTGCCTGGTGTCGACGGAGCCGTCTGCGTCGACGACATCCGTTGGGCCGAGATCGACACTGAACTCGCGCCGTGGCGCCGCACCGCGCACAACGCCCTCCTTGGAACCAGGGACCGGTTCTGAGGAGCTTGCGCCAGCCAGTGGGGACGTAATCGATCTTCCAGTCGGTGCAGAACCCGAGAGTGCCGTGGGTGAGGTAGCCGACGTCTTCGAGGTAGCTGGCGCTGTCCCGGCCGCGCCGGAAGCTTCCCGCACAGCAGCGCTGCTGTCGGCGTGGCCTTCGCTGGGAGGTGGGGAGGTCATGGTTGCGGACTCCCGTGCGCCGGTCGGGTCATCCGGCGCATCTGCTCGATGGCGTCGATGGTCTGTGTCGTGAGGTCGCGGATGAGCTGACCCGCCGGGCGGACGTCGCGGACGAGTTCGACCGACTGTCCGGCATAGAGAGCCATGTCCGCCAGGTCTCCGGTCATGCCGGGCAGCGGAATCAGATCCTCGTACCGGTGGTGCGGTTGGCCTTCGTCGTCGACGGCCACGATGTCGCCGTCGCCGGGGCGCCCCGGCGACGGTGGAGATCCAGCGGATTCCCAGCGATGCACGGTGGTGTTGCGCAGGACGCGGTGCGGCGCGTCGGGCCAGCCGCCGTCGAAGCAGCGAGTGTGGACCGTGTCCTCGGCACCGGAGGCGACCAGACGGTTGCGGTAGAGCTGATGGGTCCTTGCCTCGATGGTCGCGAGGAAACGGGTGCCCAGCCACACGCCTTGCGCGCCCAGGGCCAGGGCGGCGGCGACACCGCGGCCGTCGCTGATGCCTCCGGCTGCCATGACCGGGATCGGGCTGACCGCGTCGACCACGGCCGGCACCAGAACCATCGTGGTGGTCGTCCCGCGCACGTGCCCACCGCCTTCCCAGCCCTGCGCCACGATGACGTCGACATCACAGTCGACGGAGTGCTGCGCCTCCCTCACGCTGCCGACCGTGTGCATGTGCAGCGCACCGCCGTCCCGGATCAGCTGGCTGACAGGCGCCGGGTCGCCCCAGAAGGTCGAGACGACCGGAACCGCCTCGTCCAAGCAGACCGCCAACGTGTCCTGCACGGGAAAGTCGAGTATCAGATTGACCCCGAACGGCCGGGACGTACGCCGTCGCACCTCGCGGATGCTGTCGCGCGCCCGGTCAGGACCTTGCCACGTCACTGCCAGCATGCCGAGCCCACCGGCCTCGGACACTGCGGCGGCAAGTTCCGGCGCCGCCGCGGAACCGACCGGCGCCTGCACCACCGGCGCGGTGATGCCGAGACGGTCGCCCAGTGCGGTGCGTAACCCAACGATCATGGCGAAATTTCCTCCAGCGCTTCGGAAAACGAATCAGATCCGAGCCCGGTACTGTATCGGAAACAGAAGCGGTGGAGAAGGGGACGGGATCGCGATGGCGGCGCCCAGGCCGGGGAGACCGGTACGCGGGTCGAGTACCGGACGACCCCTGATGGCCGCGCTCGACCTCTTCGGACGGCGGTGGAGCCTGCGTATCGTGTGGGAACTGCAAGGCGGTCCGCTCGGCTTCCGTGCCTTGCAACAGCGCTGTGACAACATGTCGTCCAGCGTCCTGCGGCAACGGCTGACCGAGCTGGCAGAGGCCCGCCTCGTCGAGCAGCGCCCGGATACCGCATACGCGCTCACCTCACTCGGGGACGACGCCTACCGCGCACTGCGCCCTCTCGTGCGCTGGTCCGACGACTGGGCCGCCGCCCTCGCCGACCACGAGATGATCACCGACAGGGCGACGCCACCATGACCGGCAACCACCACCGCAACGTGACCATCGTGGACGCCTGCACGCACCGCGGACACGGCGGCAGCCCCACCGCCGTACTGATCGATGACCACACGCTCGGTGATGATGCACGCCGCGCGGTGGTGCGCGATGTCGGCACCTCACACGCGGCCTTCGTGGACACCGAGGCGGACACCGTGCGGTTCTTCACCACACACAGCGAGCTCACCAACTGTGGACACGGCACCATCGCCGCCCAAGCCTTCCTGCTACACCGTCGCGGCACAACCAAGCAACAGGGGCGCCAGCGGACCGGTGGCCGCACCTTCGACACCACAGCGATCCAGCGCGACGACGGCATCGAGGTGTGGTTCGATCAGGGCATCATTGATCTTCAAAACACCGTTTCCGAGGATCTCGACAAGATCCTCAGCGCCCTCGGCATCGAGCCGGCCGCCATCGCCGCCGACGACGGCCCGAGCGTCGCCTCGCCAGGAACACCACGACTTCTGGTACCCGTCAAGACGGCGCCGACCCTGCACTCCCTGCGACCGGATCTTCCCCGACTCGCCACCGAATGCCACCGCCGGGGTTACCTCGGCTGCTTCGTCTACACCAGGTCTCCGGTCCGCGACAGAGCGATCGCCCGCATGTTCGCGCCCGCAATCGGCGTCGGCGAAGATGTCGTCAACGCCAACAGCACCGGCTGCCTCGCCGCCCACCTGTATGCGACCCACGCCCGGAACAGCATCGAGGTCGAACAGGGACACGCCGCCGGCCGCCCCTCCCTCGTCCGCGCCACCACGACCGCCACCACCTACGGCATCTCCACCCGGATCGGCGGAACAGCCATCATCCGCACCGGGCCCGCAGAACCCGACACCAAAAAGAACGCCGGACGTCAGTAGCACGTCGAGCGCGACCGCTCGGTAGACCGGACGATCAGCCGTGCACTCATATGGGCAGCCGAAAAGAGAGCGACAGCCCGGGCGCCTCGACCGAGGTCTGGCCGGGCGACGGTCGCAGGTCATTGAACCTAGTAGCCGCGGAGCGCGCGGTAGCCGATGAGCGCAGAGCGCCATGAGCAGGCCGAACGGGTCGTCGACGCCCTCCGGCGGGCTGACCCGCAGGTGCGTCCGGTGCCGGGGCAGCTCGTCGTACCCCCAGTCGTAGCCCTGTCGGCCCTCCCGGCGGGGCAGCGTGACACCCGCTGGTCCGGGGTCGGCAGGCCCCCGGCGCGCAGTCAGCCGGCGAGCCGGCTGGCGTGCCGAGCGCCGCCGCCCTGGCCGCGAGCCTTTTCCCTTGCGAGGGTCGGGATCGACTACCGGCGATTCGCACCAGGCTAGGCTTCCGCCATGCTGATCATCGAAGGAGCGGGCCGGTGGACCGCACCCGCCGGGGCAGTCAACGACTGGGTGGAGCACCTGAGGGTGCCGGACCTGTCGGTGGGGACGTACTGCATCCCGACGGGCGGTCTCGACGATCAGAGTCCGCACACCGAGGATGAGATCTACGTGGTCACCGCGGGGCGGGCCCGGATCGTGACTCCGGACGGCGCGGCCGAGGTTGGCCCGGGTTCGGTGATCTTCGTGCCGGCTGGCGAGGAGCACCGGTTCGACGAGGTGACCGAGGACCTGGCGCTGCTGGTGGTGTTCGGCCCGGCGTACGGCTCGCGCGCTTCGGGTCGGCGAGCCGAATAGGGCGGCCGACGGTCGCCCGCCCGCAGTTCAGCGTCCGTCGTGAGTGGAACGGATGGCCCTGCCACGCTCCGTTATGCCCGGTCCAGCGCTGTTGGCATTATGAGGGGCCGCTCGTGGTGGGCAGTCCCCCGCTGGCCGATCGGGACGACCCGGAGCGGTGGGCTCGTTCTGACGGGCAGGGGCGCCGCGCGGGCAGCAAGCGGCAGAAGCGACCAAGGCCGTGACCCGCGGTCGCGCGGGTCACGGCCTTGATCATCTGTGCGCCCGAAGGGGATCGAACCCCTACGCGGTGAACAGTGGCCCGACGTTGGGGCCGCGGGGCAGGGTCGTCAGCCGATGTAGCCGTTCTCGGTCAACCAGGTCTTGGCGACATCCGCCGGTTCTTCACCGTCCACGTCGACCTTCGCGTTGAGCGCGACCATCGTGGCATCGTCGAGGGCCGCCGCGATCGGAGCGAAGATGTCCTTGATCTCGGGGTGCTCGTTGAGCACCTCACTCCGGACGTTCAGCGAACCGTTGAAGGGTGGGAAGAACTGCTTGTCGTCGGTCAGCACGGTGAGACCGAGGCTACCCACCCGACCGTCGGTGGAGGTGATCGAGCCGAAGGCGCACTCGCCCTTGTCGACCTGGTTGTACACGAGGGCGTCCTGCACGTTGGAGACGTTGTCCGGTGCGACCTTGAAGCCGTACGCCTTCTCCAGGCCGGGCAGGCCGTCGGGCCGGGTGGAGAACTCGCCGCCGACGCAGAAGGTCGCGTCCGCGGGGTTGCTTGCGACCAGTGCGGCGAGGTCGGAGATCGAGGCGACGCCGAGCCGCTCGGCGGTCTCGTTGCTCGCGGCGATCGCGTAGGTGTCGTTGAACGGGGCCTGGTCGAGCCAGGTGACACCGTTGGCCGCGTCGGCGTCGCGGACTGCTTCGAACTGGGCCTTGGCTCCGGGGATGCCCTTCTCGTTCTTCAGGTAGGTGACCCAGCCGGTACCGAGATACTCCCAGTACAGGTCGATCTCGCCGGAGGTCAGCGCGGCGCGGACGGTCGTACTGCCCTGCAATCCGATCTGGTCCTCCACCTTGGCGCCCGCGGCGGTGAGTGCGAGCTTGGTCAGGTTTCCGAGGACGAGTTGCTCGGTGAACTCCTTGGAGCCGACGGTGACCGTGGCGCCGCCGAGGTCGAACTTCTCCCCGATGCTTCCGCTGCCCGCGACATCGTCGTTGCCGTCGCTGCCGCACGCGGCGACGAGCATTACCAGCGCCAGTGCGCCGGTGAGCAGCGGCCAACGGCCTCGCTTGTTCGTGTTCCTCATGTTCCTCCTCAGATAGTGAGCGACTCAGGACGAAGCCGCGGAGGTCATAGCCCCTTCGGGCGCAGAGCGTCCTCGACAATTCCGGCCACCCAGTCAAGGAGCAGCGCCAGAACTGCGGTGAGGACACTTCCGGTGATGAGAACGGGCATCCGATCGAAGCGGATCCCCTGGTCGATAAGGAAGCCGAGGCCGCCGGCACCGACGAAGGTCGCCAGGGTGGCGGTGCCGACGTTGATGATCAGTGCCGTACGGATGCCGGCGAGCAGGACCGGCACGCTCAGCGGTAGCTCGATGCGGCGAAGCACCTGCCAGCCGCTCAGGCCCATTCCCCGGCCCGCCTCGACGAGCATGCGATCGACCTGGTTCAGGCCGACGATGGTGTTACGCAGGACCGGCAGCGCGGCGTAGATGACCAGCGCATAGACGGCCTGGCCGAAGCCGATGCCGACGGTGATCGCCATCAACACCAGAACCCCGATCGACGGTATCGCCTGACCGATGTTGGCGACGGCGAGCACTACCGGGGAGAACCTGCGGACCGCTGAGCGGGTCAGGAGCACCCCCAACGGCACCGCCAGGAGGACGACGATCAGGGTCGAGACGAAGGTGAGCTGCACATGCTCGATCAGCTTCTCGCGAATCGTGTCGGCGTTGAGGCTCGCCTGGGAGATTCTGTCGAGGTCCTGGTTCCGTACGTAGAGGTACAGGGCTACGCAGACGGCGGCGAGGAGCACCGGAGTGCCCAACCGCCGCCAGAATCGGGACGGTCCGCCGAGCTCGTTGAGTAGGTCGTTGGCGTCGGGCGTGACCTCGCGGGTCCTGGCCCCGAATGCTGGGATGGCCACCTTAACCGGCCTCCGCGCGCTGGCCTGCCGTGTCCCGGTCCCGGGCCCGGGAACTCTCGCGCATCTCGTCGATGGCGCGCATCACTGTGCGCATGTCGACGATGCCCTGGTACCGCCGCTGGTCGTCGACGACGATCGCGCACCCGACCCGCGAGGTGACCATCTCGTTGAGCGCGTCGTGCAGCGTGGCGTGCGGCTCCACGGTGGCCGCCGCGGGAAGCCCCACCCGATCGAGGGACTCGCCCGACCGTGTCAGGTCATGGCCGGTGACCCAGCGAACCGGCCGTTGGTTCTCGTCGAGCAACAGCAGCGACCCGTGATCGCTGTCGGTGAGCGCCTGGCGCAGGTGTGCCCGATCGTCGTCGAGCCGGCCGACTGCCCACTGGTTGAGCTCCACGTCTCGGACGCGGCTGAGGCTCAGGCGCTTGAGCGATGCTCCCGAGCCGATGAAGTCCGCGACGAAGTCGTCGGCCGGAGCCGTCAGGATCGCTTCGGGAGTGTCGTACTGGGCGATCTTCGACCCCTTCGTGAGGATCGCGATCCGGTCGCCGAGCTTGATCGCCTCGTCAATGTCGTGGGTGACGAAGACGATGGTCTTCCGAATGTTGCTCTGCAGGCGGAGGAACTCGTTCTGGAGACGCTCGCGGGTGATCGGGTCGATGGCGCCGAACGGCTCGTCCATCAGCAGCACCGGAGGGTCGGCGCTCATCGCCCGGGCGACCCCGACCCGTTGGCGCTGGCCGCCTGAGAGTTCCTTCGGGTACCGCGCACGGTAGGCCGACGGTTCCATGCCCACCAGATCCAGCAGTTCGTCGACACGCTCGGAGATCCGGGCCCGGCTCCACCCGAGCAGCCGGGGCACCATGCCGATGTTCTCGGCGATCGTCATGTGCGGGAACAGGCCGATCTGTTGGATGACGTAGCCGATCCGACGGCGTAGTTGATCAGCGTTGACGTGGGTCACGTCCTCGCCGTCGATGAAGATGCGTCCGGAGGTCGGCTCGATGATCCGGTTGATCATCTTCAGGCTGGTGGTCTTGCCGCAACCAGAGGGTCCGACCAGAACCACGATTTCGCCTGCCGGTATGTCCATGGTGATGTTGTCCACGGCCGACTCGGCCTGACCCGGATAGCGCTTGGTCAACGACTCGAGGCGGATGGACGCCGCCGTAACGGTCCCTTGTGCATGCTCAGGCATCACAGCCCCTTCGATGTCGTCAACTTGGAGATCAGTCCGAGGACGCCGTCCAGCAGCAGCGCCAGCATCGCCACGAAGAGGGTTCCGCTGAAGGCAAGGTTGAAGCCGCGCTGGGTGCCGATCGCCGAGAGCCCCTGGAAAATCGGTCCACCGAGGCCGGGCCCGTTGACGATGGCCGCGATGGCAGCGATCCCAACGATCATCAGGGTCGACACGCGTACGCCGGTCATGATGACCGGCCAGGCCAGCGGTAGCTCGATGCGGAGCAGCCGTTGGCGGCGGGAGAGCCCCATGCCCTGCGCCGATTCGACGATAGCTGGATCGACCGAACGCAGCCCAGTGATCGTGTTGCGCGCGATGGGAAGCAGTGAGTACAGCACCAACGCGACGACCGTGGGCACGGCCCCGAGACCGAAAATCGGTATGAACAGTCCGAACAGGGCGAACGACGGGACGGTCAGGAACGTGCCGGTCACCGTCAGTACGGCTCTGGCTCCGTTTCGATTGCGATAAGTTGCCAGACCCAACCCGAGCGCGATCACAGTCGCCAACACAATTGTGACGAGCACCACAAGCAGATGCTCGAAGGTCAGCTCGAGTAGGTCAGACCACTCTCGTTCCAGATATGCGGGCAAGCCGGAGATGTAGTCGAGGAAGGTCATTGACGAGCAAGTTTAACCGATGGATTTTCATGTTTGCCGAGGCCCCCTGACCGGTGGCCGGTTGCCGGTCACGTAACCGGTGACGGCCGCCCAGGTCGCCGCACGGCAGCGGACGCTCGTCAAGCGGTCACACCAATTGCCGGTCTGGGCCTTTTCGGTGTGGCGAGGAGTTCATGCTCCACGGGTGACGTTCGCCGTCGGACCTCGTGTGATGCGTCGCCGGTAGGCCAATCCACGCATTCGAGTGGGGCGAGATCGAGTTGGTCGAACATTGCTAGCCAACGAGAAAATCGGACATCCAATGACGTAATCTCAGCGGTAGGTATTTGTATTCGAAAGGGTCAGGTGCAGCACGGCGGCGATCTCCCCGTTCCGGCGTGGGCTGGCGGCCGCTGGCGCAGAGTGCGCCAGCGGCCGGTGAGGATGGCGCGCCCACGCCCGGACCCGCTCCATCGGCGAACGCGCCAACGCCACCCTCAAAAGCCGGAAAATCTTGACCGAGCGGCGCTGTTGCCCACACCGCGCCACTGCGATCGTGCAGGCCATCCTCGTGTTACACCACGCCGAGCACCCGATCCTCGGCCCTGGGGCTCAGCCGGTGAATTCGTTGACGCCGAGGGCGAAGTCCCAGTGGCCGACCCCGTTGCCGGCAAGGCCCACCGTGACCACGCCCACTCCTTCCAGCCAGTGCGCCATTTTCAGGCCGCCGACGTCCAGCGGGCGCAGCCCGAGGCTCTCGATGAATGCCGCTACGCCCGCCTTGGCCTGCGCATCGTCGCCAGCGAGGAAGACGTTGGGCCGGCCCTTCTCCAGGACATTACGGAAGATGGTGTTGAATGCCTTCACCACGTTGGCGCTGGCCGGGGCCACCTTGGCGGCTTCCTGCGCGATCGAGGTCTCCTCGCTGTGGGCCAGTCCGTCGAATGTGGCGTTGAAGGGGTTGCTGATGTCGACGATGACCTTGCCCGCGAGGGCTTCTCCGTACTCGGCGACGACCGGAACGACACCGTCGTACAACAGGGCCGTGATGACGATGTCCCCGGCCGGGACGTCGCCCCACTTGCCCGTCGTCGCGCCACCGCCCAGAGCCTTCGCCAGGTCATCGGCCTTGGACTGATCGCGTCCCATGACCTCGACGGTGTTGCCGCCCGCCACCGCGAGCGTGCCGATGGTACGGGCCATGTTGCCCGTACCGATGAGGGTGATGCTGCTCATGAGGTGTGCTCTCTTCCTGCTCTCAAGGTGTCGCTCTGTCTCGTTCGTGCCGGGCCAGGCGCCGGGCGTCGGCGTTTCCCGGCACCTCCGGCTCGTCGTCTTCCGCCGGTAGATTCGGTTGTTGTGGGGTGCGACCGGGGCATTCCTGGTGTGTGGTTCAGATGGCGGTGGTGCCGCCGTCGGCGACCAGTTCCAGGCCGTTGACGTAGCTGGAGTCGTTGGAGGCGAGGAACAGGGCGACGGTGGCGATTTCTTCGGGGCGGCCCATCTGGCCGCGGGGGATGAGGGACTCGAACTGGCGCTTGGTGGCCTCGTCGAACAGTTCTTCCTGCTTGGCGGTGGCGACCTGGCCCGGGGTCAGGACGTTGACCCGGATCTTGCGGTCGCGCAGTTCGTTGAGCCAGACGCGGGCCCAGGCCTGCTGGACGGCCTTGCTGCCGGCGTAAAGGCTCCAGCCGGGGAAGGCGCCGAGGGAGGCGTTGGAGCCGGTCATGAAGATCGAGCCGCCGTCATTGAAGAGCGGGAGGGCCTTCTGGACGGTGAACAGGGTGCCCCGAACGTTGAGCCCGAACCAGGTGTCGAACTGGGCCTCGGTGATCTCGCCGAGCGGGGCGGGCTCGCCGCCGCCGGCGCTGGCCCACAGTACGTCGAGGCTTCCCTTCTCCCGCTTGACGGTGTCGTACAGGCGGTCCAGGTCGTCCAGGTCGGCGGCGTCGCCCTGGACGCCGGTGACGTTGTGGCCGATCTGCTTCACGGCCTCGTCCAGGGCGTCCTGGCGGCGGCCGGTGATGAAGACGTGCGCTCCCTCGTCGACGAACAGCTTGGCGCCGGCCAGCGCCATGCCGGTGGTGCCGCCAGTGATGACCGCTACCTTGCCGTCAAGCTTTCCCATGACCGCTCCTTCAGGTCGGTGGTGCCGTGCGCACCTGAGGCGATGATGTTATGTACACCGCTCTGTGTGCTTACGGTACGGGGCGGGTGGCCGCAGCGCAAACTATGTACACCGGTCGTTACCCAGCAGGGGTACCATGGACCCATGACTGAGCTGGAGAAGGGCCCCCAGGGCCGCCGCCGCGGCCGGGGTGCGCGCGAGCGCATCATCAGCGCGTCCCAGCAGCTGTTCCGCGAGCAGGGCATCAACCGCACCGGCATGGACCAGCTTTGCGCGGCGGCCCAGGTGTCCAAGCGCACGGCCTACCAGCACTTCACCGGCAAGGACGAACTCGTCGCCGAGTACCTGCGCCGGTTCGACCCCTCCGTTCTGTCCGGCGTTTTCGACCGCACCGACCTCACGCCCCGCGAGCGGCTCCTGGCCGCCTTCGACGTCCCTTCCACCACCCCCCTGTGCCCCTACATCGGCGCCGCCGTCGAACTTCACGACCCCCAGCACCCCGCATCCCAGTACGCGCGCAACTACAAGGAAGCCGTCGCCGCGCGGCTCGCCGACACCGCCCGGGAAGCCGGCGCCGCCGAGCCTGAACAGCTCGGCGAGCAGCTCGCGCTGCTCATCGACGGCGCTGCGGCCCGGACCCGGGTTCTCAACGCCGACGCCTTCCCCACCGCCGCCGCCATCGCCGCCGTCCTCATCGACAACGCCATCCCCGCGTCATCTCCTCGGCAGCCCAGCGATGACCGCGGAACTACGGGGTCTGCTCCCGTTCCGGTGGGAGGCCAATGACGGCCCGATCACGCCTTGTCGCACGGAAGACGGCGTCGAGTTCGGCGCGGCCGAAGCGGTAGATCACGCCGCACAAGGGCAAGAACAAGCCCGACTCGCAGGAGGACGCCAACGCGAACGCGGCCAACGCCCACTCGGAGTGCTCGACAGGGCCACGGGTCACCCTGGCCCTGTCGAGCACTCCGCTGCGGCTGCGCGAGCCCCTCGCCGGGCTCGCGTTACGCGTCGCCGACGACGCACGGGCCCGCGACAGGCCGACATGGCTGTTCCCCAGAAGCCAAGGGAAACGGGCCCTGTCCGCCGACCGGCTCCGCGAACGAATCGCCGCGACTGACCTGGACGACAACGATTTCTGTGTTTCGCCCCGCCCGGCGGCCTGCCGAGCGGGGCTATAACACGGCCGGACCATACCGCGGCCCGCGCACGCACTCGCGGTTCACCGCGTTGCGGCGGCCAGTGCCGCGCGGATAGCGTCCTCGCCGACCGGCTGGCCCTTCTCGTTCGAGTACGGCCCGTACGGGGTCCCCCACACCGGCGTGCCCGTCGCTTGCCGCCAGCCGGCGGCCAGTGGTCCCGCGTCCAGCACGCTGTACCCGATGGATTCGATGAATTCGGTCACCGCCACCTTCGCCGGCGCGGAGTCCCCGACGATCGGCAGATACGAGCGGTCGGCCGCCCCCGCCGGGCGGGCGAGTGACAGCAGGTGCTTGAAGAAGATGTTGTTGAACGCTTTCACGACCATGGCGTCCGGGAGGTACCGCAGCAGCAGCAGCTCGCTTGAGGCGAGCGACCTGCTGTCGAGTTCGGGAATGGGCCCGTCACGCTCGGGGCCGTAGTTGCACGTGTCGATGACCGTCTTCCCGGCCAGTGGCGCGGCGGGCACGTGGGGGAAGGCCTTGACCGGAACCGCGATCACGACGATGTCACCGGCTGCCGCGGCTTCCCCGCTGGTCGCCGCGGACGCCCGCGGCCCCAGTTCCACAACCGTGTCCGCGAGCGTTTCTGGACCGCGTGAGTTGCTGAGCACGACCTGATGCCCGGCCTCGACGGCGAGCCGCGCGATCGTGCTGCCGATGGCGCCGCTGCCGATGAATCCCACAGTCGTCATATTCTGAGCCGCCCTCCTCGTCATGTACCGGACTCGTTGAGACCCGGGTCCTTGCCGTCAGCTGGCGGGGAAGTAGTGGCCGTTGTCCAGATCGGCGAGCAGGCGGGGCTGAGCGGGTTCCCAGCCGAGGGTCCGGCGGGTGACGAGGTTGGACGCCGGGTAGCTCTGCGTGACGATGTTCGCGAGGAACCCGAAGTATCCCGGCAGCACCAGTTCGTCCACGGGAATGCTCACGGCGGGCAGGCCCAGACGACCGCCGATGGCCTCGGCGATCTCCCGGAACGGGATGCCCCCGTCGTCGACCGCGTGCCAGTATCTGCCGGCCGGGCCCTTCTCCAGCGCCAAGCGGAACACGGAGGCGACATCGCGGATGTGCACGGCGTTCCACAGGTTCGCGCCGTCTGCGGGGTAGCCGATGAAGCCCTTCTCCTTCGCGAGCGCGATCAGCGTCGGGAGGAAGCCGGCACGATCGGTCGTGCTGTGCGCGATGTTGGCGATCCGCACGACCGATGACCGCACGCCCTGCTCGGCGAGGCCGATTACTGTGGATTCCACGACGTTACGAGCCCGCAGGGTGCCCTTGTGCTCATCGCCACTGGGAAGGGCCGGGTCCTCCTCGGTGGCCGTCCGGCCCAGGAATCCCTGCCCGGGCGAGCCGATGCTCCCCGCCGCGACCAGCGGCTTCCCGGTTCCCGCCAGTGCCTCGCCGTAGGCCAGCATGATCGGGACCTCTGCGGCGGCCACGGCGTGGATCCCGCCGGAGAAAAGCAGGTCCTGCCGGTGCGCGACGTGGATGACGCCGTCGGAGTCCGCAGCCGCCTCCTTGAGCCCGTCGAGATCCCCGAGGTCGCCGCGACGCACCTTCGCGCCGAGCGCGGACAGCGCCGCCGCGGCAGTGTCCGACCGGGCCAGGCCGGTGACCTCGTGCCCAGCGGCGATGAGCTCGGGGACGATGTACGAACCGGAATGGCCGGTCCCACCAGTGACGAAAACGCGCATCCTGCTGCTCCGTGTGAGTGATGTGACGCGAGAAGTGGTAGTGCGTGTGTGCTCAGCCGAGATTGCTGACGCCGAGGGAGAAGTTGAAGTCCCCCACGCCGTGGCGGGCCAGGTTGACCATCAGCAGGCCCGTCCCTTCCAGCCAGTGCGCCATCTCCAGGCCGCCGGCATCCAGGGGGCGCAACCCGAGGCTCTCGATGAACGCCGACACGTTCGCCTTGGCCCGCGCGTCGTCGCCAGCGAAGAGCACGTCCAATGGGCGCCCCGGGGTGGCCAGGACGTGGCCGAAGACGGTGTTGAACGCCTTCACGACGTGCGCGCTCGCCGGGGCGGCCTTGGCGATCTCCTGCGCGGCGGAAGTGCCGTCAGGGGTGGTCAGCCCGCTCGCGTCGGCTCTCATGGGGTTTGTGATGTCGATGATGACCTTGCCGGCCAGCGCGTCAGCGTACTGGGAAACGACCGGCACGGCGCTGGCGTTCGGCACGGCAAGGATGACGATGCCGCCGGCGGGGACGGTGCCGAACGTTCCGGCCGTGGCGCCGCCGCCGAGCGCGGCGGCCAGGTTCCTGGCCTTGGCCGCGTCGCGACCGACGACCTCGACGGCGTGGCCGCCCTCGACCGCGCGGGCGCCAATGGCGCGGCCCATACCCCCCAGGCCGATAATGCTGATGCTGCTCATGGAGTGCCTGCTTTCTGGATTCGAATGTCTGGACAGAACGCCACGCCCGTCCCGTTGTTGCAAACGGTTGTGTCGTCGATGCCACCGAATGACGCGACGGGCCCGGTTCAGTACGTGCTAATTCAAATTCTGGCGATCTGCTATGAAGTCTCGATGTCGAATTCTCGTGTCGAATTAGCTCCGGACCATCAGGTGCCTATCGAGCATGCCACTGGCCTGAGCGAGGTGTCCAAGACCTATTTCAGCGATTGCGATACCCTGGAGGCATCGCCGGAACGGGAGGCTCCATGGATCTGGACCTGCGCAAGTTGCGCTACTTCGTGGCCGTCACCGACCGGTTGCACTTCGGCCGCGCTGCCGATGACCTGCATATCGCACAGCCGGTGCTCAGCCGGCAGATCCGCGCGCTGGAACACGATCTTGGCGCCCCGCTGCTGATCAGGGACAGCCACGGCGTGGCGCTGACCGACGCCGGCAGGCAGTTGTTGACCGACGCCGGCCCGCTGCTGGCCTCCGCAGACGCGGTCCGCCGCCGGGTGACCGCAGCCGCGCGCGGCAGCCAGCGGCTGATGGTCGGCTTCCGCGCGGGCATTACGGCCACTGCGGCGGTGCGGGAGTTCGCCGTCCGGCACCCGGACGTGATCGTGGATGTGCAGCGGATCGAGTCCGACGAGCAGGCCGAGATGCTGCTCGACGGCCGCATCGACGTCGGCTATGTGCGGCTGCCCATCGACGAGACCGGCCTGCGCGTCACCCCGCTGTACACCGAGCCGCGGGTGGCAGTGCTTCCCGCCGGCCACCGATTCGCCGGCAAGAAGCAGATCACCGAGGCCGACCTGGCCGGCGAGCCGCTGCTCTGGCATCCCGACACAAGCACACAGCCCACCAAGCGCCCACACCCCAACGCCGGATACCTGGTGCGTGGGGTGGACGAGACGCTCGAACATGTCGCGGCCCGCCGGGGCATCTCGTTCCTAGCCCGTTCGGCAGCCGTGTTCTACTCACACCCGGAAGTCAGCTATGTACCCGTCACGGATCTGGCACCCGACCAGGTGTGCCTCGCGGTGGCGGCGTCGCGCACCTCGCCGCTGGTCAACGACTTCCTCGCCGCGGCTCACGCGACGGCCGAGATCACCGCAGAATGCGGGAACGATGAAATGTGGCACCTGGCAACCGGTGCCGCCGCACAGCACGGTTGATCAGTTCGACCGACAACAGCGGTGATCGCCCCAGCGGACTCCTCGCGGCGGGTCGGCGGGCAGCAGCGGCTGAATGAGGTTCCAGACCTCCTTCCACTGACTCCGCGGCGGTTGCCGCTCGTCTAGCAGGCTGGACAGATGATCGTCGAACGATTCTGCCAGGCTTGCCAGTAGGGCTCGGCCCTTGTCGGCGGTGCCAGCCGAGGGGCGGCCGATGATGCCGGTCTTCGTGTACCCAGCCATTCCATGGACCAACAGCATCGGTCGTTCATCCGCGATGTGGTTTCCATTGACAAAGTCGGCGCCAACCGCTTGGGGGCACACGTGCAGCAGGATGGACACTTCCAGCTCGAGCGGCTGAGTTGCCCGGACGATGCGGTACGAGCTGGTCTCCTGGGCTAGTGGCCTGCGTTTGGGTCGTAGAACTGCTCGTCGTCAATGCCGAGCCAGGACGTCTGCTGACGTTCGAGCGCGGCTGCCCGGTGCAGCACAATCTGTCCCCCGTGCGAGCTACCTGCGAATGTCCACCGTGCGGTGACTACTTTGGGCGGGCAAATCCATAGCGTTCGGGGTAGCCCGCGACGCTCCCGCCGCGGCTTCTCAAGGAGTCATCGTGCGTCTGGTATGGCAACTCTTGGCGGTTGCGGCGGTCTGGATCCTCGGCAATCTGGGCACGGCAGCGGTGAAGGACACCCCCTGGCTGGCGCTCGTCGCCGGCCTGCTGACGGCCGTCGTCGGGGTCCTGGTCTACGGCTGGGTGGTGCGGCGAACCGAGCACCGCGCCCCCGTCGAGGTCTCGCTGAAGGGAGCAGGTGCCGGAATCGGCTGGGGCACGCTGCTCGGCATCGCGCTGTTCGGGGCAGTGATCGCGAACATCGCCTTCTTCGGTGACTACACGATCAACGGCCTGGGCACGCCGGCGAGCGCCGTCAGCCTGCTCGGGATCATGGCGGGTGCCGCTGTGGCCGAGGAGCTGGTCTTCCGCGGTGTCCTGTTCCGGAACATCGAGCGCTGGACCGGCACCTGGATCGCGCTCGCGCTGACCGGCTCGCTGTTCGGCCTGATCCACCTGGCCAACGCGAACGCCACCCTGTTGGGTGCCATCGCAATCGCCATCGAGGCAGGCGGGATGCTGACCGCCGCGTACATCGCCACCCGCAAGCTGTGGGTGCCGATCGGTCTGCACTTCGGCTGGAACATCGCCGCGAGCGCCATCTTCAGCACCGAGGTGTCCGGCAGCAACACCGCGCAGGGCCTGCTGGACGCGACGATCTCGGGTCCCGCGCTGGTCACGGGCGGCGACTTCGGACCGGAGGCCAGTGTCTACGCGGTGGTGCTCGGCGTGCTGGCCACCGGCGCGTTCATGTGGCTGGCCTACCGGCGTGGTCACGTGGTCCCCGTCCGTCGCTCGGCCCAGGCGGACGTGGCCGCTAGGCTCACTCGGTGACCGATCTCCGGCGGGTCCTGGACCGGTGGCGTCAGCTCGACGTCACGGTCCGGGACCTGCCGCTCGCGTTGGTGCCGGCGATCGCATCGTTCGTGCCGGCGTTCCACGGGCTTGGGACAGAGATCGGCGCGCTGCCGACCCGTCCCTTCGACGCGCTGGCCGTTGTCGCGATCGTCCTCCAGTGCTTCCCGCTCGCCGTTCGTCGGCGGTGGCCGGCCGCCTGCCTTGTCCTGGTGTTCCTCGGCTTCACCCTCGATCAGCTCCGGGGTTACCACACGTTGGCGGGCGCCGGGCTCGCTATCGCGCTGCTGAGCGCGGGTGTCTACCTGGAACGCCGTCGCCGCATGGTCGCGATCCTCCTCTCGGGTGCCTACGTGATGCTGGCGGTCGCGCTCGACCTGGTCGGCGGGGCCGAGCGGGCGGACGGGTACCTGACGTTCTACGTGGCGCTGGTCCTCGTGTGGGCCGTGGGCTCCTGGCTGCGAGCCATCCGGGCGGCCGAGGCCGAACGGCGCCTCCGGGTCGCCGAGGAGACCCGCACCGCGGAACGCACGCGGATCGCCCGCGAGCTGCACGACGTCGTGACCCACCATGTGACGGCGATGGTCGTGCAGACAGAGGCTGCCAGGTACCTGACGGGCGCGCCCGACCGTCTCGACGAGACCCTGAACGCGGTCACCGACACGGGCCGCCGGGCGATCGGCGACCTACGTCATCTCCTGGACCTGCTCGACCCGGGCCACGACACCACTGCCCGGACACCGTCGCTCCGGGAACTGCGCACGCTCGTCGAGCAGACCCGCCGGGCCGGGCAGCCGGTGGAGCTCACCGAGGAGGGCACGCCGTCGGAATCGGCCGGGAGCGCCGAGCTGGTCGCCCACCGGGTGGTGCAGGAGGCTCTGACGAACGCCCTCAAGCACGCACACGGCAGGCCGACTGCGGCGCGCGTGCGCTACGACGACAGGGAGATCACCGTGGAGGTCAGTACGGCGGGCGCGAGCCATGAACCCGCCGGCGCCCGACAGCGCCCTGCCGGCGGGAGCGGCCGGGGGCTCGTCGGGCTCCGTGAACGGGTGGACGCCCTCGGGGGCGAGTTCAGCGCGGACCGGCGGGCGGACGGCGGGTTCGTCGTCCGTGCGCGCATCCCTACCGGGAACCGGGCGTGAGTGCGCCGGTCCGGGTCCTGGTGTGCGACGACCAGGCGCTGATCCGCACCGGTTTCGCGACAATCATCGACGCCCAGCCCGACCTCGAGGTGGTCGGCGAGTGCGCGGACGGGCAGGCCGCCGTCGACCTTGCGGTCCAACTGAACCCGGACGTCGTGGTGATGGACGTCCGGATGCCGGTGCTCGACGGCATCCAGGCGACCCGCCTGATCGCCGGCGCCGGGGTGGCGCGCCCCGTCAAGGTGCTCGTGGTGACGACGTTCAACCTCGACGAGTACGTCTACGAGGCGCTGCGCGCCGGAGCCAGCGGATTCCTGCTCAAGGACGCCCCGACCGCGCAGCTGCTGAACGGCATCCGCACCGTCGCGACCGGGTCCGCACTGCTGGCACCCGAGGTGACCAGGCAGCTCGTCGGCCGGTACGCGGCCCGGATCCGGCCCCCAGAGAGCGCGGACCCCGAGTCCGCGCTGACGCCGCGCGAGCTCGAGGTGCTGCGCCTCATCGCCAACGGCCTGTCGAACGGCGAGATCGCCGCGACGCTGGTGATCAGCCAGGAGACCGTCAAGACGTACGTGTCACGCATCCTGGCCAAGCTCGGCCTGCGCGACCGCGTGCAGGCAGTCGTCCACGCCTACCGCAGCGGCCTGGTGACCTGAGGATGGCGCACGGCGGCGGGTGGTCGTCATTCGACCCCGAGCGCCGCCACGGGTGAGGTGCGGGCCGCGGCCCGCGCCGGTAGCACCGAGGCGAGGAGCCCGGCGACGAGCGCGATGGCCACGACCGCCCCGACCCGCGCCCGGTGGGGACGGTCCCGGCTGGCTCGCACCTCCATATCGGAGGTCAGCGGTACGCCGATCGGTGGCTGCGGATGTGTCTGGCGACGGTCGGCCCGCAACGTGGACTACCGGGCCGCGCAATGGGGCGCGCGGTGGCTGCCTGCTTTGCGCAGGCGTCGAGAGGCCCCCGACTCGTAGGGCCATAAAAGAAACAGACTCTCCTCGATCTTGAGGCTCATGGATGAATGAGGTGAGCCCCGAAAACATCGAGGGGGCCACGCAGGTAACCCCCTCGAAAAGCATCGATGTTCGTGTCCGTCGTGCTCATCGCCCTCCACTTTGGACACAGTTGCGCCGCACCACCTGGTCACGCAGCGCTACGAGCCGTTACCCGGAAAGGTTCGTTGACAGGCTGCGAAACGCCTGAAAGTGTCTCGCGTACAACGAAATTCATCCGATGTTTTGTAGGTCTGACCATTCGGGGGAGATCACGGTGCTGCGGAAGAAACCTCTTGCGATGACGCTTGGCATGTCATTGCTCCTGTCCATGGGTGCAGCGGCGGACGCGTCCGCGAACAGCGTCGGCGAGGAGCGCTTCCAGCCGAGCGCCACCTACGACCTGTCGGTGACCGACGCCGAGCGCGACGCGATCCACGCGGAAGTCGAGGCGTTGGCTGGGCGCGTCAACAGCGCGCGGGCGGGGGACGGCACCTACGACCCGCTCAGTCTGATCGGGGCGATGCTGGACGGGTCGAGTTACGACTCCATCTCGCGAGGCGGCACGGCCGCGACGGCGTACCCCTTCCCGGTCAGCAACACCGAAGCCAACCAGAACGAGTACGACCGCAAGGTCGCCAAGCTCGCCTGGGTGGTCAAGCTGGCCACCGACCTGGGTTTCCCGGTGGTCGTGCAACGCCAGCCCGACAAGTACGTCTACGCCGAGATCGGTGACCCGGACGCCCCGGAGATGGTCATGGCGTTGAGCCACCTCGACTCGCCGACGGCTTCGGTTTCGCCAGCCCAGCTGGCGCGCTGGCGGGACGCCGATGGCAACCTCGGCACTCCTGGTGCGTACCACTCGCCCTATGTCCAGGACGGCTGGGTCTACGGGGCGGGCCTGCAGGACGACAGCGGCCCGACGCTGGCGACGCTGCTCGCGGCCAAGGCGCTGCTCGAGGCGGGGTTGCCCCTCGACCGACGCATCCGCATCGTCATGGGGATCTACGAAGACGGCGGTCCCGGCACCCCCTCGACGACGAACACCGCCACCTTCCAGTCCATCCCGTACAACTCGAACCCGAGCTTCTACGACAACTGGGCCTACAAGAACCTCAACCGCGAGGAGATCCCGATCGCGGGCTACACCTCCGACTCGCGGTTCCCGGTCATTGTCGGCAACTCCGGATCGGTGACCCCGTCGGTGTCGATGAGCTTGTCCGCAGACAGCACCAAGGCCTTCCGGCTGACGGATGCCACAGCCGGTGTCACCCGGCGCGAAGGCGACCCGACGCTCAAGGACATCGCGTACGGCAGCACCACGCAGATCGCCTCGCGGGCCATCTTCACCCTCGACGTGGCGGGCGCCGGCTCCGCCGAGCGCGACCGGTTCGTGTCGGCGATCACCGCTGCCGCGACCACGAAGGGTTGGCTTCCGGCTGCTCCCCGCACCACGCCGAAGGTGCAGGCCACGATCACCGGTGACTCGCTCACGCTGGAGATCAACACCGATGTGGCGATGGAGATGCCGACCCCGCAGTACGGCAAGAACGCCATCGTGTGGGGAATGTTCCTCCTCTCCAAGGGACTCGGCGCGTTGGGAGCCACGGCCGCCGACATGCAGTTGAAGAAGGCCGCCGACGGCATCGCCGACCTGTTCTTCCGCGACGGTGTCGAAGGCGAAGCCTATATCGGCAAGTACATGGGCATCCCGGCGAGCCTGTTGCGCAACCCGAGCAACGGCACTCCGAACCTGACCTTCGCCCTCATGGGCGGCATCAATTCAGAGACCCCGACGAGCTTTTACACGGACGCCTCCGGCAGCCTCAGCATGCCGATGTATGTGCGCAGCATGCACGTCACCGCGGCTGACTCCGGCCAGGCAACGGCGGCGGTCACTGACGCCTTCCAGGCGAAGGGGTTCACCATCGGCAACCTCGGCTCGCCCGTCGGCGCCGGGTTGTACGTCACTCACGACAACCCGCTGACGGCTCTTCAGTTCGGGAGCTACCAAGCCTCGATCAACCGCAATCCGGAAGAGTTTGCGGATCCGTACTCCCTCAGGGACGTGGTCTATCCGCAGGGCACGACCGGTGGCACCCTGGCCAGCAGCTTCCGCAACAAGATGACCGCCTTCGGCGCCGTCATCCCGGGCAACGAGCGCTGGTGGCACACGGCCAACGAGCGGATGAAGGTCGACTCGGCAGTGCAGATGACCAAAATGATGGCCGATGGCATGCTGGAGATGGCCCGGTACTCCGGGCCCGCCGGTGCCAAGTTCATGTCGGCAAGCATCCCGGGGCTGAACGCCGACCGGGCGGACCTCGACCTGCTCGACGTCACGATCGGAACCTACAAGGATGCGTCGGCCGCTGTCGGCACGAGCCAGTTGGGCAGCCAGGCCCTGCTCGGCGCCACCTCGTTCAACATCCCGATGTGGAACGGGCGCGGCAACTCGGCCCCGTCGGCGTCGGCTTTCGCACTGGGGCACGCCCCAGGAGGGGTCTACCTGCCCCTGACCGACACCGAGTACCTGAACAACACGTACGTGGCGCCGATGCGTCTGGAGTTCAAGGTGGAGCGCCCCGACCACATGTCGGACGCGGCTTGGGCGAAGTTCGTCGCCGGCGGCTACGGCGACTTCCAGTTCAACATTCTCGTCGGCGACGAGGTTGTGCCGCTGGCCGTTCCTGCGGGGCAGAGTGCGGACAAGTACTTCTCCTCGCGCATCTCGGCCAACAACCCCAACGCTATCTACCTGTCGGTCAACCTCGCGATCACCGATGCCCCGTACACCGGGGTGCACGGCATCCTCGCGGATTCCAAGACGGACCTGTACACGGTGAACCCGACGTACCTGGCTTCAAACCCCGATCCGTTCCCCGGGCGCGGGGCCATCGAACAACGGGGCTTCTTCACCTTCGGTGATGGGCAGAAGAACGCGGAGTTCTCTTCACCCAACGCGGTCTACGTGACAGTCGCCAACGCGGTCATCGATGCGAAGCCATCGGCGGTGGTGAAGAAGTTGCAGGGCAACAAGAACGAGTTGACCATCACGGTGAAGCAGACTCACATCGATGGCAGCGAGTCTCCTGTGACGGCCACGTTCACCATCGACAACAACGCTGCTGGCACCTACACCGTCGGCGATCACAAGGTATACGTCGAAACCAAGGGCAACACCCAGGTGCGGTCGATCTCCATCGTGTGACGCCTGTGAACCGGAGGTCCTGCACCGCGCACGAGAGGGCATGCGCGGTGCAGGGCCCCGGCAAAGTCGTAACGGTGCCCAGCCTGATGTGGTTGGTGTAGGCGCGCCAGTGCTGGTGGTGGCAGGGCCGGCAGGACCGGATCAGATGATCATCGAGGTTCCTACGCCTTTTTGATCGTCCGGAGTGAGTCATGCCGGCGCTGCCATCACCGCTGGAACTGTCCGAATGCCTGCCCGCATAAGCGCTGGTGCGCTGATCCGCCCGCTCGCCGGGAAGGAACAGCCGCCTCCGGCTCGGGTGCGTTGTATCGCCTCGGCAGTTTCGCGACATCAGATCCCAGCGTCTCCGGTCGGTGGCGCCGGTCGGAGGACCCGATGGATGGCGGAGGCGACGTCGCCGGCGACGTCGGTGGGTTCGTAGGCGGCTTGGCTCCACGTCCGATTGTTCGAAACCCACATGCTTCGAAGCCCCAAAGTTACTGCTCCCGCGATGTCGGCTCGGGGCGAGTCGCCGATGGCCCACGCATCCGGCAAAGGGACCTGGCGATCTCGGCGGCCGCATGGAAGATCTCCGGGGCGGGCTTCCTGTGGCCGATCGTCTCGGAGACGACCCATCCGTGTACCAGCCGGTCAAGGCCGGTGTTGCGGATCTTGGCTTCCTGCTGCGATGTGCGGCCATTGGTGACGATCATGCAGGTCCATCCATGTGCCCGCGCCGACATCAGCGCTTCCTCGCACGCGCTCTCCAGCACCACGCGGTCGGCTGCCCCGTTGTCGAGCAGGGTGCGAATCGTGTCTGGGGCACGAGGTCTTCAAATCGGTCCGCCATAGCTGATGCAACCGCGTCGCGAGCGGTGTAACCGCTGGCGTCCAGGCGCATGATCCAGGCGAGGTCGGTGTCGGCTAAGCCGTGTTCGGCCAGAAACGCGGCGACGGCGGCCCGGAAGGCCGCATCTCGGTCGATCAAAGTGTTGTCGAGATGCACCAGCATTAGCGGCATCGGCGTAGTAGATCGAGCATCTTTGTCAGCTTGACGGGCCGCTGCTGCGGCTGACGTCTGCGGTGTACGCGGTCCAATCTCCTGCCGTCGCACGTTGCCAGGCGACCGCGACGGTGATGTGAAGACCGAAGGCGGTGCTCTCAGCATCCTGTAAGCACTGTGCCCCCTCCGCTTCCCAATGCAGTGCCGTCAGCGCTCGGCGACGCACGCCCATCAAGGGATCAGAGGGTCAACGCCAGCAGGTCGTATAGCCATTCGCGCTGACGCCCAAGGGGACGCGTGCCCCGACGCTCAGGACTTGGGCACTACCCGGACGACGCTTCCCCCGCCGCTCGCGGCGTTACCGTCGCCGACCATGGAGGTGACCAGGTTGTAATACCCCGGCTTCGCCTCAAGGCCGATCATTATCGTGCTGACGGGTCGCTCACCGGGAGTGCCGGATGGTCGCACCGGTGCGGCGGCGAAGGTGACCAGCCCCGGAACGGGTTGGGTGCGTTCTGTCGCGGCCTTGAGGTCACCCGCGGTGGCGAATGGACCGGTCAGGCGTGCGGTCAACTCGACGCGGGGCGGGGTTGCGCCCGAGTCGTCCGAGGATTCGACGGTCCAGTGCACAGCCATGGTCTGACCAGGCTGGTACAGCCTGTCGACGTCGAGGGCCTCACAGCAGCTGTACGTCACCGGTGCGGCCGCCACCGGGCCGGACGGCTCGACGCCGCAGGCCGCCAGGAGCGGCAGGACAAGGCAGGCAAGTAGGCGAACCCGTGGCACGTCCATGCGCCGGATCGTACGTCCAGGTTGCCGGTGTCTGGCCGGTCCATCACCGAGTACGGCGGCCGATCCGCGTACCTCGCGTGAGACGCAGGGCGCAGTGGCGCGGTGATCACTCATGGAACACCAGGACCCAATCGGCGACAGAGGCCGGTTTGAGCTCGCCTTCGATCTCCACTCGCATCTGCACGACTACCCGGGCTCCGGCAGCCATCCGGCGGGTCTCCAGGAGGGTCGCGACGCCGCGCACCCGTGAGCCGACCGGAACCGGAGCGCGCAGGCGCACCTTGTTCAGCCCCGCGTTGATGACCAGGCGGACGTCGTCGACCTTGACCAGTTCGGACAGAAAGGTGGCGCAGAGGGAGAGCGTGAGCATGCCATGGGCAATTGTCGTCTGGAACGGACTCTCCGCCGCCGCCCGCTCCTCATCGACGTGTATCCACTGGTGGTCGCCGGTGGCGTCGGCGAACGCGTTGATCCGGGCCTGGTCGACGAGGTGCCATCCGGTTGTGCCGAGCGGCTGGCCGGCGCGCTCGAGGAGGGCGTCAATGTTGTCGAATCGGCTCACTTTGTCCACCATCCGTCGAGGTGGGCCACACCGCAAACCCACCGGCTTTACCGGCAGACGGGGGAGCCGTCAAGCTGAGCGATCTGGCCGATGGTTGTCGCGTGCGTCGAACGATCATGTGCTAGATGGGGAAGCCCAGGGTGGCCGTCGGTACGCGACCGGCCCGGCCCCGTTTCGGGGCCTCCCGTCCGGCGTCGCCTCGTGCGCCCCGCCCGATGAGATCACGCGACGACTCCAGGCCCTGTCCGGCGAGGACTACGTGCACATGTACGCGCAGGCCGCCAAGAAGGAGCTTGAATGCTGGGTGTGGCCGCCGACCTGCCCGGAGAGGCTCCTCGGGCCCGCCTGCATCGGGTATCGCGACGTCGGCGGGGAACACCGTCGTCAACTGACCGGTCCCGATGCCTTCTCCTCTCGGGAGAGGTGGCCACCCGTCCAGGTGACAGTGGTCAGCCGGGCACCGAGTAGCCGCCGCGCCCTGGCGACCTGACGCGCGTTCGCGTTGACCAGAACTGCCTGCTCCGCGGCGCCAAGGATGGGCAGATCCGACAGCGAGTCGCTGTAGGCCACCCGCCAGGGTGGCGTCACCCCCTGGGCGGCGAGCTGCACCATCTTGGTCGCCCCGTAGTTGTGCACAATCAGCTTCGGCCCGTGGATGTGCGAGGCCACGAGCTCGACCTCGGCGAGGCCGATCGCGTCGAGCACCGCGCGCGCCAAGGTGTGCTCGCACGCGGTGACCACGACGACCCGGTCGCCCACGGCGAGGTGGGCACGGACCACCCGCAGGCCGGGCGCGATGATCCGCTCTGGCTCTTCACCGAGGTCCGCGCCGAAACGCCCGAGTTCCGCCCGCAACTGTTCCGCGCTTCGGCCCAACAAGCCGATCCGGCTCATCCACCGCGCCGCTCGCGGACGACAAGCGGGAATGGCGACGATGGGTGCGAGGAGAATGAGCAGGACGACGGCGAGCGGCAGTCGAGCACCCGCGAAGGCAACGCGTCGCATGAAAAGCCCGAATGCGTCCCCACGCAGCAGTACGCCGTCGAGATCGAAGATGACGGTGTCGGCGGGAGGCGCCCTCATCGGTCTACCGGATCCGGTGCCGCAGGCGGTTCGGCATGAGCCGAGTGTACGGGGAGCGGGGCCCCGTCCGAGGTCCTCGCCCTGCGGTCATCGAGAGACCTACGCCAGACCTGCGTCCGGCCGTCGTTGACCCGGCGGCACGAGATCAGTCGAGGGGCACGCCCACGTAGTTCTCGGCCAGGCTGCGAAGACCGGCGGCGTCGTCAAGATCATCCGGTTGAGCTAATGGCTCCACCAGATCGCGGCGATCCGCCGTATCGCGAACTCGCCGGAGACCCGACGACAGTGAGGATCCCACAGGGCGGGTAGTTGCGCCCGAGCATCGAAAAGCGAGATCATCACGCATGCTCGACCCCTCGCCCGAGGACGACGGGACCTCACCGACGGTCTCTACGCCGCATTTCGTGGGTCGTGATCGGGAGATGGCGGCGCTCCGGGTCGCCTTGGCCCGGCCACCGGCGATCGTTCTGGTGGAGGGCGAGGCGGGGATCGGGAAGAGCCGGCTGCTGCGAGAGTGGCTGGCCGCGCCGGACCAGCGCACCGCCTTGGTCTCGGTGTGCCCACCGCTTCGCGAGTCGCTGACGTTGGGGCCGGTCGTCGACGCGTTCGGTGGGATCGACCGCCCGGTGTCGCGATTGCGGCTCACCGAGCTTGCGGGTGCGTTACGGCCCCTGTTCCCTGAGTGGTCCTCGGACCTGCCGCCTGCACTGCCGCCCTTGGACGATGCGAAGGCGGCACGGCATCGCCTGTTCCGCGCCCTGGACGAGCTGCTGCGGGCTCTGCGTGTCGACGTTCTCGTGCTCGAGGACGCTCACTGGGCCGACGAGGTGACCTTGGAGTTCCTGCTGTTCGTCGCCTCCCGACAGCAGTCGGACGGGCCGAGCCTCGTGATCTCCTATCGGCCGGAGGAGGTGGACGTCGGATCGCTGTTGCTGCGGCTGACGTCCCGGTTGCCCGCCGGCGTGACCCAGCTGAGGATCGCCCTGGCGCCGATGCGACCCGACGACACGGCAGCGCTGGTGTCCTCGATGCTGGACGGCAACCCGATATCGCAGGAGTTCACGACGTTCATGCACGAGCGCACCGGTGGCATTCCTCTGGCGCTGGAGGAGTCGGTTCGCCTCATGTGCGACCGTGCCGACCTCGTCTTCCGCGACGGGCAGTGGGTCCGGCTGAAGCTGCGCGAGCTACAGGTGCCGCCAACGGTGCGCGACTCCACCCGGGAGCGGGTGGGCCGTCTGTCGCCGACGGCGCAGCAGGTGTTGCGAGCCGCAGCCACGTTGGCTGAGCGGTCATCGGTGGCCACGATCGCGGTGACCGCCGGTCTGTCACCCGCTGCGTGTCGAGGCGCCATCGCGGAGGCGGCCAACGCCGGCGTCCTGGACGCAGACGACCGCGGCCAGTGGCGGTTCCGGCATGTGCTGGCCGCCACGGCTGTCTACGAAGCGATCCCGTTGACCGACCGCAGACACTTCCACCTGCTGGCCGGCCGGGCCTTGGAGGACGTCCATCCGCCGCCTGTCGCACGCCTTGCCCACCATTTCCGTGAGGCGGGCGAGACGCAGTCCTGGGCGCGGTACGCCGAGCAGGGTGCCGAGTTGGCCATGGCCTCGGGTGATCACACCAAGGCGGTCGACCTGCTGGTCGATCTGTTGTCGGAGGCTGTGTTGGCGCCGACGGATCGGGCACGGGTCGCGCGCATCGCCGGAGTTGCCGCACTGGGCCGCCGTGAACCGGTCGACGAGGTCCACCACCGCGTGATCCGTACCTTGCGCTCGGTGCTGGAGACCCCCGGTCTCTCCGCCCGCCAGCAGGCCGAGATCCGCAACCCCCTGGGTCGGCTCCTGATCACCGGGGGTGAGGCGCAGGCCGCACTCGCCGAGCTCGAGCAGGCGGTGGCCAACCTCGACCATGACCCGGTCGAGGCGGCCCGGGCAATGACCTATCTGGGATGGGCCTATGCGGGGCCGTGGCCGGCGTCGACCCATCGGCGTTGGCTGGACCGCGCCGCGGAGCTCACCGCCGAGTTCGATTCTCCGGCGGAGCGGCTGAACCTGGCCGGCAACCGAGCCGCGGCGTTGCTGATGCTCGGCGAAGAGGAGGCCTGGGACGTCGTCGCCGGCCTGCCCATCGACGGCGCGACCTCGGCGGAGCGTCTCGACGTGGCCCGCATCCACGCAAATGTCGGGACCGGCGCACTGATCTGGGGTCGGTACGCCGACGCGGACAAACACCTCGCCGTGGCCATGCGCCTTGCCGAGGCCGAGCAGGCGTCCCGGTTGTACCACAACGTCCGACTCGAGCAGGCCAACCTGGCGTGGCTCACCGGCCGGTGGGAGGGTCTCGCGGAGCGAAGCGCGGCACTGGCCGATGCCGACCGGGACCGGCCGGCGCACTACCTCGGCAGCATTCGCCTCGCGGCCCGGCTGGCAGCCGCGGCCGGACGGCGGCGCGCCGCGGAGGAGCAGTTCCGGCTGGTCCTTGAGGAGTCTGCCCGTCTCGGCGCGGCCGACGACACGATGGAGGCCGCCGCCGCGCTGGCCAGACTGTGGCTGACGGACGGAAACAGCAGCCGGGCGCTGCAGATCACGAACGAGCCGATGGACACCGTCCGGAGAAAAGGCATCTGGGTCTGGGCGACGGACCTCGTCCCCGCCCGGATCGAGGCGCACCTCGCCGCGGGCGACCTCAAGACCGCGACACGCCTGGGCGACCAGTTCGCCAGAGGGCTGCGTGGCCGTACGGCGCCTGCGCCGCGCGCCGCCCTCACCGTGTGCCGTGCCCTGCTGGCGGCCGCGGCCGGAGACCACGCCCGCGCGGCGACGGCATACGGTCGGGCGGCGGGCGCCTGGAGCGCGTTGCCGCGCCCCTACGACGCCATGCTCGCCCGCGAGCGTCAAGCCGAGGCGCTCATCGCGCAAGGCCAGATCGAACAAGGCCGAGAGCTGCTGGCCGCACAGTACGAGCAGTTGTTCAGGCTCGGAGCCCGCGGCGACGCGGACCGTGTCGCACAGCGGCTTCGCGAACACGGCGCCGAGGTTCCGCGACTGTGGCGCGGCGGCCGACGAGGGTACGGCGACCAGCTCTCACCGCGAGAGCTCGACGTGGTCCAGCTGGTTGTCGCCGGCAAGACGAACCGGGAGATCAGCCGGATCCTGGCCAAGTCGCCGGCCACGGTGGATCAGCAGCTGCGTGCGGCGATGCGCAAGTTGAAGGTGACCTCCCGGACCGCGCTCGCGGTCAAGGCGGTAGAGGCCGGAGTGTTCGCAGAAGAGGACTCCCTCGACGACCCGTCGTGAATATTGACGTATCCGCTGGATAGCGACGGACACTCGTCCCCCCGAGCATGACTGCATGATCCATAGCCCTAGGGCGATGCATGCCTGAGCGACCTGTCGCGCGTGACGACGCCGCCATCGAGCACCCGCCACCACCCGAGCTGCCCCGCGAGCCACCCGGCAGCGCGCGCGACGCCGACGGCGCCGACGGTGCCGACGGCCACAAGAACCACGACCCCTATCAACCCCTGTAGGTCAAAGGACCCTTATGAGACTCAAAGCCCTCGCGGCTTCGCTGGCCGTAGCGGTCGGCCTGAGCATGATCCAGCCACCGCCGGCGTCCGCCGCTGAGCCGGATCCCGGCGCTGCCGACAAGAAGATCGCGTCGAACCTGAAGGACCGCTTCCGCACGGAGCCGGCTTCCGACTTCTGGATCACGTTCGACACCAAGGCCGACCTCGGCCCGGCGAAGAAGATCACCGACTGGACCGCTCGTGGTCAGTTCGTCCACGACGCGCTGATCGCAGCGGCGAAGAACTCCCTGGCATCGGTCTCCACCGAACTGGACCGGGCAGGCGTCAAGTACACCTCCTACCCGATCGCCAACACTGTGCTCGTCAAGGGGGGCACCGAGAAGCTCGCCCTCACCGTGGCCTCGAAGGTGCAGGTCGCCGAGATCCACGCGACACCGCAGGTCGCGCTGGTCGATCCCGTCGACGAGAAGGTCCCCGCCGACCAGGCTGCCCGCCCCGCCGCCCCCAAGGCCGCCGCCGAGGAGGGCGCCACCACGTGGGGTCTGGACGCCATCCACGCCCCCGAGGCGTGGGCCATGGGCGCCACCGGCGCGGGCATCACCGTGTCCAACCTCGACTCGGGCGTCCAGTTCGACCACCCCGCTCTGATGCACCAGTACCGCGGCACGAAGCCCGACGGCACCGTCGACCACAACTACAACTGGATGGCCACCCGGGGCACGTGCACGGGAGCACCGTGCGACGACAACGGACACGGCACGCACACCATGGGCACCATGGTCGGCGACGACGGCACCAACCACGTCGGCGTCGCCCCGGACGCGCAGTGGATCGCGACGAACGGCTGCTGCGACAGCACCGGCGTCGAATCACTGCTCCGGTCGGGCTGGTGGCTACTCGCCCCGACCGACGTGCAGGGCAACAACCCGGATCCCTCCAAGCGCCCGCACGTCATCAACAACTCGTGGGGCCAGACCGTCGAGCACGCCTTCGACGACTTCTTCCAGGCCATCGACGAGGCCTGGAGCGCCGCGGGCATCTTCAGCGTCTGGTCCTCGGGCAACACCAGCCCGTACGCGGCCTGCGACACCGTCTCCTCGCCGGGCTCCGCCGAGAGCGCCTACTCCGTGGGCGCCTACGCGTCGGACGGCACGCTCGCGTCGTTCTCCCGCAAGGGCGAGGGTGAGGGCGGCCGGATCAAGCCCGAGATCTCCGCTCCGGGAGTCGGCGTCCTGTCGTCCTACCCGAACAACAGCTACACCGAGATGTCCGGCACCTCGATGGCGGCACCCCACGTCGCGGGCGCCGTCGCGGCGCTGTGGAGCTACGACCCGACCCTCATCGGGCAGGTCGACCAGACTCGACGCCTGCTCGGCGAGTCGGCCGTCGACGTCGACGACACCGAGTGCGGCGGCACCGCCGAGATCAACAACAAGTACGGCGAGGGCCGGCTCGACCTCGTCCGCCTGCTCGAGCTCGCGCCCCGGCAGGGCGGCACCCTCACCGGTGTCGTCACGGCCGACGGCGCTGCGGTCCCCGCCGCCGAGGTGACGATCAGCGGGCCGTTCAGCCGGTCGATCGGAACCGACAAGGACGGCCGGTTCACCACGAACCTCCCGGTCGGCGACTACCAGCTCAGCACCAAGGTCTTCGGCTACCTGACCGCGACCGCCAACGTCACGATCTCCCTCGGCCAGGACACCTCCGTCAAGCTGCCGCTCACGGCCGCCGCGAAGCACGACATCAGCGGCCGGGTCGTCGACGACAAGAAGCGGCCCGTCCCGAACGCCGACGTATCCGTCAAGGACACGCCGCTGAAGCCGGTACGCACGGATGCCAACGGCGCGTTCACGATCAGCGCTGTCCCCGAGGGCGGGTACACGCTGAACATCAAGCCCAACGCCTGCTTCTCGCCCACGACGGTCCCGCTGACCGTCGGCGCGCAGAACGAGTCGCGCGAGATCCCGGTCGGGCTCGTCGTCGACAAGGGCGGCTACAGCTGCGCCGTCTCCGACGGCGAGTACCTGCGCGGCACCGACCCGGTCGCGTTCCCCAGCGGCGTGTGGGCAACGGTGAAGCTGCCGTTCCCGATCGCGCTCTACAACGGCAGCCACGACACCCTCGGCATCAGCCTTCGTGGCGTGATCACCCCGGACGAGGGCACCGGACCGGGCAGCGGCGGTGCGGGCGTCTTCCCGTTCTACGTCCAGACCCCCGTCGAGTTCGCCCCCGGCGGCGGCGTCTTCACCGCGGCCACCAAGGTCGACGGCGAGGACGCGTTCGTCGTCGAGTTCCGCAACGCCAAGATCTGGGCCTACCCGATCCGGTCGGAGTACACGGAGCCGGTCAACTTCTCGGCCGCGCTCACCCGCTCGGGCAAGATCATCTTCGGGTACGGCGACGGCATCGGCACCGACGACCCGGTGACCGCCGGCGCCAAGACCATCACCGGCATCCAGGGCTGGGCCGGCATCGACGGCATCCGGTTCTCCGACGGCGCCCCGGTGCTGCATGACGGGATGATCGTCACCTACGACCTTCCCGACTGGGGTTACCTCGACGCGACCGTCGTCGACAAGAACGACGGGCTGCCGGTGTCCGGGGCCAAGGTGTCGTTCACCGACAAGGACGGCCTCGTCGAGAGCGTCACGACCAACGGGACGGGCATCGTGCATCGCCAGCTCCCGGTCGCCGACTACACCATGACCGTCGAGGCGCCGAACTACACGACCGCGGCGCACCCCTTCTCCCTCGACAAGCTCTACGCGAACGCCAAGATCGACGCACGGCTGACCACGGGTATCGCCGGCCTGAAGGCCGACGGCCTCGACGCAGTGCTGGGCACCGACCAGAAGGGCGTCGGCACGCTCACGCTGACCAACACCGGTTCGGCGCCGCTGACGTACAACCTGGGCGAGGCCGCGCGCCACCCCGAGCTCGACGCCGCCGGCGCCACAACGCGCACCGGAAAGGGCGCGGCCAGCACGATCGACCTCGCCGCATGGAAGGCCGGTGCCAGCGGCATGAAGCCGTCGAACGCCGACGGCAAGGCCGCGACCGCGACCAAGGCGGAAGTACAGGCGGCCGCCAAGGTCGGCCCGACCTCCGGCGGGGACGTCATCACCCGGATCCCCATCCCGGGCACGATCGCGGAGAAGGAGCCCACCGGCATCGGGTACGACGGCGACGTCTGGGTCCACGACTACATCGCGCGGACCAACACCGCCTACACGGTGACGGGCAAGCCGACCGGGAAGGTCTTCGACGCGGCGTGGAACCCCGCGTACCGGGCGTTCGACATGGCGCTCGACACCAAGACCGGGGACATGTGCCAGATGGAGGACAGCCCGGCCAGCTACATCCACTGCTTCGACCGCAAGACCGGGAAGGAGACCCGGCAGATCAAGGGTGACTGGTCCACGCTGCAGCTGACCGGACTGGCCTACAACCCGACCGAGGACGTGTTCTACGTCGGCGGCCGGGCGAACGGCATGATCGGCACCGTCGCCGGGACCTCGCACGACAACGCGGGCGCACTGCTGTCGTTCTGCGCGCCACCGCTGCCCGAGGTGATGGGCCTGGCCTACAACCAGGCGTCCAACACCATCTGGTACACCGACCTCACCTCGAACCGGCCCACCCGCCTGCTGCAGATCGACCCCGTCGACTGCTCGCTGGTCAACGCGTGGTGGTTCCCGGGCCAGAAGGCGACCCAGGGCGGCGGCCTCGAAACCGACTCGACCGGCGCGCTGTGGGCGGCCGACCAGGTCGCCGACGACATCGTGCTGGTCGACGTCGAGGACGACCTGCTCACCGACCTGCCGTGGCTGTCGCTCTCCTCGACCGGCGGCACCCTCGCCCCGGGTCAGTCGACGACCGTCAAGGTCTCGCTCTCCTCGAAGGACGCCAAGCCCGGAGTCCTCGGCGCGAACATCGTGGTGCGGTCCGACACCGGACGCCAGTCCAAGACCTACGTCCCGGTGACGCTCACGACCACGAAGTACCAGGTCGGCGTCAACGCCGGCGGCTCAAAGGTCACCGACGGCTCCGGCTTCACCTGGTCCGCCGACCAGGCCTCCGGCAACGGAAAGTGGGGCTACGAGGGGAAGACGAAGGTCGCCTCCACGGAGTCCGGGATCGAACGGACGACGGACGACGCCCTGTTCCAGTCGCAGCGCACCACGGCGGACAAGCAGCTGTTCTACCGCTTCCCTGACGCACCCAAGGGCACCTACGCGATCGATCTCGGGTTCGCCGAGATCGAGAAGGTGGCCAAGGGCAAGCGGGTGTTCGACGTCCTCGTGGACGGCACGCTGACCGACTACGCGTACGACGCGGCCGCGGCCGTGGGGCCGAACGCCGCCGACTGGCGCACCGCCGTCGTGAAGCACGAGGGCGGTCCGCTGACAGTGGAGCTGCGCGGCTCGAAGGGCCTGAAGGCCCCGACCATCGCCGCGCTGCGGGTGACGCTCGACCCGCGCGCAGAAACGGCGGAGCCGGAGCCCCAGCCCGAGCAACCGGAGCCGGGCCCCGTGCCGGTGGCCCCCGCCGGTCGTTCGTACACGATGAAGGTGACCGACGGGCTCTACCGCCAGGGCGCGCAGGAGTCCGGGTGGCACGGCGATGACGTCTGCGGCGTGCTGTGGTTCGACACCAGCTTCCTGTTCCCGTTCTACGACACGGCCTGGGACGGCGTGTGCGTGACGACGAACGGCCAGCTGATCTTCGATCAGGCCAGTGCCGTGGGGGGCAACACGGAGCTGCCGTCGCCGTACGCGTTCGACGCGATCTATCCGCTCTGGGACGACCTGGTCGTCGACGACCAGGCGGGCATCTACTTCGGCACCACCGAGGTGGACGGCCTGGCCGCTGAGGTCATCGAGTGGCGCAACGCCACCTTCTACAGCGACCAGACGGCTCGCGTGAGCTTCTCGGTCACCCTGATCGCCGACGGACGGATCCAGATCGGGTACGGCGACGGCGTCGGCGGCGACAACCCCCTCACCCGAGGGTCGTCGGCGACGGTCGGCGTGGAGAGCCTGACGCGCAACCCCGCGAGCCAGCACTCCTTCAACCAACCCGTCCTGAAGGCCGGCCTGGGGCTGGAGTACACCCTCCCGGCCGCGGGCACGATCGAGGGCACGGTCACCGACAAGAACGACGGCAAGCCGATCGAGGGCGCGATCGTCACGCTCAAGGGGCCGAACGGTGAGCGGGTCATCACCGCCGACGCCAAGGGCCGGTGGAAGGCCCAGGCGCTGGTCGGCGAGAACACCGTGGAGGTGTCGGCGCCGAACTACGTCACCGCCAGTCACCCCGTGACCATCGCCAAGAAGGATCAGGCCGAGGTGGTCGACACGGCGCTGACCACGGGCGTCGCCACCGTCACCGGAGGTGCCTTCGACTGGCTCCTCGACAAGGACCAGAAGGCGACGGCCGACGTGACCGTCACCAACACCGGCTCCGCCCCGCTCGAGGTGCGGCTCAGCGAGCAGAAACGCACCAGCGACGGCGGGCACGAGGCCGCCGACCTTCCGTGGCTGACCCTCACGGGCGCGGCCGCAACCGGCACGGTCACGCTCGCGGCCGGCGAGGCCACCACGGTCACGGCGACGGCCGACAACGCCGACGTCGAGCCCGGCGTGCTCGTCGCGGACGTACTCGTGGCGTCGAACGCCGCCAAGAGCGAGGCCCAGCTCAAGCCGGTCCGCCTGGCAACCTCGGCCTACTGGAAGGGCGTCGACGTGGGCGGATCCGGGTACGTCGGTGCCGACGGTTTCATCTGGTCGCCCGACCAACAACTCGGTTCGCGACCGTGGGGCTACGTCGGCGGCAAGGCGCATGCCACCAAGGCCGACATCGCCGGCACCGAGGACGACGCGCTGTTCCGCACCCAGCGGACCGGCGAGACGTTCAGCTACGTGTTCAAGAACGCCCCCGCCGGGAAGTACCGGATCGCCCTCGACTTCGCGGAGATCGAGAAGATCAAGGCCGGCAAGCGTGCCTTCGATGTTCTGGCCGACGGCAAGGTCGTGCTCTACGACCACGACGTGCAGGCGAAGGTGGGTGCGCTGACCGCGGACATGAACATGGTCACCGTTGAGCACGCCGGTGGCGATCTGAAGATCGAGCTTCGCCGCGAGAAGGGCGAGGGCGACCCGATCCTCAACGCCCTGAAGGTCCAGCAGGACCCGCGCCTCTGAGATAGCCAACCTATCCGCCAGCAGTGGTCAGAGCCTCCTCGGAAAAGGATCGCCGGGGAGGCTCTGACCACGACCACCGAGTGTGCGGCTTCGGACCGTACTCGCGCAGTTGGTGACAACGAACCCGACTTCGTCGCCGGTGGCGACCCGCCAGACAACGAAGCGCGTTGCCCGCCACGCCAGAGCCCTTCGCCACCGTCGCCAGCCAGTGCACGCCCGAGTCAAAGACATGCGCGGACCCGCCCGGGCGTAGCGCCCAGAAGTTGTAAGCGAGGCGAATCGCATCTCCCGGCGACCGCCGTGACGCTGCGGAAGAGCACAGCTAGCAGGCGCGTCAGCCGGCGGGTAAACCATGAGCGTGCATCGGTAGGTATCGTGCTCGTCATGCCGGACGCCAGTGTCCCTGAGTTGGCTCACACCGGCCGGTTGGATCGGCATCGTGATCTTGCCGGGTGGCTGCTGACGCCGCTGATCACGCTCGTTGTCGCTCCGGTGATGGCTGGCGCTGTGGGGATGGTCGTGCTGGTCGGGGGCGCCTTCGACCGGACACCGGCGCTCTGCGAGTCGGCCTTGGGCGACAATCGCTGCGAGGAAGTCACCCTCGGCATGTTGGGTGAGCACGCGGTCCTTTCCGCCGCGGTGTGGCTGTTGCTCTGGCTGGTGCCGTGGTGGCGCGGCCTACGCAAGCTGCGGGTCCTGCTGGCCATCATCGATTGCGCCGTGCTGGTGGCCGCGCCGATCCGGATGGCCAGATGACTGCCAGGAACAGGTCGAGGCCGCCGGTGGCAGGGACGAAGCTCTGAACGTGCAGTTGCCTCCGGACACGTACGGATGCGAGGTGCAGAGCTTGTAAGCGAGGCGTCGGGCGACGAGGCAGCGAGAAGGCAGCTCGAGCGTCGACGCGGGTCGACTCCGAACCGGAACCGACGACGCCCGGCACCTGCTCGCCGACGTGGGCCGCCACCAACTGACAGCAGTCGACAACTTGAGACCGCATCCCCCCCGAGGAGGGTCGAAGCTCCGCCTCGGCCTGCTCGCCGTACGGCAGGGAAGTACAACACCGAGTGATTGTGTCTGCGCGCCTGCCTTCCGGGCACCCGTGTTTGCAGTGGCGTTCAGGCCGCTCTTGCTCGCCAGCCCCCTGCAGATCTCACGCAGGTCCTGATACCGATGTGTCACGCAGGTCCCGAGTCCGGACAGAGCGAGCGTCTGTCGGGCTCCAGATGCGTCACGGATCGCTGTCACTTGATCCGTGACACGTCCGGCTAGACGATCTTGCCGTTCGTTGTCTCAGGCTACTGGTGTTCAGTCCCAGAAGTTGAACAGCAGCTCGCCGATTGTGGTCGGTCTCCAGTAGGTGATCTGGTTGTGTTCGTGCTGGCTGAAGGCGCTTAGGTCGACCTGTGACAGGGAGGTCTGTAGCTGCTCGGCGGTGAGGGCCTGGGCGTCGGTCAGGTTGGTGAGGGCAACGGCGAGGCCGGGGTGGTCGACGAAGGTCAGCATGACGTCGCCGTTGGCGTGGGGGCGGGCGAAGGCGATGAACGGCAGGGTGGTGTGCCGCAGCACCGAGATGTGGTGCTGGGCGTCGGCGATATCAACCGTGTGGAAGTTCGGCGTGACGCCGGCGGGAGTGACGCCGGTGACGGTGGCGTCGATGGCGTGGGCGGCGTGGTGACAGACGGCGGTGAAGGCCCTGAGGTCCGCTTGAGCGCCGGACTGCGGGGTGAACCCGGTGGCTCCGGGCGGCAGCTTCATGGTCGGGCTCCGTGGTCGTCGCTCCAGGATGGCCCGGGCTCCACTTCAGTGTGTCAAGACGGTCTTGACGTGGCAGCCCCGACGGCGGCCCGCTCCCACAAGGGCGGGTCGACGGCGACGGGGTGGCAAGGTTCCGCTGGCTGGGTCAATGCCTCGCCAACACGCATGCGACACGGGGCGGGTCGAGTGTCCACCCGGCCCCCAGCTATTGATGGGGGTCGCCAGATCTTGTCAGCGGCTGCGGGGTGGCGGCTGCGTCGATCGCTTGGGCGGGGCCGTCAGAGTGGGTCGAGGCGGCGCTTGAGCAGGCAGAACTCGTTGCCTTCTGGATCGGCGAGGACGTACCAGGACGCATCCGCAGGCTGACCGATGTCGACGAGTTTGGCCCCGGCGGCCAGGAGGCGCTCGAGCTCGGCGTCCTGATCGCGGTCGGTGGGGTTGACGTCGATGTGCAGCCGGGCATGCCCGTTCTTCGGCTCGTCGTTGCGGATGAGGAAGATCGTCGGCTGCGGGCCGCCGAACCCTTCGCGCGGGCCTATCTCGATGTAGACCTCCGCTTCGCGATCGAGCTCTACGAAATCCAGGACCTCGCACCAGAACCGCGCCAGCGCCTCGGGGTCGCGGCACTTGAGCACGAGCTCACCGATACGGCATGCCATTGACGAAACCTACTCTCAGCATGGGAACTGCCGGGGTGGCCGCACGCGGATCTCATGGGCTCCCCGCAGTGAGAACAAGCTCGCGATCGTACTGGGCGAGGCGAGCGGGGCTGGACGAGGGTGCCCGTCGGGCTGAGCCGAGCACCGCTCGCCGGCCCGAGGTGAGGACCGGCGGGACTGACGGTCGTCAGTCAGCAGGAAGTCAGCGAGACGCGCGACAACAGCCGTCAACCGTTGGTACGGGACAGCAAAGTCCCGGACGACAACAGCAGTCGTCTGCATTGATCAGCAAGCATCAACTGTGTGGAGCCGCCTTTGCAAGGCAGTGTGCGGCGACGCGCCGACCGTGGGTGCCGACCGTAACCCAGGTAGCGAAGCAGCAAGGAGGCAGCGCGAGCCTTGAGCCAGGCTGGTCCGGAACATCAACCCACCTCTCACTGATCACCACCGCGACCATCCTTGATCAGCTACTCGAGGCCCGCCGACACGGATCAGTTTGGTAGCCGATGGAGCATCCCCGGCGGCCGGTAGGGGTGGGCAGGGTGAATGCCTACTGTGACCAGCAGCGCGACAGACGAGTCGACCTGTACGCCGGAGTCTGTGACGGGCCCCGGCAAGATGATGGCGTGATGACCGAGCCCGTCACCGCAGCCCGGGTGGAACTGGTGGACGACCTGGAGGGGCTGCCCGGCAGTTCGGACGGCTGTCTGCTTGCCCTGTCTCTGGAAGCTCCGACTTTCCTTTGCGCTGGCGACGTTTGGTGGATCGAGAACGAGGTGCTGTACGTCCAGCGCGGGGACGGCCCGGCGGTGGCGCATCGGGGTCGCCTCGAATGGCGTCGGAAGTGGTAGCACGCGGGGCACGCAGGGGGCACAACACACCGTGAAACGTCGTCAACCAGCGGAGCAACAGTGGCAGCCCGAGACGCCCTGTGAGCAGGCGGCCAGCACTGTTCCTGCTGGTGGCGCGATAGCGGCTCTTAGTGCCCGAGCAACTCTTTCTCAGCTTCGGGGTTGTGTGGCGGCGGGCCCGTACCCAGTGGGTTGACTGGCAGGAGCGCGTATTCCTTCGACGCGAGTTCGACCCGGCGGGCCAGCCGCAGTCGGGGCGCGTCACGGACCCTAGCCGCAGTGGGCTTCTGCCGGCATCCGGATCTGGATCCGAGGAGCGGATGTCCGATCTTGCAGGCTCCTGTTGACCTCAACCAGAGTTCAGGTGCTTCACTGTCGGCCATGGATCTTGATGGTTTGCGCGTCGCCATCACCGGCGCGGCACGTGGCACGGGTCGACTTCTGGCAGAGGCGTTCGCCGAACGCGGCGCACAGATCTTCCTCTCGGCCCGCGACGTGGTAGCGGCCCGGCGGGTTGCGGATGCGATCAACCGGCAGGGGGCAGGTAGGGCTGATGCGTTTCACTGCGACCTCGCCGTACCGGATTCGGTGCGTGGGTTCGCTGCGGCCGTGGCCGACGCCGACCGGACGAGCTACCTCGATGTGCTGATCAACAATGGTGCCTCATACATCGACGGTGACGATCTGGCAGACGTCTCGGACGACACGATCGAGAGCGTGATGGCTGCGGGCGGGACCGGCACCGTGCTGCTGACCAAGCATCTGTTGCCGCTGCTGCGTGCATCGTCGCGGCCCGACGTTGTCAACATGATCTCGACATGCGGCGAGGTGGGGCACCGCCGTTCGGGCGCGCATCCCGCGTTCTACGCGGCCAAGCATGCCCACGCCGGGCTCGCTGAGATCCTGTCGCACCGGCTGCGGCCAGAAGGAATCCGGCTGATTTCCCTTTTCCCACCGGACTTCGTTCAGAACGGGCCGCGGCAGGCGGATAGCGACCTCACTGCGCAGTCGGTCATCGACTGCGTGGTCTTCGCGGTTGGTCAACCACGAGATTGCTTCATCCGTGAGTTCCACTTCGAGCAGGTACGGACTCCACACTCCTGAGCGCCCGCCGCGCCAAGCAGCCTGGGCCAAAGCGAGGATCCTCGGCGCAGGTCCCAGCGCTGAGACCGACGGCGTCGAAACCAAGAGCAGGTGCGCGAATCTGCCGCCGGTGGTGCCTGGTGGCGTCGACTGGCGGCCCGCCGACAGGCAGGACTTGCGGTTCGGTCCTGCGCCGCACCGCCGGTATGGGTCGATGATTTCCTTCGGGTGCAGCGCGGGGGCAGCGAGGTCGCGGAGCGTCGGTGAGGCGAGGTAGAACCTGCCGCGGGCCTCGCCGTGCTGTTCGAGCACGTCCGTCCGGACGAGGGCGCGAAGGTCGCGGGTTGCTTGGTCGAGTCGTTGCCGGACCAGTTGGGCCTGTTGATGATGGGCCTCAGGCAGAATCGAATCCACTTGCTGGGGTACGAGGGTGTGAAGTCGGCCGCTCGGCAACCTCGGTCGAGTTGTGCGATCAAGGGATCGGCGTCCCCAACCTCTCTGGGCAGAACACCTAGGGGCAGAACCGGCCGATCACCTCGGCAGCCGCGCGCGCCATGGTGTTGCCGCCAGCACCGTCGAGGAGCCCGGCCACCACCGCGTCGGCGGTCGTCGCGTTGAGTACGTCCTCGACGTTGCGACGGAACTTGGCGGCCACCTCGTCGGTGGTCAGCGGGTCGTCCGGGTTGCCGCGGGCGTTGCGCACGGTGGCCGACGCCGTGGAGCCGTCCCGCCAGTGGACGGTGACCATCGTCGGCCGCTCGTGCGGGAGGGCGGCGGTGAACACCGGCTCCTCGCGCAGCCGGACCAGAGCGGCCAGCGCGCCAACCTCGGGGCGGGCCAGGCGGTCGGGCAGGAAACCCGCTGCGGCCAGTTCGCCGTCGAGGGCCAGGGTGGCCAGGCTGACCGGCACCGAGAACCGCGCCTGCAGATCCGAGGAGACGTCGACTGTGGACAGCGATGCGGCGAAGGCGAAGGTGTCGACCTCGATCGCGGCCAGGCCCCCGCGCTCGCGCACCGGGTCGGCCACACCCGTGACGGCGGCGCGGAACGCGTCCAGCGCGGGGTGCACCCAGCGTGCGCAGGCGTACGGCTTGAGATAGCTGTCGGTCAGCCGCCAGCGGGTGCCCAGACCCGTGGTCAGCTCCGCGGCGGACAGATCCGTGCAGACCAGGCCGTCGAGCAGTTCGCGGAGCAGGGCCCCCGACCCGGTGGCGCCGTCGGCCGCGCGGCGGGCGGCGGAGGCGCCGTAGTAGGCGCCCAGGCCGGTCCACAGGTTCCGGACGGTACCGCCGCGCATCGGGACGGCGAGGGTCGCGGCCATCGGCACCGAGCCGGCCAGCTCGATGGCGGTGGCGATGGTTGCAGGGGGAAGGTCATCCAGCAGAGCGGTGGCAACCGCTGCGGCGATCGGGCCGTGGATGCCGTGGGGGTGCAGCCCGGGCCGCAGGGTGGTGCCGACGCCGAAACGCATGCCGATCTCGTTGGCGATCAGGAACACCTCGACGAGCCGTCGGTCGTCGACCCCGGCGGCCGCGGCGTGCAGCAGCACGGGCAGCGAGTGCGGCGCCGGGTGCGCCGTCGGTACCGGCGGTAGCCGGTGCCCCTGCGGATGGAAGGACCCGCCGGAATCGGCGTCCAGCCAGGTCGCAGCCGTACCGAGGGTGAGCAGCCGGCCGAACGGAAGGTCGGTGGTGGCCGACGGGCGTAGTGACTCGGCCAGCGCCCGCACGGCCGGATACCGCAGGCCACCCAACAGCGCGCCCAGGGTGTCGAGCAGCAGCGCGCGGGTGAAGGTGAGGACCTTCTCGGGCGGGTCCCAGAGGCTGGTGTCGTGTGCGAAGGCAGCGATCCGCGCGGTGTCTATTCCTTGCATCATCAGCCCTTCGTCAGGCCGTCGCGGACCGCGCGGCTCAGCTCGTCGAGCCGGTCCAGGACGCCACCGACAGCGCCGGCCAACACCACGCCGTCGACGCCGGCAGCGCTGAACGCGGCGAACCGTTCCGCGACCGCGCGCCGGTCGCCGGTCACCACGAAGCGTTCACGGACGAACCGGTCGGCTTCGGCGGGCACGTCGCCGGCGCCGCGGGCATCGGCCGTGCCGTGCCGCCGGTAGTCGTGCGCCTCGGCCACGGCGGCGACCCCGGAGCGCAGCGTGGCCGGCACGTCGAACCAGTCCGGCGCCCGCACCAGCCGGGCCGCGCACGACCCGAGCACGGTCGCGGCGGCAGCGTCGGCGTCGGTTTCGTCGTCGGTCACGACCGCGCGGACGAACATCCAGACCGGCACGTCCGCCCGCGCCGATCGGGCCAACGCCACCGCCTTGCCGACGATCGTGGGGTCCGCGCCCGCGTCGATCAGTACGCCGCCGAGCCGGGCGGTGGTGGCCGCGATGGTGCGCGGCCCGGACGCGGCGCCGAGCAGCAGCGCCGACGCCGGCACCAGTTCGCGCAGCACGTCGAGTGCCGCTTCATACGCACGCAGAGACGGTGGCGCCAGCCCTTCGTTGCGTACCGAACTCTCGCCCCGCCCCACCACGGTGAGCACCCGGCCGGGATGGTGCGCCTCCAGGGTGCGTACGGCGCCGGCCACCGTGGCCGGGTGCCGCAGCCCGAGGCTCAGCACGCACGGCCCGGCGAGCCGGGCCGGGGTGGCGCTGAGCACCCGTTCGGTCTCCACCAGGCAGTCGGGAAACAGCCGTGGGCTGTCGGCCAGGGCGACACCGTCGAGCCCTGCCGCGAGCGCGGCGCCGGCCAGCTCGACCGGGTCCGCCTCGCCGGCCGGCCGCGCCACGTTGAGCACGATCATGGCAACGCCTCCACGAGATCGACGACATCCAGGTCAGCCGCAGCGCGCTCGGGAAGCCCGGCGGCCACCACGGACAGGGTGTGGGCCAGCCCGCCAGGCATGCCTGTGATGCCGGCATCCCAGGCCCGCATCGCGAGCCAGGCGGCGGCCGGGTCGTGCCCGGGCGCGACACCGGGCGGCCCGATCACCATCAGGCTCGCCGCGAGGTCCAGCAGCGCCGGCAGTTCCTTCTCCGGCACCTCGGCCAGTCGCGCCGCGCACACGGTGGCGGCCAGCACACCGGTACTCACCGGCACAGTGGGCGTCGACACCTCGGCGGCGGCGGCGAGCCCGGCGTCGACGGCCGCCGACAGCTGGGCCGCCGACCGGCGCCGGGCCGCGCCGACCGCGAGACCGACGAGGGTCGGCCCGACCGCCGGACCGAGCGAGGCACACCGTTCGCCATTCCACTGCAGAGCGACGTAGGTCTCCGCCCGGGTGCCGGCGCCGATGAGCGGGAACTCGCCGTCCGGTGTGCCGACCCGGGCCGCCCACGCGGCCAGGGATCCCTCCGGTGGTGAGAGCGCGGCGAACCCGGCGAGCAGTGCGGCAACACTCATTCCCGGTTCACCTCGGTGCTCTCGGTGACCAGGTAGAACTTGAACTTCGTGCGGCCGGCCGGGCCGCGTTCGGCCGGCAGCGGGTGCTCCTCGAACCAGCGCAGGTAGTTCGCGTACGCCTCCTCGTCGGCGTAGTGCATCTCGGCGATCCGGTAGAACGTGTAGCCGTCCGGCACGGAGGCTGTGCCGCCGGAGGCCTGCCGCACCGGGCGCAGCACCTTGTTGAAGACGATCCGGTCGAGGTAGGGGTTGGCCAGGAGGTCCGGCGCGTGCACATCGAAGAGCCAGCGCTCGTACTCCTCGGGGCTGACGCCCTCCTCGATCTCGTACCCAAGAATCGTCTTGATCATGTGGTTGCCTTTCTGATGGTCCACAGATGGGATTCGGCGCCCACGCCGAACCCTTCAAGTCGCACTCGCACCGGCTCGATCCGCACCCCGGCCAACTCGGCGGACACCTCGTCGGCGGAGCGCACGGGAGCCTTGGTGAAGCCGGACGCCCGCTGCCGAGCCACCTCCCGCCGGTACACCGCGATGGTCCACTCCGCCGGCATGACCGACGCCGTCCCGCGGATGGCCACCATCCGGGGCGGAACCAGGCCGATGTCGAAGACATGCGGTCGCTCGTTGGTGGCGCCGGGCGCGGGGGAGCCGACCCAGGTGACCAGCGTGTGCGGGTCGCGTCGCCACTGCTCGAGCCGCCGGTGCCCGGCCCGCTGCACCAGGCTGACCGACCAGTCCGGTTCGAGGAACGCGGTCATCGTGCGGCTCACCGGAAAGCCGTCGGAGTCGATGGTGGTCACCTGGGCGAAGCCGGCCTCGCCGAGCACGAAGGCGTGCGCGGCGGCGCGGGCCGTGGCGAGGTCCATCAGCGGGTCCACGGCGCGAGGTGCCAGGTCCTGACGGTCGCCGGCGTCCGTCCGACCCGTGCGGCGAGTTCCGCATGGCGGTAGGTCCGGTCCGGCACGACCGCGCTGAGCACGTCGACGGTGACGCCGGGCCGGGTGAACGGGTACGGGTCGAGCCAGAGCACGCCCGGTCTGCGGACACCCACGGTGATCCGCTCGACCGAGCCGAACGGGTGCGTGCGCACGGGCGGCAGCAGCACGTCCTCGGCCGAATGCTCCAGGGCGGCCAGCTGCGGACCCCAGGGCCGCGCCGCTCGGGGCTCGGCCCCCGGCTGTGGCGGCATCACGCACAGGTAGAGCGAGAGCAGGTCCCAGAGCTGAAGCAGCTCGTAGTTGTGCCAGAGCCTGGTCTCGAACGCGGCCCGGGGCTCGGCCGCCGCCCAGGCCAGTCGCTTCGCCGTCACCCACCGCCGCTCCTCGGCGTCGACCGCCGCGTCCTGCGCCGCCCGGCCCTCGGGGCCGAGGTTCAGTCGGCCCCGGGCGTCCGGAGCCGACCACCGGCCCCGGTAGAGGCCGGTCCAGTGCATGCCGACCAGGACGCCGGCGTACACGTCGCCGAGCGCCACCCGCTCGATGCCCTGGCGGTAGAGCCGCACGTGTTCGGTGGCGTCAATCTCCAAGAAGTGCAGCGGCCGGCGTTCCAGCTCGTGGAAGAGCACCCGGGCGTCCCAGGCCCGCCAGCCCTCGTCGTGCCGCGCGGCCGCGGTGCGCACCGGCGAACCCGGCGTCGGCGTCTCGAACCGGTCATTGCCCCACACGGCCGCCAGCTCGCCCGCGACCCGGCCGTGTTCGACCTGCTCGACCAGGTGCAGCGCGCCGTCGCGTCGGGTGACGATCACGCGGCCGCCGCCCGTAGCGCGGCACCGAGCGAGCGGGCGGTGCCGCCGGCGGCCAGCCCGTCGATCAGGGCGAGCACCGCGTCGGCATGCCCGGGAAAGCGGTGGTCGAGCAGCCGCCGGGCCTTGGTGCGCAACGCGTCCCGGTCGAAGGCCCGGGGGCCGTCGCCGCGCGGCAGATCCGCCGCTCCGGTCAGCACGCGGCCGTCGGCGCGGATGACCCGCACCCGGGCGGGACGGCCGGCCGGATAGCCGGCGTCCAGCTCAGGGTCGTGCCGCACCTCGACCCGCGCGGCCAGGTCGCGGACCGTCGCCGAGCAGACCGTCTCCGCGGTCAGCGTGGTCTCGTCGAGCGTGCCGGTGAGCAGCGCGACCGCGACCGAGGTGGGCACGCTGAACCGGGCGGCCAGCTCGCTGTCGGCGACCGCGTCGAACCGGGCCGCGTGCGCGAACGTGCGCACCTCGACGCGTTCCACATCCGACAACGGGCCGGTCACGGAGGCGATGTCCGCCACCGCGTCGTTCACGCCGTGCAGGTGGGCGCAGGTGGGGTGCGCCTTGGTGTAGCCATGGAGCACCTCGTGGCCATGGTCGTGCCCGACACCCGACCAGTCACGGGCGGCGACCGCTGCGAAATGCCGATCCAGCGCGCCGGGCAGCGGTTCCAGACCGGCCACGGCGGCCGCGCCAAGGCTCGCGCCCAGCTGCACCGACGCGCCCAGGAACGCGTGCCCGCCGGCACGCCCGGCGAAGATGGTCGCCGCGTCGCTGAGCAGCACGGCCGAACCGGCCAGCTCGACGGCGCGGCGCATGGCGGCCGCATCGCCCGGCGCCAGCAGCCGAGCCACCCCGGCGGCCGCCCCGACCTGGCCCCAGGTGCCGATGTCGTGCACGCCATCCGGCGTGCCCCCCATCGCCCGACCGACCCGCACACCGACCTCGTAACCGGCCAGCACCGCCGACAGCAGTTCGACACCCGGCAGGTCCCGGTCCTCGGCGAGCGCCAGCACGGCCGGGACCACGTGCGATGCCGGATGGCCACGGGCCGGTCGATGGCCGTCCTGGAGCTGATCCGCCGCGATCGCGCTGCCATTGAGGAACTGAGCCTCCGCGGCGGGCCAACCGCGCGGCGAGCCCACCACTGTCGACTCACCCGAGCCGCCGGACCCGGCGGCCAACGCGCGCAGCTCGGCCCGCCCGCTGCCCAGCGCGGCGACCGCGATCGTGTCCGCGACCAGGTCGACCACCCGGTCCTGGACGCCGGCGGGTGCTGACGCCCACTCGGTGCTGGCGGCAGTCGCGGCGAGCCGCTCGATCATCCCCGCACCCGGACCATCAGAGCGGCCACGTCGGGCGCGGCGGCCAGGTCCAGCACGGCCGCGGCGATGTCCTCGCGGTCGGGCACCCGTGCGGCGTTGAGCGTGAACTTGGCGGCCAGCTCGGCCGAGCTGAGCGGGTTGTCCGGCCCACCGCGGTTGACGTCGACCCGCACCTCGTGCCGGGTGCCGTCGTGCATCGCCACCCGCAGTACAGCCGGGAACTGGTTCGGGAAGATCTCGTCGCAGCGGGCGTCCGCCACGCAGCGCACCTTCGCCGCCAGCGCCAACCGCGTCTCGTCCGCCGCCGCAGCGTCCGTGAAGTCCTCGTGACCCAGGCCCAGGCCGCCGCCGCCGAGCAGCGCCGCCGCCACCGTGTAGGGGCCGCTGAACGCCGCGTGGTAGCCGGATTGCGGCCGCGCCTTGTCCTCCGGCGGTTGGGCGATCGTGCGCAGCACCGGCGACGGTACGCCCAACTCGATCGACTCGATCGCGGCCGGTTCGATGCCGCGCGCGCGCAGGGCCAGCGCCGCGTCGATGCCGGCGTGCGTGAAGTGGTTGCACGGGTACGGCTTGAAGAAGATTCCCGGCAGCTCCCAGTGCGTGCCGAGCCGGTCCACCACCGCGTCGACGTCGGCCCGCTCGCCGCAGAACGCGTGCAGGAAGCCGAACCGCCCCTCGACCACTGTCGGCGGGCCGGTGAGCCCGTGCCGGGCTAACTCGGCGGCGACCACGCCGGAGTGGGCCGCCCAGCCGCAGTGCACCCGCTTCACGGTGCCGCCGGTCCGGTTGGCCTCCAGCAGTCCGGCACCCATGCTCGCGGCGATCCCGGCCGCGTGGGCGATGCCTTCGGCGTCGGCGCCACCGACCATCGCGGCCGCCACGGCTGCCCCGACCGCGCCGCAGATCGACGTGGCGTGTTGCCCGCGCTCAAAGAACTCGGAATTTCCGAGCGCGCGGTCGTAGCCGCCCATGCCGAGCCGGACGGCGACCTCGATGCCCATTCCGGCCGCGTCGAGCAGCGCGGCACCGGACGCGCCGCGCGCCTCGGCCACCGCCAACGCCGCCGGCACCACCGGCGAGGAGGGGTGCAGAACCGACGGCAGGTGGGTGTCGTCGAAGTCGAGCGAGTGCGCCAGCGTGCCGTTGACCAGCGCCGCGTTCGCGGCCGGGACGCGCAGCCCGGTGCCGATCGCGACGGCCTCCGGCGTGCCGCCGGCCGCCCGGACGTACGCGGTGACCGCCCGTGCGGGCGGCAGCCCGGTGGCGGCGAGGCTGTTGCCGATCAGGTCGAGGACCCTGCGGGCCACGTCCTGCCGCAGGTCGCCGGGAAGCCCACCGCGCCGTACGTCGTCGGCCACCGCCGCGAGCCGGTGCACGATGGTCGGCGTGCTCATGCCGCCACCGCCGCGAACGGCCGGATCGGCGAGCCGGTGCCGCCGACGATGCGCAACGGCGCCATCGCGAAGACGAACGCCGTCAGCCCTTCGGCGGCCGCGTGCTCCAGGTTGAGGTGCTCGATGATGTAGACGCCGGCATCGACCAGCAACACCCGGTGCACGGGCAGAATGCTGTGGCCGCTGCCCGGACGGATCTGCTCGTACGCCGTGGTGTCCGAGCCGGTGGCAACCACCCGACGCTCGGCCAGCCACTCGGCGGCGTCGATGGTGGCGCCCGGCACGCCAGCGGTCTGCCCGAGATAGGTCGTCGCGTCCTCGAAGTGCCGCGCCCAGCCGGTGCGCACCAGCGCGACGTCGCCAGGCCCCGGCTCGACACCGGCCCGCTCGGCGGCGGCGGCCAGGTCGGTCGCGGTCACGCCGTAGCCGGCGGGTAGCACGTCCACCCCGTGTACGGCGGCCACGTCGAGCAGCACACCCCGGGTGAGCAGCGCGGGCGTGTGCTCGGCGCCGAGCGCGCTGAACCGGCCGCCGGTCTGCGCCGCCGCGGCGTCCACGCCGCCGTGCAGCCTGCCGTCGTGGCTGACGTGGGAGAGCGCGTCGACGTGGGTCCCCACGTGCCCCCCGGTCACGATCATCTCGTTGGCTGCCGAGCCGCCGTCCGGGCGGACCATGTCGCCGTGGCGGCGGATCAGGCTCATTCGGAAACCGGGATGGTTCGGCGAGCACGGCATGCCCGTGAAATGCGGGTGCCCGAGCTCGACGAGCCGTACCCCCGCGGTCACCGCGGTGAGTAGGGCGTCGTTAGTGCGCGCCGGGCGGGCCTGCGGCTCGGTGGTCAACTCGTTCCTCCTGATGGCGGTTCGGACGGTTCGGTCAGGTCGTGAACGAGTCGGGCCCGGCGCACCACCGCGGGATCGACGAACCGGCCGTCGGCGTCGAGCACGGCCACCTCGCCGGCCTCCTGCGCGCGCGCCGCGGCGGAAACGACGGCCCGCGCGGACGCCACCTCGGCGGCGGTCGGCGTGAAGACCTCGTGCACGACCGGGATCTGTCGGGGGTGCACCACCGACCGGCCGACGAAGCCGTTGGCCCTGGCCCGCTCGGTGCTGGCGCGCAGGCCGTCGAGGTCGGCGACGTCGGTGTAGACGCTCTGCACGGGCGAGGGGAGCCCAGCGGCGCGGGCCGCGACCACCACCCAGCCGCGCGCCCAGGCCAGCCCGTCGTCACCGGTCACCCGTAGGTCGGCCGACAGGTCGGCCTCGCCCAGCCCCAGCCCGGCGACCAGGGGATGCGCGGTGGCCAACTCGGCCGCCCGGGCCAGCCCGGCGGCGCTTTCCAGGAGCAGTTGCAGCGGCAGCCCGGCCCGGGTGGCGACTTCGCGGATCACAGCCGGGTCTTCGCACCGGGGCACCCGCAAGCCGGTCAGCTCCAACCCGGCCAGCGCGTCGATGTCGTCCTCGCCCCATGGGCCGGTCGGGTCGTTCACGCGTACCCACAGCGGTCGCTCCTGGAGGCCCTGGGAGGCCAGCCGCAGGGCGGTTTCCCGGGCGGTCGTCTTCTGGTCCGGCGGCACGGCGTCCTCGAGGTCGACGACCACCGCGTCGGCACCGGCGGCGAGGGCCTTCGCGACCCGGTCGGCGCGGTGGCCGGGCACGTAGAGCCAGGATCGCGGGGTCACTTGGGGAGCCCGCCGGACCAGCCCAGCGCCCGCGAGATGCGGTCGGCGGCCTCCCACACGAGCGGACCGAAGCGTTCCCGGGCGGCCGCGTCGACCCGGTGCGCAGGGCCGCAGACCGAGATGGCACCGACGACCGTGCCGTCGATGCCGAAGACGGGCGAGGCGACCGAGCCCGCGCCCTCCTGCCGTTCGCCGTCGGAGTTGGCGACCCCGCTCTCGCGGATCGCGGTGAGCCGCGAGCGGAGCAGGTCGTGGTCGGTCACTGTGCGGCTGGTCAGCGACGGCAGTTCGGCGGCGAGCACGCACTCCCGCTCGGTGTCGGGCAGGAAGGCCAGGATGCAGGTGCTGGAGCTGCCGGCGTGCAGGGGGAAACGGCGACCCACCTCGACCGTCATCTTGATTTCCCGTGTGGACTCGACCTGGTCGAGGTAGACCCGGCCGCTATGCACCCGCGCTGACACGGTCGTCGTCTCGCCGGTGGTCAGTTGCAGCTCGCGCAGGACCGGCATCGCGACCGTGCGCAGCTGAGATTCGCGCAGCGCGCGGGCGCCGAGTGCGGCGGCCGCCGGGCCGAGCTGGTAGCCGCGGCTCGCCGGGTCGCTGACCAGCAGCCGACGCTCGACCAGCGTCTGCAGGATCCGGTGCACCACGGCCTTGGACAGGTCGAGGCTGCGCGCTATCGCGGTGACCCCGAGGAAGTCCGGCCCGTCGGTGAACAGGAGAAGGACGTCGGCCACGCGGCTCGCCGCCTCGGTGCCCTGACTTTCTGCCACGTCTTCATCTCCCAGTGCGGTGTTTCCGCCAGCGGAACACGATTCCAGCACCGACTGGCCCGAGGGTCAAGTCCCCAATATGGCGCTATCCAGGGTTGGCGAAGATTCTGCGACGAACCCTTGACCCAGGCGAACAGGCAGTGCCAGCATCATGCCCCATGCGATGTTCCGTGTGGCGGAACACGGTCACCCCAGGAGCTGACATGAGGAAGACCTGGACCCTGAGCCTCGCCTTGACCCTGCCGCTGGCCCTCGCCGCGTGTGGCGGGTCCGGGCCCGCCGGCACGACCAACGGCGGCGGTGCCCAGTCCGGTGGCACCATAAAGATCGGTTCTCTGCACCCGCTGAGCGGCGCGGCCGCGGCTGACGGCCAGCAGATGGACAACGGAGCCAAGCTGGCCGTCGAGGCCATCAACAACGCCGGTGGCATCAAGTCGCAGGGCGGCAAGAAGCTGGAACTGGTGAGCGCCGACACCCAGGGCAAGCCGGAGGTCGGCCAGAGCGAGGCGCAGCGCCTCATTCAGGACGGTGTGGTCGGCCTGGTCGGCACCTACCAGAGCGCGGTCACCGCGAACGTGTCCACGGTGGCCGAACGCAACAAGGTGCCGCTGGTGATCGATGTGTCCAGCGCGGACTCGATTCTCACCCAGGGCTACAAGTACACGTTCCGGGTGCAGCCCAGCTCCACCGTGCTCGGCACCGCCGGTGCGCAGTTCCTCGACCAGGTGGCCAAGGCGGCCAACCAGCCGGTCAAGACCGTGGCGGTGCTGCACGAGCAGGGCCCGTTCGGCAGCGCCGTACGTGATGCCTTCAAGGCCGAGGCGGAGAAGGCCGGCATCAAGGTCGGCCCGGCGCTCGCCTACGACGCCGCCAACGTCTCCGACCTGACCACCCAGGTCACCCAGGTCAAGGCCAGTGGCGCCGACGTGCTGATGGTGACCGGCTACTACCGCGACGGCGTGCTGGCGGCCAAGGCCGTCGCCACCGTCAAGCCGCCGGCCCTGAAGGCGGTCTACGGCGTCGCCAACGGTGCGTTCGACCTCCCGCAGTTCCCGAAGGAGGCGGGCGCCGCGGCCGAGGGCTTCTTCGACGCCAACTACCACCCCGACATGACCAACGCCGACACGCAGGCGCTGGCCAAGCTCTACCAGGAGCGTTACAACGACCAGATTCGCACCGGCGCGGTGCTCGCCTACGACTCGGTCAAGGTTATCGCCGACGCGCTGGAGCGGGCCGGCAGCGCCGAACCGGCCAAGGTGCGCGACGCGATCGCCAGCGGCTCGGTGCCGACCCTGATCGCCGGCAACGGCCCGATCAAGTTCGGCCCGACCGGAGAGAACGAGAACGCCACGCCCATTCTGATGCAGGTCCAGGGTGGCGTGGTCAAGCAGGTGTTCCCGGCCGACAAGGCGGAGGCGAAGCCCCTCTACCCCGCCTTCAAGAGCCAGTGACCTCGCCAGCCGACCAGGGTCACGCCGCCCCCGCCGGCAGCGGCGGCGGCGTGGCAACCCTGGATCCCGACGAGGTACGCGTGCCCACCGCCCGTACCGTGCCGTGGCTGCGGATCGCGGTGATCGCCGCGCTGGTCGTGCTCGCGGTCGTGCTCGCGTACGCCCGCTCCGGCAGCGGGGTGGTCGTCGTGCAGGCGGTGGCCACCGGTGTCCTGATCGGCGGCGTCTACGGCCTGATCGCGATGGGCCTCACGCTGATCTTCGGCGTCCTCGACATCGTCAACTTCGCGCACGGCAGCTTCCTGGCGCTGGCCTTGTTCCTCACGTTCGGGCTGACCCAGGCCGGGCTGCATCCCTACCTCGCGCTCGCCGTCAGCGTGCCGGCGATGTTCATACTCGGCATCCTGGTGCAGCGAGGCGTCCTGGCCGGCGCGATGGGCAAGCCGCTGGAGAACCAACTGCTGATCACGCTGGGCATCTCGCTGATCATCGAGAACGCGCTGCTGCTGTTCTTCGGCGGGAACCCCCGCTCGGTGGCCCTGCCCGGCGACCGCGGCGTGCCGATCTTCGAAGCGGTGGCCAACCTGTCCCGGATCCTCGCCTTCGTCGGCGCGCTGATCCTGGCCGGGGTGCTCTACCTACTGCTGCAGCGCACCCGGCTGGGCACCGCGATCCGCGCGGTGGCGGCCAACGACACCGGCGCGCAACTGGTCGGCATCGACACCCGGGTCATCTACGCGGTGACCTTCGCCCTCGGCACCGCCTGCGCCGGCGCCGCTGGCACACTCGTCGCCCCACTGGTCACCATCGAGCCCACCACCGGTTCGCTGTTCAACATCGTGGCCTTCGTGGTGGTGGTGCTGGGCGGCATGGGCAACGTCGTCGGCGCGCTGGTCGGCGGTCTGGTCATCGGGTTGGCCGAGCAGCTCGGCGGCATCTACCTGCCGGGACAGTCGCCCCTGCTGTCGGTGTTCATCGTCTTCGTGCTCGTGCTCTTCCTGCGCCCGCAGGGACTCTTCGGGAGGTCGGCATGACGACCACCACCGACACGCCGGCACCGGAGACAGCGGCCGGCAGGCCGCTGCCCCGCCTGCCGTGGACAAAGCACCTGGTCGCCATCGCGGTACTCGCCGTGCTGCTGGTGCCGCTGCCGCTGATCCTGCCGTCGGCGCAGGCATCGGTCGCGGTGCGGGTGCTCATCTTCGCCCTGATGAGCATCGGCTGGAACATGATGAGTGGCTTCGGCGGCATGTTCAGCTTCGGGCACGCGGCCTACTTCGGAATCGGCGCGTACACCAGCGCCTGGCTTTTGGTCGAGTATCGGGTGTCGCCGTGGATCGGGATGCTCGCCGGCATGATGATGGCCGCGGCGTTCGCCGCGCTGATCGGCTTTCTCGCGCTGCGGTACAAGCTGCGCGGCGCCTACTTCGCGCTGGCCACCTTCGCGTTCGCCGAGATGCTCCGGCTCTGGGCGACAAACAGCGACTTCGTCAACCGCGCGGTCGGCTACCACGTGCCGCTGCGTCCCGACAGCTCGTGGTGGTGGATCCAGTTCGAGCCAGCGTCGCCGAACTACTTCTGGATCGCGCTCGGGCTCACCGTCGCCGCACTGGTGATCAGCGTGCAGTTCGTCCGCTCGCGCGCCGGACAGTTCACCAAGGCCGCCCGCGACGACGAGGACGCGGCGGCAGCGGTCGGCATCCCGGTGATGCGCTACAAGCTGTTGACGATGGCGCTATCCGCAGCGATCACCTCTGTCGCCGGCGCCTTCTACGTGCAGTACTTCCTGTTCATTGATCCGGACCTGGCGTTCGGGTCGAGCGTGTCGATCCAGGCGATCCTGCCGGCCGTGATCGGCGGGGTGGCGACCATCTGGGGTCCGGTAATCGGCGCCGTGGTGATGGGCCCGCTCAACGACGTGACGGCGACGGTGCTGCGCAACCCGCCACCCGCGCTGGAGTTCCTGCAGGGGCGCAGCGGCCTGGACGTGATCGTCTACGGCACCCTGTTGATCATCATCGTGCTGCTCCTGCCGAAAGGCATCTACGGAACGATCCGCCAAAGGTGGTCCCGGCGATGACACTGCTTCGGGTCGACGGAATCTCCAAGTCGTTCAAGGGCCTGCGGGCGGTCGACGAGGTGAGCTTCGAGGTCGCCGAGGGCAGTATCCTCGGCGTCATCGGGGCCAACGGCGCCGGCAAGACAACGGTTTTCAACCTCATCGCGGGTGCGTTGCGGCCGGACACCGGCCGGGTGTACCTGGGCGGCAAGGAGATCACCGGGCACGCGCCGCACCAGGTGACCTCCGCGGGCATGACCCGGACGTTCCAGCTGATGCGGCCGTTCTATTCGATGACCGTGCTGGAGAACGTCACGATCGCGGTGCTGGCCGGCGGCGCCGCCAAGCGTACGGCCCGGACCGCCGCCGCCGAGCTGATCGATCGGGTCGGCCTCGGCCGGTGGCGCGACTCGGCGACCGAGGGCCTGCCCACCGCGGCCCTCAAGCGACTGGAGCTGGCCCGGGCGTTGGCCAGCAAACCCCGTGTGCTGTTGCTCGACGAGGTGCTGGCCGGCCTCGTGCCCGCGGAGCGGGCGCCGGTGATGGAGCTGCTGGAGCGGCTGCGCACCGAAGACGGCGTGACGCTCGTCTTCGTCGAACACATCATGGCTGCGGTCATGAGGCTGTCGGACTCGGTGCTCGTGCTCGATCTGGGCCGGGTGCTCACCTCGGGCCCACCGCAGGAGGTGACCCGTGATCCGCGGGTCATCGAGGCCTACCTCGGGGAGGACCCGCATGCTCACGCTTGAGGGGGTCAGCGCCGGCTACCACGGCCTGCAGATCCTGCACGAGCTCGACCTGCGGGTCGAGGAGGGCGAGATCGTGGCGATCGTCGGCGCCAACGGTGCCGGCAAGACCACCACGCTGAAGACCATTTCCGGGCTGGTCAAACCGACCGCGGGCACGATCACCTTCAACGGCGGACGGGCCGACGGCGTACGCCCGAGCGAGCTGGTCGCCCGTGGCCTGCTGCACGTGCCGGAGGGGCGGGCGCTGTTCGGGCCGCTCAGCGTCGAGGAGAACCTGCGGATGGGCGGCTGGACCCGTGGCCGCAAGCCGCTCGATGAGCCGTTGGGCGAGGTCTTCGGCCTGTTCCCGATCCTCGCCGAGCGGCGCGCCCAGGCCGCCGAGACGCTCAGTGGCGGGCAGCAGCAGATGCTCGCGATCGGCAGGGCGTTGATGGCCGGTCCACGGCTGTTGCTGCTCGACGAGCCGTCTACCGGCCTGTCGCCGAAGCTGACCTGGACCGTGCTCGACGCGATCAAGGCGATCCGCGACCGGGGCGTCTCGGTGCTGCTGGTCGAGCAGAACGCCGCGCACGCGCTCAACCTGGCCGACCGGGCGTACGTGCTGGAGAGCGGCAGCCTGGTCCTCGAAGGCCCGGGACCGCAGCTCGCCCGCGACGATCGGGTCCGAGCCGCCTACCTGGGGCTCTAACATGACGTCCACTGTGGAAGCGGTGGCCCGGCTCGGCACCTGGGCCGCCGGGCTCCGCTGGTCCGACGTCCCGGACACCGTCCGCGACCGGCTCGGGCTGGTGCTGCTCGACTCGCTCGGCGTGACCGTGGTCGGCGCTCGGCAGGCCGAGCAGCGGGCCCTGGTCGCCGCATGGCGTCCCGGGCCCGGTCCCGCGCCGCTGGTCGGGGCCGGTGCGACCACGACCGTCGAGGCGGCAGCCTGGCTGAACGCGAACGCGATGGCGCGGCTCGAGCTCGACGAGGGCCACAAGTACGCGAAGGGGCATCCGGCGGCGCACGCGCTGCCCGCGGTGCTGGCGCTCGCCGCCGACCTCGGCGCCTCCGGTCCAGAGACGATGTCGGCGCTGCTGGCGGCCTACGAGGTGGCAGCGCGTTTCGGCCGGGCCACCACCCTTCGGACCGGCGCGCATCCACACGGCAGCTGGGGCGTCGCGGGCGCGGCGGCCGGCTGTGCGCGGTTGCTCGGCCTGCCCGGTGAGGGCGTCGCCGCAGCGATCGACGCGGGCGCCGGCCTGCCGGTGGCCGGGCACTTCGCCAGCGCGCTGGACGGCAACCCAGTCCGCGACGCCTGGCTGGGAGCCGCCAACGTGTCCGGGTTGGCGGCGGCGCGGATGGCCGCGGCCGGCGTCGCCCGCAACACCGGTACGCCCTCGTTGTCGCTCGGCGACGTGCTCGGCCGGTTCGAGCCCGCGCCGCTCACCGACGGGCTCGGCACCCGGTGGGACGTACAGCTCGGCTATTTCAAGCGGCACGCGTCCTGCTCGTTCACCCACCCGGCGGCCGACGCGGCCCTGCTGATGCGGGCCGACGGGCTGACGCTGGACGCCATCGAGGGGGTCCTGGTCGAGACCCACTCGCTGGCCGGCGGGCTCGGCCGGACGAGCTGGGACAGCCGGTTGGCCGCCCTGTTCTCGACGCCGTTCGTGGTGGCCGCCGCGCTGGTGCACGGCACCGTCGACCCCGCCGTCTCCGCCGACGACCAGCGCGACGACCCGCGCGTACGCGCACTGGCCGCCAAGGTGGTGCTGCGGGTGGCTCCGGACCTCGACGCCCGACTGCCCGACGAGCGTGCGGCCCGCGTCACCGTCCGCACCCTCGGCGGGCCACCCAAGGTGATTGAGGTGCCCAACCCGGTCGGCGACGCGGCCTACCACCCGATGACCGAGGGCGACGTGCTCGCGCTGCTCGGACGCCTGCTCGACCCCGACGCTGTCCGAGCCGTGCACGAGGTCGCCGCCGGCCTGGCTGGCACCACCGACGTCGGGCCCGACCTGCGCCGGCTAGCCGAAATCTAGGAGAGAGAGACCGTGCGGATCTACGCGGTGACCCCGATCCATGTCGACGCCGAGGAACTGGCCCGCCGGCAGGCGCGCTATGCCGCGCTCTCGCCGCCGGGCGTCGACGTCGTACTGCACGACATCGGAGCGGACGCACCGCGTGCGCTGGACACCGACGCGCAGGTGCGGCAGAGCGAGGCGCTGGTCACCGCGGCGCTGCGCGGCGCGCCGGCCGGATTCGACGCGCTGCTGCCGGACTGCGTGCTTGACCCCGGTGTGGCGGACCTCGCCGGCATCCTGCCGGTGCCGGTCTTCGGACTGCTCCGTCTCAGCCTCGGATGGGCTGTGCTGAGCGGGCGCGGGTGCGCGGCGGTGGCCCGCAACAAGGCGATCGCCGACGAGATCACGGCCCGGGCCGGGGTTTACGGCTGGTCGGACGACCTCCTCGGCGTCGAGGTGCTCGACCTTGACGTGCACGCGATCGCCGACACCTCCCGCTGGGCCAGCACACTCGGCGTCGCCGTCGGCACGCTTGCCGCGGGCGGCGCGCGTTCGGTGATCAACGGCTGCTCGGCCGTCGACCTGTCGGCCGGCGTCAGCCTGCCAGCTCGTGTCGTGGACCCGACGGCCCTGGCGCTACGGCTCATCGGAGCCGGGGAGGTGGGCGCGTGACCGGACCCGACCTCGTAGTCGCCGGCGCCGGTGGAGGCCTGGTCGCCGCCCTGCGCGCCGTCCAGCTCGGCCTCGACGTGTTGGTGGTCGAGGCCAGCGAGCACTTCCGCCGAGGCAACAACACCTCGATGTCGACCGCGATGATCCCGGGCGCCGGCTCGCGGTGGCAGCGGGCCGCCGGCGTCGACGACTCGGCCGAGCTGTTCGCGGCGGACGTCGCGCGCAAGACCAAGGGGCAGGGCGACCAGAGGCTCGCCCGTGCGCTCGGCGCGGTGAGCGCCGAGCTGGTCGAGTGGCTGGCTGACAGCGTCGGGCTGGAGCTGTCGCTGGTGACCGACTTCCACTACCCGGGCCACTCGGTCGATCGCTGCCACACCGTGGAGGGCCGGCACGGCAGCGTGCTGCTCGACCACCTGGTCCAGCGGCTGGGCAGGGCCGGCATCGACATGCTGGTCCCGGCCCGACTCGTCGACGTGGTCGTCGACGCCGGCGCGGTTCTGGCCGCCGTGGTCGAGCGACCGGACGGCACACGCGAGGAAATCCCGACCCGGGCGGTGCTGCTGGCCACCAACGGCTACGGCGCCGACCGGTCCCTCGTCGGCGAGCACCTGCCGGAGATCGCCAGGGCGGTCTACCACGGCAGTGAGATGTCCCGCGGCGACGCGCTGCGGATCGGCACCGAGCTCGGCGCGCAGAGCGCCTTCCTCGACGCGTACCAGGGGCATGCGGCCCTTTCGGCCCGCTCCGCGACGCTGGTCGGCTGGGCGACCGTGATGCACGGCGGTTTCCTCCTGGACACCACCGGACGGCGGTTCGGTGACGAGACGACCGGCTATTCCGAGTACGCCGCCGCGCTCGCGGCCCGCCCGGACGCGTTCGGTTGGCTGGTACTGGACCGCCGGATCCACGACGCCTGCCTCGCGTTCACCGACTTCCGGCAGAGCGTGGAGTCGGGCGCGCTGCTGGACGCGGCCGACGAGGCCGCCCTGTCGTCGGTCACCGGGCTGCCGGCCGAGGCCGTGGCCGTGGAGCTCGCCGAGACGGCCGCGGTGGCTCGCGGCGAGCGTGCCGACCGGTTCGGCCGCACCTTCTTCGAAGCACCACTGGAGCCGCCGTACCTCGCCGCCCGGGTGGTGCCAGCACTCTTTCACACCCAGGGCGGCCTGGTGGTCGACGAGCATGCCCGGGTGCTGCGCCCGGGCGGCGTGCCGATCCCCGGGCTCTACGCCTCGGGCGGTGCGGCGGCCGGCATCTCCGGCCAGGGCGCGGCCGGCTACCTGGCCGGCAACGGCCTCCTGCCCGCCCTCGGCCTCGCCTACCTCGCGGCGAACCACGTCGCTCGAACCACGGGAGAAAACGCATGAAACTGCTGGAAACCCTGATCAAGAACGTAACCGTGGTCCGGCCTGATGCCGGCTCGCCCGACGGCGACCGGCTCGACATCGGCATCGCCGGCGGCAAGGTGGTGCGGGTGGAGGCCGACATCCCGGCCGACGAGGCACAGACCGTCGTGGACGGGCGCGGCCGCCTCGCGTACCCGGGTGCGGTCGACGCCCACCAGCACTGGGGCATCTACAACTCGCTGGCCGAGGACACCGCCACCGAGAGCCGCGCCAGCGCCCAGGGCGGCGTGACGACCGGACTGACCTACATGCGCACGGGGCAGTACTACCTCAACCGGGGTGGCTCGTACGCCGAGTTCTTCCCCCAGGTGCTGGCAGCCTCGGAAGGGCGCTCGTTCATCGACTACGGATTCCACCTCGCGCCGATGATGAAGGAGCACATCGACGAGATCCCGTCGATCATCGAGAACTTCGGCGTCACCTCCTTCAAGATCTTCATGTTCTACGGCAGCCACGGGCTGCACGGGCGGTCCAGCGACCAGAGTTCGTTCCTGATGATCCCGCCGAACGAACGCTACGACCTCGCTCACTTCGAGTTCGTGATGCGCGGCGTGCAGGCGGCCCGGGAGAAGCTGACCGAGGCGGCGCCGCACGTGTCGCTGTCGCTGCACTGCGAGACCGCCGAGATCATGACCGCCTACACGAAGCTGGTCGAGCAGGACGCATCATTGCAGGGCCTGGCCGCCTACAGCGCGTCACGGCCGCCGCATTCGGAAGGGCTCGCGGTGACGATTGCGGCGTTCCTGGCCGACGAGACCGGGCTGCCCAACATCAACCTGCTGCACCTCTCCTCGCGCAAGGCCCTGCGGGCGGCGATGTTGATGGCGAGGACGTTCCCGCATGTCGACTTCCGCCGCGAGGTCACCCTCGGGCACCTGCTGGCCAGTGTGGACAGCGCGCACGGCCTTGGCGGCAAGGTGAACCCGCCGCTGCGCCCGCAGGAGGACGTGCAGGCGCTCTGGGAGTACGTGCTCGACGGCAGCGTCGACTGGGTGGTCAGTGACCACGCGTGCTGCAAGGACGAAACGAAGTTCGGCGACCCGCGCGACGACATCTTCGCCGCGAAGTCGGGCTTCGGCGGCGCCGAATACCTGCTGCCCGGCCTGGTCTCGGAAGGGCGCAAGCGCGGCCTGTCGCACCAGCGGATCGCGCAGTTGGTCGCCTGGAACCCGGCCCGCCGCTACGGCCTGCCCGGCAAGGGCACGATCGGGGTGGGCTTCGACGCCGACCTGTGCCTCGTGGAGAACACCACCTGGACCGTGCACGCTGCCGACTCCGAGTCGACCCAGGAGTACACGCCGTTCGAGGGCTTCGAACTCGGTGCCCGCGTCACCGACACCTGGGTTCGGGGGCAGCGCGTGCTCGACGCCGGCAACATCGTCGGCACCCCGAGCGGCCGCTACGTGCACCGTCCGTACCAGGGGTGAGCATGTCCAGTGTGAACGACGGACCACTGGCCGGCCTGCGGGTGCTCGACCTGTCGACCATCCTGGCCGGCCCGCTGGTGGCGCAGCTGCTCGGCGACTTCGGCGCCGAGGTCATCAAGGTCGAGCACCCGAGCCGCGGGGACGGCATGCGCGGGCACGGGTTGGCCAAGGACGACCAGCCGCTGTGGTGGAAGATGGTGGCCCGCAACAAGCGGACGATCGGGCTCTATCTCGGTGACCCGGCCGGAGCGGAGATCTTCCGCAAGCTCGCCGCCACCGCCGACGTCGTGATCGAGAACTTCCGGCCCGGCACGCTGGAGCGCTGGGGCCTCGGCTACGACGTGCTCTCCGCGGACAATCCGCGGCTGATCCTGCTGCGGGTCACCGGCTTCGGTCAGTCCGGCCCGTACGCGGCGCGGCCGGCCTTCGGCACGCTCGTCGAGTCGATGAGCGGTTTCGCTCACCTGACCGGCGAACCGAACGGCCCACCAACGCTGCCAGCGTTCGGTCTGGCCGACTCGATCGCCGGGATGGCGGGTGCGGCGGCGGTCTCGATGGCGCTGTTCCAGCGGGAGAAGGACGGCCACGGTCAGGAGATCGACCTCGACCTGCTCAGCCCCATCATGACGGCGGTCGGTCCCGGCGTGATCTACGCCGACCAGCTCGGCATCGACCAGCAGCGCACCGGCAACCGATCGGTCAACAACGCGCCGCGCAACACCTACCGCACCGCTGACGGGCATTGGGTGGCCATTTCCACCAGCGCCGACAGCATCGCTCGACGAGTGCTGACGCTGGTCGGCCACCCGGAGGTGATCGACGAGCCGTGGTTCGCCACCGGACGCCAGCGGGCGCAGCACGCCGACCTGCTCGACGGCTACGTGGGGGAGTGGATCGGGGCGCGGACCCGCGACGAGGTGCTGCGCGCGTTCGAGGAGGCGGGGGCGGCGGTGGCGCCGGTCTACAAGCCGAGCGAGTTGCTCGACGACCCGCAGGTGCGGGCATTGGATCTGGTGACCACGGTGGACGACCCTGACCTGGGGCCGGTCCGGATGCAGAACGTGCTGTGGCGGATGAATCGTACGCCGGGCCGGATCCGGTTCACCGGGCGCGCACTGGGTGCAGACACCGACGCGGTACTCGGCGACGAGCTGGGCCTGTCGGTGGAGGAGTTGGCGGCCCTGCGGGAACGCGACGTACTTGGTTAGGTACCGCCTATTACGGCTGCCACCGTTTGGGATGTGGCTGGTGGGGGCCAGGTAGACGAGGTGCGGCCACCGCGTGATCGTCTGTATGTTGTGGACACACTTTCAGATCTGGCGGTGGCCGCGTGCTGAGGTCAAGACGCGTTGGCAGTTGGCGGAGCAGGCCGGGCATGCCCGGCCGGATGCGATGCAAGGGTTGTAGAGACTTCTTCGACCGCGAAGTCCAACTCCGCGCCGGCGGCAGTGTCCAGGTCAGAGTGCTGCCGGTGTGGGTGCACCCGGCCGGTGGGCGGGTTGGAACAGTTCGACGAGGTTGCCGGCGGGGTCGGTGAGCAGGATTTGGCGGCCGCCGGGACCAGCAATTACGTCGCTGCGGAACGACAGTCCCGTGCTGTGCAGTCGGTCGATCTCGGCATCCAGGTCGTCGGTGATCAGTTGGATGCGGTTGCGTCCGGCGGTGGTCGTGTCGTCGGGGGTGGCGCGGGCGCCCGAACTGGCTGGGCCGGACAGCAGCAGCCGCAACGGGCCGCGCACGACGTCTGCGAAGGCGGGCGCGGCGCTGGTGTTCAGGGTGAAGCCGAGGTGGATGGTGTAGAAGTCCACGGCCGTCTGGACGTCATCAACGAGGTAGCGGACGCTGGCGTACTGCTCGTGTGCTGTCACTGCTGAATCTCCTTCAAGGGCGGGCGGCGGTGAGGACGGGCAGCAGGTGTCTGATGCGGGTGTCGATGTCGGCCGCGGTCTGCTGGAAGGCGGGGTAGCTGGCCTGGTCGGTGTCGCCGGCCGTGGCGGGGTCGGAGATGCTCCAGTGCACCCGCCGAGGATGGTCCGGAAAGTCAGGGCAGGCCTCGCGGGCCTTGTCACACAAGCTGATCACGTAGTCGAACCGACGGCCGGTCACCGTGTCCAGGTGTCGGGGGCGCTGGGCGGTGATGTCGATGCCGAACTCATCGCGTAGCAGGCGTACGGCGTTGGGATGAAGGCGGGGCTTGGGGCGGCTGCCGGCGCTGGCCACCTCGACCTGGCCGCCGGCGCGGTGGCGTAGCAGAGCTTCGGCGATCGGTGAGCGCGCGCCGTTGCCAGTGCACACGAACAGCACGCCGAGGCGGGGGGAGCGCCGCAGGTCGACCAGAGGTATGCGCGGCGCATGCTCTCGATGCAGCGCCGGGTGCAGTGCGGAGCCGGATTCGGCCAGCGCGTCTGCGCAGCGGTCCAGATCCAGGTGGTAATAGCTGTCGCGGCCGTCGAAGCTGCTGCGTGTGGCGGTGACCAGCCCGCTGTCACGCAGCAGGCGCAGATGGTAGGAGACCAGGTTCTGCGGCTCACCTACCAGCGTCACCAACTCCCGGACCCGGTAGTCGCTGTCGGCGAGCTCGGTCAGCAGCCGCCACCGCAGCGGATGGGCCGCCAAGCGCACAAACGCCGGGGCGGCTTGATTCGACGACGCCATGACAGCAAGATACATCAAACAGGCTTGATGGAATAGCCAGGTGTTGGGGACGTGGGTGGTGGCCGAGCCCTGGCTCATGGCGATAGCAGCCAGGTACTGGACTTGGCCTGGAGACCATGTCGATCTTGGGTGGTCGCTTCATGGTGCACCTTGACCCTGGGGCCACAACTTCGGCAGGCATGCTTGCCGGCTTGTATTGCGAGGTCCCGCTCGCAGTGCCCTCGCTCTGCCGGACTTGACTAATTTGGGCCGCGCTGATTCATGCCATCCGGCCTTCGCGAGCCCTGATAAGGGCCTGGGTCGTCAGCGCTGCGGCAAGAAAGACCGCGGCGAGGATGGCCCAGCCCGCCGCGCCGTGTTCGATGGCGGCGGTGACGACCAGGGGCGCGAGCATGGCGCCGAGTGCTGCGCCGGTCTGGCTGACGCCCTGGTAGGCGCCGGCGTTGGCAGGGTCGGCCAGTTCGAAGGCGAGTGTCCAGCTGCCGGCCTCGGAGAGGATCTCCGCGAGACTGTGCGCGATGGCTGCGAGGACCAGGACTGCCACGGCGATCGCGAGTGAGCCCCCAGCGGCGATGGCGTACAGGGCGCAGGCGAGCGCCAGGAGTGCGCCGGCCTGCGCGATCGCGCGGCCGGAGGAATGCAGGTCGGTTGTTCGGTGTGCCGCCCAGAGCTGCAGGACCGACACGATGGCGGTGTTCGCGGCCAGCAGCACCGCCACGGTCACCGTTGGCGTCCGGGTATGGCCACCGACCCACAGTGGCATCCCGACCGTCAATAGTCCGAACTGCATTGACAGGAGGGCGTAGAGGGCGGTGATCGCCAGATAGGTGCGGTCTCGCAGCGGTGAGCGTCGCATTGGCCGACCGGATTGGTTCCGTTGTGCCGGATCGGTGTCTACGTGGGTCGCCTGGGGCTGCCGCCGTGCCCGGACGAGCGTGTAGGCGGCAACGAGCGTCAACGCGCCGGTGGCCAACATGGCCACCTGGTACGCGGATCTCGTGTCGATGGCCAGGGCGATCGCCGCCAGCGCGGTTCCCAGGGCGATGAAGACATTCATCACGACCCGCAGCCGGGCCCGCATGGCGAGCCGGTCTGCCGCGGTGAAGGACTCCGCAATCATCGTCGTGAGAGCGGTGCGCTGCATGGCCTGTCCGCAGACCGCGACGCTCGCGACGACGACGAACGCAGCCGGTGTCCGGGCCAACAGGTAAGCAAGCAGCGCTACACCCTGTCCGGCGGTGGCCAGAACCATCACCTGCCGCGCGCCGATCGCCCGGGCAAGGTAGCCGGCGCCCAGCGCCGCTCCGACCCCGAGGCATCCGGCGATGGTCAGCCCGAGCCCGACGGTCGTGGCGGGGAAGCCGGCGACGCGCGTGAAGTACAGCACGCTGACGCTGAAGAACACGCCCTTTGACAGTGAGGACGCGATCGTCGACCAGGTCAGCGCCCGGGCGGTCGGGTCGACCGGGTTCAGGTATGGGGCAAGCCACTGCGTGATTGACGGCCGCCGGACCGTTGCGAGAAGCATGGCGGCAGTTGTCGCACTGTCCGGCCCCTGGCCGCCAATGATGTAGCGTTGTGCTTCATGGTCCGCTACGAGTTGGTCGATAACGACTTGGCTGACGTCCGGTTCGCGGTGTCGCCACTCAACGAGGTGGTGCTGTCGCTGCGAGCGTGGCGAGACCCGGGTCGCTATCCCCTGCATCTGCGTTGGGTGCGCTCGGTCAACGAGTCGCGAAGCGCGCTGGACCACGAGACACTGCTGGCCCTGACTGATTCGAGACTTTGGACGCCTGACTTCCTCAATCCCCGGCCGTCCTCCCCGCTGACCCACTTCGATGATGAACTGGCGAGGCTGGGCGCCATCGACCCGGCCGTGGTCGTCCGCGACCTGCGGGCCGTGCACAGTGCGGGGTCGCTGCCCCGCGCGTTGCGTGGTCCCGTCCCTCGGGTGCTGTCCAGGATCATCGACGCGCTGGCCGGCTACTGGCGGCACTGCTTTGCGCCGCACTGGCCGCGCATGCGGGCTCTCCTTGAGGGCGATGTGACGTTCCGCGCGCGGCAGATCTCCCAACACGGACTTGCGGCAATGTTCAACGGGCTCTCGCCTGCAGTCCGGCTCGTCGACGCGACCGTCGAGGTGCGGCTGCGATCCCGTCTGCAATACACGCGGGCGACCAACGGCGGCCTGACCCTCGTGCCGAGCCTCTGGACGCTCAACGCATCGACGCCGGCCTCCGAAGCCGAACCGCCGATGATCATCTATGCGGGGCGTGGGGTGGCGACACTGTGGGAGCCGCAGCCGCTGGCCGCGCCCGGCGCGTTGGCGGCTCTGCTGGGCGTTGTCCGGGCCGGTCTGCTCGTCGCGTTGGAGACGCCGGCGTCATCCACCGAACTCGCGTCCCGCCTCGGCGTCACGCCAACTGCGGTCAACCAGCACCTGCGCGCGCTGCGCGACGGTGGTCTGCTTGTCGGGGTACGCGACGGCCGGTCCGTGCTCTACCGCCGTTCCCCGCTCGGTGACCGCATGGTAGCGCCCGACCCTGCCTCCTGGCCGGGGTGAACTGTTTGGCGGGCCGACGATCGCGGTGCCGACGGCGGACGGGCGCCGAGTAACCCGTCGAACAGGGCTGCCAGCTCGGTCATGTTGCGTCGGTTGAACAGCAGGAGCAGCCCGGCCGGCATCCACACCGGTCACCCTCGCCGGCGCCATGCCCACCCGTCGCGGTATCAGCGAGGGAAGCGGTCAGCGGGACCGCGCAGCAGGTGTCACCACGCCACGCCTCGCGGCACTCCTTGACCGCCACCCCGCAGCGATGACCAGCGCGGCGATCGGGTCGGCCAGGACAACCCGAACAGGCTGTTCAGTCCCAGGCCTACGAGCAGGACGGCGGACAGGTAGGTGCACAGCAGGGTCTGCTTGGAGTCCGCAACCATGCTGGAGTGCCCGGCCTCGGCGCCGCCAACCAGCGCCCGCACCGACTCCACCGTCACGTACGCGGCGAGAGCGAAGAACGATATCGCGATGATCCGCAGCGCCGCCTTCTCCCGTGCCTCCGGGTCGCGGCCGGCGACCCACGACGTAGCGTCCGCAAACGCGCCGGCGCCGGTGTCGCTGGCGAGCCCGGTGTCCGTCGAGCGATGGATACCCGTCCTCGCCCGAGCGGCACCGTGCGTGCACGTTGGCCGATCTTGGATCAGGTGGTCGGGCGGACGACGGCGTGTTCGATGAGTGCAACGGTGGCCCGGGGGTCGGCGACTTCGACGATGAGCCGGGCGTAGCGCTCGTCGTGCAGCTCGATGACGATGGCCTTAGCCGCATCGCGGACGTCCCAGAAAATCCGTTCGCCGTCGATGCGGAAGGTGCCGGCGGTGATGACGCCCGGCACGTGGGCGCCGGGGGAGCGGATGCCCTTCGGTTCCTTGATTACGCCCGGATCGGCGGTAGCGCCACGGACGTTGACAATCGGGATCTCCAGGCGGCTTTTGAGCGCCCACAGCTTGTCGAGTCCTTCGATCTCGACGACCAGAGTGTCGCCGTCGATGCGTACCTGAGCCATGGATGTTCCTTAGGGTCGGGGTTGGCGAAGGTGGTCGAAGAGAACGGGGCCGGCACCGCCGTTGCCGGCGCTGGTCCGGGACCGCAGGCGCAGGCCGAGGATCGTGGCAACGAGCGTGTAGGCCAGCTCTGCTGGCGCGCCATCGCCGATCGCCGCCCCGCCCAGGGCGAGCTCCACGGCAGCGTCGAAATCCCGCAGGGCCCGGGCGATTTCCTCGGCCACCTCAGGATCCGCCGGCGCGCGTTCGACCGCCGCCATCAGCAGCAAGTCCAGATCGGAGTTCGCGTCGTTGGCTGTGAGCGTGTCGCGTAATGCCTGCGCCGGGTCAGGCGCCGCGCTCACCTTGGCGAGCAGTGGCCGGACCTGATGCTCCAGGTGCCACCGCAGGGCGGCCAGGTACAGCCCTCGCTTGCTGCCGAAGACCTTGTACAGACTGTTGCGGTGCACGCCGAGTTCTGAAACAAGGTCGTCGACGGAGATGCCGTCGTACGCCCGGCCGGCGAAAAGTCCCGCCGCCGCCATGACCACCTCGGCCTCGTCGAATGCTCTCGGTCGGCCCACGGGAGGACCATAGCTGTTTTAGGAACGCTCAGTCAAGAACGACCGTTCCTAAATTGAGTGGCGCGAGCGCTGGCGCTACGTTGAGGCGGCATCTGACGACAACAGGCGGGGTTTTCGCCGAGCTGGGCGACACCGGATGACAGCCGATAGCAGCAGACGATGCGCCGCGGCGTAGTTCGTCACCAAGGGGTCGAAATCCTTCGGCGCGGATGCCGGCGGCCAACAGGAAGGCCGCTACGGCGTACCGCTTGAGCAGCTTGTCGATGACGAGGCTGATGTCGTGGTTGTCGCGGCAGTGCTCGCAGAACCTTCCGCCGTCGGTGGCGCGCGGTCTCTGCCGGCCGTCCCAGGTGATGTGCTCCTCGGTGAGACCGAGGACTTCACCCTTGCGTAGCCGAATTGGGGTCGGTCAGTGTGTTTGGATCTCCCAGGCCGGCTGCTGGGGCTCGTCGTTGTGCACGATGATGTCGACGTGATGGGCCGGGCGGACCGTAGCGAAGTAGAGCTGTTGGGAGGGGATGTAACGCTCGCGCCAGCGCCGTTCGACGTCGGCCCGAGATGACACCTGGCGCTCTCGGATCACGGCACGATCCACTGTCTTTTCGAGCGCGGTCGACACGAAGATGCGCAGATCCCACCGATCAATCAGTTCCGGACGCATGAGGAAGACGCCGTCGAAGACCAGCACGGCGTCGGCGGGGGCAGTCGTGACCGGCGGGGACAGGACACTGTCCGCAGTGTGGTCGTAGACCGCCTGTTTGAAGCGTCGATCTCCGCCTGGGCCGAGTGGATCGAGCAGAACCCGGTTCAGCGCCTGGTAGTCGTGGGTGTCGTAGTAGCAGCCTTCGGCCGAGTACTCGCCGCGCGGATAGCGCTGCGACCGTGGGAAGAGGAAATCGTCGATCGTCGCGCGGATGACGTCGCGGCCCTGTTCGCGCAAGGCGACGGCCAGTTCGTCGGCGAGGGTGGTCTTGCCGGCGGCTGGCGGTCCGTCGATGGCAACCCGCGTCGGGTGTGCGACTGTGACGGACCCGACTGCCTCAGCCAGGCGGCCGAGCAATTCGTCGCGGGTGCCTTGGTCCATGTCCTGCCCTGTCGTAGTGGCTCTTCACAATGCCAACCGACGAACTCCACATCCCGCCGAACGTGTACGACGCCGCGCTGGACGAGGTCGACTTTGGCGGCGAACAGCCCGCGGCCGCGTAGCAGGGCACCGTAACGCAGCAGAGGATGGTGTAGCGCCTCAATGCGGGGCCGACACGGGAGGGCCGGGAATCCTCCATCGCTCACGCGGCACGCGTATTCCACGCAAATGTCCGCGGTCGGGCGCTCGTCCGGGATCGGCGCCGGCTCGATGCCGGCGGGGCGTCGGCGATACTGTGGGCGTGGAGTACGTGTCCAGAGTGCCGCGACCGCCGCTGGACGGGCTGATCGACGACCTTTACTACCTGGAGGGTGTGCCGCCGTACGCCCGGCTGACGCTGCCGGCAAGTCCGGCGGCGCTGCTCATCGTCAACCTCGGTTCGCCGTTCCTCATCCGCCTCGGCACCGGCATCGAGACTGTCGAGTACGCCGACGGCTGCGTGGTCACCACGCCCACCCGCGCCTTCGAGTTCGGCTATCCGCCGGAGACCCGGTCCGTCGGCGTGCACTTCAAGCCGTGGGGCCTGGCGCCGTTCCTGCCGATGCCCGCGACCGAGCTGTGTGACCGGCCGGTGACGGTAGAGCAGGTTTGGGGCCGGCCCGCCATTGCTGAGCTGCGAGACCGGCTGGCGACGGCGGACCGACCGCACGAGATGCTGACGCTGCTCGAGGAGGAGCTGATGCGACGGCTGTGCGAGACCGCCGGCCTGGGGCTGGTCAGCCATACGAGCAGCGTCATCGCGGCGACCAGCGGGGCGGTGGCGATCGGCGACCTGAGCGTGGCAGCCGGTGTCAGCAGCAGTCATCTGGCACAGCGGTTCAAGGAGCTCATCGGCGTCACGCCGAAGCGGCTGGCCCGCACCTACCGCTTCGCCGCCACCGTGCTCTCGATCAACCCCGCCGAACAGATCGACTGGGGCGACCTCGCCGGTGGCGCAGGCTACTTCGATCAGGCCCACTTCGGCCACGAGTTCCGGGCGTTCACCGGGCTCACGCCGACACGATATGTCGAAGTCCGGCGGCGGTTCCTGCGCGAACATCCCGGCCACGTACTGGACGGCTGGCCGCTGCCGGCCGATTGATTTCTTACAAGAGCGGCAGCTCACGGCACGCTAATTTGGGGGCACCCCAAGCAGAGGAGAGCCCGTGGGCAAGGTGGTCATGTACAGCTCGGTGTCGGTAGACGGCTTCATCGCGGACGAGAACGACCAGCCCGGACCGCTGTTCGACTGGTTGACCAGCGGTGACGTCCCGTTGGACGAGAGCGGCGTATTGAAGGTGTCGCAGACGTCCTACGACTACACCCGGCCGTACTGGGACCAGATCGGGGCGACAATCGCCGGCCGCCACGTCTTCGACATGACGGACGGCTGGGACGGGAAGCCTCCGGGCGGGATCGACCACGTGGTCGTCGTGACGCACCGGCCGAAGCCCGAGGGCTGGGACCCCGAGGCGCCGTTTCACTTCGTCGACGGCGTCGAGGCAGCCGTGGCCAAGGCGCAGGAGCTTGCGGGTGACCGCATGGTCGAGGTCGCCGCTGGCGACGTCGGTGGCCAGGTGCTTGCGGCGGGCCTGGTCGACGAGGTGCGCATGGACGTCGTACCCGTGGTGTTCGGGTCCGGCAAGCGCTACTTCGGGTCGGTCCACGCGCAGCACCTGTTGGAGGATCCTGACGTGGTGATTCAAGGCAACCGGGTGCTTCACCTGCGCTATCGGGTGCGTCGTTGACCGATCTGAGCGGGTACGCGAGAACGTCCACTGCGAACGGTGACACAAGATCGGGCCTCCGGCTGGTTTGCGCATCGCTGTCCCGGGTCAGGCAGCCGACCTCGATCCGCCCCAGCACCTCACCTGCGGCAAGTTCGACTCAAGATCACTGGTTGATCAGGCACACTCATCCGAGTTCTGGCGCCGATCTCGTACGGGGCCGCTGAATGGCTGGGCGGATCCGGTAGCGAGTTGCGCGCGGGCGTGCATCAGCGCGAACCCGAGCAGGTTGCCGCCGCGCCATCGGGCGGGATCGTGGGCGCGTGGGTCCGCTGCGGAAAGGCCGATGCCCCAGACTCGATCCAACGGGCTGGCTTCCACCAGTACCCGGTTGCCCGTGCGGGACAGGTACTGCCCGAGGTCGGGGTGCTGGCTGAACTTGGCCACGTTGCCGGCGACGACCAGGCGGAAGCTGTAGGCATCCCAGGTGGCCCGGTCGAAGTTACGGACCTGCCGGCCCAGGGCCTTGACCGCGCCCGGGTGCGACGCCGTAAGCATCTGTGCGGCGATCGCTTCGTCGCCGAACAGGCGGGCCTTGCCGATCATCATGTAGTGCTCAGTCGTGGCGTACTGGATCCCGTCCACGACGAATGGGGCCGGTCACCATTGGCTCAGGCACTCTTCCTTACGCTCAGACGGGACGGTCCTCACGTCCCTGGGACTCGCCCAACATCCGGAGATCTTGTCCCAGTGTGTGGCGATGGCTGCGTGAGTATCAGCTGTCCCAGTTCCTGGGTGCATCGGGTGAGCGCGACGTAGAGGCCGTTCCAGCCGCGTGGCTCAGCGGCGATTCCTTGGGGGTCGATGAGTAGTGTCGCATCCCATTCCAATCCCTTGGACTGGGTTGCGGTGAGCACTGGCACATCACTCAGCACCTCTAGGAGTTCGGCGATGCGGTCGGCGGGGGCGATGACGCCGACCGTGCCGCCATGCCACCGCTGCTGCAGCTGTCGCACAGCTCGGGCGGCGTCGTCGGCAAGCTCGGCGGGTGTGATCGCGAGCTCCCAGGGGGCGATGCCGGAGGAGCGTACGGCCCGCGGCGGCGTGTTGTGGCTGCCAGCTTCCTTCAAGACCGGTTCGGTGAGATCCATAACCTCACGCGGGGTCCGGTAGCAGATGGTCAGTTCCGCGGCGGTCCAGCGGTCTGCGAAAACAGCCTGCACCGCTTGTGCCCAGCTGGTGTGCCGGTGCGCTGCCTCGGTCTGGTCGATGTCGCCGACGGCGGTGATGGATCGACTGGGACAGCGCCGTAGGACCATGTGCCACTGCATCTCGGACAGCTCTTGCGCCTCGTCGATGACGACGTGGCCGTACACCCAGCCGCGTTGCCGGCGAGCGCGGTCGGCGACGAACTCGCCCTGTGGTTGCGGGGCGTCGACCTCGCCGAGGAGGTCGGCAAGGGCGTCGAGCAGGGGAATGTCGCTCGATGCCCATGGGGCGGGCTCGGCCGAGACAGCGGTGATCTCCTGCGGGGACAGTTGCGGGGCGAACCGGGCCAGCAGGGTGCGGTCGGCCAGGAGATCACCCAGCAGGGTTTCGGCGTCGAGGGTGGGCCACCATGCCTCGATGAACCGGGCAATGATGGCGCTCTCGGCGATACGAGTACGGAGGTGCTCTATCTCTTCCTCGGAAAGCAATCCGTCGATGTCGCTGCCGGTGGACGTCCTGCCGGGGTGGTGGCCATGCTGCATGCTCCTGTCGACGCGGGCGAGGATGTCCTCGAAGCCCTCCTCCATCTCGTTCATCAGCGCCTCGCGCTGCTCGGCGACGGCTTCGGCAAGGAGGTGGTGCAGCTGCTCGGCGAACGCCGCGCGGGCGCGGTGGTACGAGCGTCCCTGCACCGCCGAGGCGAGCGCCTGCGCCACCGTTGCGGCGGTGATGACGTAGAACTCGCCGTCCCAGCGCAGCTTCAGCTCGCGGGGCCGGGGGAGCAGCGATGTGACGTAGTTTTCGAGCGCTGGCTGCCAGAGGGCGCGGCCCTTGATTTCGGCGAGAAGACGGCTCTCGTCGCGGCCCACCTGGATGTCGGTCAGCAGGGTGTCGCAGGTCGCCGAGACGACGGCGGTCTCACCGAGCGCGGGTAGCACCTGGGCGATGTACTGGAGGAACCGCGGCGAGGGGCCGAGGACCAGGACCGCTTGGTCGGCCATCTTCCGGTGGGCGAACAGCAGGTAGGCGACGCGGTGCAGAGCAACCACGGTCTTGCCGGTGCCGGGACCGCCCTGCACGATCAGCGGACCGGTCGCCTCGGCCCGGATGATCTCGTCCTGTTCGCGTTGCAGCGTGGAGATCGCGGTCGACATGTGGCCGGTGCGCCGCTGGTCGAGGGCGGCAAGCAGAGCGCCCTCACCGACGAGTTCCGCCGTCATCGTCCCGTCCAGTGGCTCGTCGTCCACGCCGACGACGGCCATTCCCCTCGTGCGTATGTGACGGCGCCGTGCCTGACCTTGTGGGTCGACAGCCGTCGCGGTGTAGAACGGCCGAGCTGCGGGAGCGCGCCAATCGACCAGCAGTGGCTCGCTGTCCTCGCTGTCGTTGCGCAGACCGACACGGCCTACGTGTCGCACGGTGCCATCAAGACCGTCAAGGCGGCCGAAGACCAGGCCTTCTCGTGCTCGCCGTAGCTCTTCGTACTGCTGGCGGAGCATGCGCTGCCGAGCCCGTTCCAACTCGTCCAGGGCCTCTGATGACAGCTCGACCTGAAGGTGGTCAACCAGCCTGTCGCGCCGGGCCGTGGCCACGTCGAGAAACGCCTGCTCCTCGGCGACCGCGGATCGGCGCGCGACGTCCTCTGCGGTAGAGGTCGCCGGTTCGCCTTGGGGTGTTACTTCGCTGACGCCAGCAGTGCTGTTGTTCAGAGCAGACTTCCGGCGCATTCGCAAATCCTTGTATTGGTGTCGCCTCGGCCCGGATGAGCCGCAGTGTATTCGGCGGCAAGCATAGAGTTGGTTTCCCTCGTCGGCCAGGAATTTGGCCGGCGGAGATGGGAGTCTCAATGTCTTGCAGTTCCTGGTCGCTTGTGGCCTCAACCAATCTTGATTCGCTTATTGACAGTCCGGTCCTCATCTGGTCTGCGGGTGTGTTCCGGGCAGCCACACGTCGTCGTAGTTCGTGGAATCGCTAGCCCTGCTCGCAGGAGTTCGCCCGGACTGTCTGGCATGGGCATCGCTTGACGATCGGCGATAAGGAGCCCTGTAACGCGGGGGTCCGAACGGGCGGATGAGGCGGTGAGCCGCGGCATGGAACAGCACACGAGGGTGTCGCACTTGTCCATTTCCAAGGACGTGTCAGCCTGTCCTGGCATCAGCACGGATCGGCCCAGGACGTAGCGGCTGCAAACGCCCGGCGGCGGTGACGCTGGCGAGCCCGGTGTCCGTCGACCGATGGACACCCGTCCTCGACCGGCCGGTCGTCCCGTGACCGCGGTCGACGGGCGGAGCATCGGGACATGACGGAATCCCCTGCGGTCCGGGTACGCGGACTGCACAAGCGGTACGGCCGGCGCACCGCGCTGGCCGGGATCGACCTGGACATCGCGTACGGCGAGGTGGTCGCCCTGCTCGGTCCCAATGGCGCAGGCAAGACCAGCACCGTGGAGATCCTGGAGGGACACCGGAGCCGGGACGGCGGCGAGGTGACCGTGCTCGGGGTGGACCCGGCGCGGATCGGCCGGTTCGGCCGGGCCGCCCGGGACTGGCGCTCCGGCATCGGCATCGTGCTCCAAGAGGCCGCTGACCTCGGCGAGTTGACCGTGGGCGAGACGGTCCGGCACTTCGCCCGCTACTACCCGGCACCCCGGGACCCGGCTGAGGTGATCGGGGTGGTCGGGCTGACCGACCGGACCCGGACCCGGGTCCGGAAGCTCTCCGGTGGCCAACGGCGCCGGCTGGACGTGGCCGTCGGTCTGGTCGGCGACCCGCGCCTGGTGTTTCTCGACGAGCCGACCACCGGTTTCGATCCGGCCGCCCGGCGGGCGTTCTGGGAGCTGATCCGGACACTGGCCGGAGCTGGCACCACGATCCTGCTGACCACGCACTACCTGGACGAGGCGGAGGCCCTCGCCGACCGGGTGGTGGTGCTGACCGGCGGCCGGGTGGTCGCCGACGGTCCGCCGTCCGCCCTGGCCGAGCGGGCCGGCCACCAGGTCACCGTGCGGTGGTCCGGCGGCGAGCGGCGGACCGACGACCCGGCGACGGTGATCGCTGAGCTGGCACGGCGGTTCGGCGGCCCGATCCCCGGGCTCACCGTCACCCGGCCAAGCCTGGAAGACGTCTACCTCGACCTGATCGGAAGCCGGCCATGACGACGACCAGCGGCACCATCCACCCGTCCGCGCTGATGCTCGGCCTGCACCGCGGCGTCGTCGAGTTGAAGGCGTTCTTCCGCGAGTGGGATGCGGTGGTCTTCACCTTCGCCCTACCGGTGGTCACCCTGGCACTGCTCGGCTCGCTCATCTCCGGCGTCTACGACGGCAGCGACGTCACCTCCGCCCAGTACCTGGCGCCCAGCATGATCGCGGCGGGGATATCGGCCGTCACCTTCGTCAATCTCGGCACCGGCATCGCCAACGACCGGGAGGACGGCACCCTCAAGCGGCTACGTGGCGCACCGATGCCCCCGGTCGCGTACTTCCTGGGCAAGACCGTGCAGACGATGGTCGTGGTCGCGGCCGAGATCGTGCTGCTGCTCGCCGTCGGGATGATCCTGTTCGACCTGCGGCTGCCCGCCGACCCGGCGCGCTGGCTCACCTTCGGCTGGGTGCTCCTGCTCGGCGTCACCGCCTGCTCGCTGCTCGGCATCGCGGTGAGCAGCGTGATCCGCTCGGCCCGCAGCGCAGGCGCGGTGACCCAACTGCCGTACCTGGTGCTGGCCTTCGTCTCCGGCATCTTCTTCACCCCGGTCAGCGCCCTGCCGCAGCCGCTGCTGGTACTGGGTTCGGTCTTCCCGCTGAAATGGATGGCCCAGGGCTTCCGCTCGGCGCTGCTGCCGGACACGATTCTTAGTGCGGAGGTCGTACGCGATTGGGAGCACGGGCGGACCGCGCTCATCCTCGCGGCCTGGTGCATCGGAGGTCTGTTGCTGTGTCTGACCACCTTCCGCTGGCGAAGCCGGCGGGAGCGGTGAGCGCGGGCGACCCGCCGCCCTCGGCGGCGTGGGTCGCCCGGTTCCCGCTCTGGGACGCCTACTTCGCGGTGCTGGCCTTCGCCGTCGGGGTCGCCGTGGCCACCAGCGCCCCACCGGCCGCGCCGTACCGCATCGGCTCCGTCGCACTGCTGGCCGCGATCAGCATCTGGTACGCCGCCTTCGGCCGGGCGCTCATGCGGTACGGGGTCGGGGGCTGGCGGGCGTACCTTTATCTGGGGGTCGCTCTCGCGCTCTACGTGGCGGCGGTGGCGCTCGCGTCGTCCGCGTCGTTTGCCCTGTTCGTGCTCCTGCCGCAGGCGTTCATGCTGCTGCAGACGGCGCCCGCGGTCGGCGCGGTGGTGGTGTTCACCGCCGTCCAGGTGGTGCTGGACTGGCTGCGGTCCGGCGGCGGCCCGGACGCCCGGGGGTCGCTGCTGGCGGCCGTGATGATCGCCGTCGTGGTGTCGGTGACCGGAGGCTGGGTGCAGCACCTGTTCGTCGACGCCGACCGGCGGGCCGCGCTGGTCGACGAGCTGGCCGCCTCCCGCGACGAGGTGGCCCGACTGTCCCGGCAGGCCGGCGTCGACGCCGAACGGCAACGGCTGGCCGGCGAGATCCACGACACCATCGCCCAGGGGCTGTCCAGTGTGGTCATGCTGATTCAGGCCGCCGACGCGGAGTTGGACCGCGACATCGTGCAGGCCCGCCGCCACCTGACCCTCGCCGTGGCCACCGCCCGGGCCAACCTGGCCGAGGCGCGGGCAGTTGTCGCCGCGCTGACCCCGGCGGAGTTGGCCGGGTCGCCACTGGTCGAGGCGGTGCGGCGGGTGGTGGACCGGTTCACCGCCGAGACCGGCGTGCCGGTCACCCTGACCACACCGGGGACGCAGTGCCCGCTGCCCACCTCGGTCGAGGTGGTTCTGCTGCGGGTCACCCAGGAGGCGTTGGCCAACGCGCGCAAGCACGCCGCCGCCGGCCGGGTCGAGGTACGCCTTGAACGGCGGGACGACGTCGTCGTGCTGGAGGTCCGCGACGACGGCCGCGGCTTCACCGCCCCGCCGGTCGGCGACGGGTACGGTCTGGCCGGCATGCGGAACCGGGTCGAGCAGGTAGCCGGTACGCTGCGGGTGGCGTCCAGTCCCGGGGCCGGCACCACGGTACGGGCGGAGGTGCCGATCCGATGATTTCGGTGCTGCTGGTGGACGACCACCCGGTGGTGCGGGCCGGGGTGCGCGGAATGCTCGCCGGCGAACCAGACATCGCGGTGGTCGGCGAGTCCGCCTCGGCCGCCGAGGCGGTCACCGCCGTGCGGGCGGTACGCCCTGACGTCGTGCTCATGGACCTACGGATGCCCGGGGTGGACGGCGCCGCGGCGACCGCCGAGGTGCTGGCCGTGGCACCCGGCACCCGGGTGGTCGTGCTCACCACGTACGAGACGGACGGGGACATCCTCCGCGCGGTCGAGGCCGGAGCTGCGGGGTACCTGCTCAAGGACGCGTCCCGGGCCGAACTGGTGGACGCGGTCCGCGGCGCCGCCCGCGGCGAGACCGTGCTGGCGCCGTCGGTGGCCGGCCGGGTACTCCGCCAACTCCGACACCCCCGGCCAGCCACCCTGTCGCCGCGGGAGGTCGACGTGCTGCGGCTGGTCGCGCAGGGTTTGTCAAACGGTGAGATCGGGCTGCGGCTGCACATCACCGAGGCCACAGTGAAGACCCACCTGCTGCGCGCGTTCGTCAAACTCGGCGTCAGCGACCGGACTGCGGCGGTGACCACCGCGATGGCCGCGGGCCTGCTGCCATCCTGACTCATCAGTCACCAGCGCGGGAGTGACGGGCGACCGTCGCTGATCAGGACTCGCGGACGCCATACACGCGCAGGATGCTGTGCCGCAGCGCCGCCGCCGTCTGCGCGGTGGTCATGCGGCCAGCGGTGACCTCGCCGCCGGCCGCATGACCTAGCGCCATGGTCGCGGAGACCAACCAGGCCGGGCTGAGAGTGCTGTCGAACTCGCCGGTGGCCTGGCCACGCCTGATCAGCCGCTCCAGGCGCCCGATGACCGGGGCATGGTGACGGTCGGAGTCCGCCTGGTCAATGGCGGTCACCGAGGGATGCAGGAGCAGCGGGTACCGGTCGAACAGCTGCCAGGTGACGTCCAGCCAGCGCAGCAGCGCCTCGGTGACTGTACCGCTGTCCACGTCGGCGGCGTCGAGGGCGGCGACCGCTTCTGCGGTGATGCGGTCGATGACCGCCGCCACCAGCAGCGGCCGGGACGGGTAGTGGGCGTACACGGTTTGGCGGGTGACGCAAGCTGCGGCGGCGACCTGTTCCACCGTCGCCGCCGGATGCCGACCGAGCACCTGGACGGCGGCGTCGAGTACCGCGGCTGCGCTGCGCTCGGCGTCGGACCGCCGCCGGCGGCGCCGACCACCTGCTATCTCTGACACGTTGTCTAATCTACCGCCTCGGCGTTATCGTAGACACGCTGTCAAAGCTAACTCGATTCAGGGAGATCAAATGACGCCCCGCACCGATCTGACCGGCTACCTGGTCCGCTATCCGCAGGAGGCAGGGCTGGGCGACGAGGATCCGGCAATGGTGCTGGACCGCTACCACACGCCGGACTATGAGCTGGTCAACGACGGCGTGCTGCTGGACCGCAAGCGGCTACTGGATCACATCCGTCCGGCCCGCAAACGGGCCGTTGGTCTGCGTGTCGAGGTGGAGCAAGCGCTGGTGGACGGCGACCAGGTGGCCGCCCGGTACCGGCTCATCGCGGAGCTGCGCAAGGGCGGCACCATCACCACGGAGATCTACATGTTCGGGAAGTTGGCTGCCGACGGTCGACTGCGCTGCGCCATCCAAGCCACCCGCGTGATGCCATCAGAATAGTTCCAAAAGCACCTGGCGCTCGGAGCAGGCTGCTCGGCCCTGGTCGAAACCGCACAGTACGTGCTGCGGCTGGACCGGGTGTCCTCCGTCGACGACGTGCTGGTCAACGCCGCCGGCGCCGTGCTGGCCGGGCTCGCGTCGCGCCACTGGTGGCGCACCGCGGCTTAGCTACCGTCAGATCGGCCGCGCCCAGCGCCGGCAAGGACAGACTGAGCGGTGTGTCCAGTAGGCGAATGTCAGCGATACTTTTCCTGGTCATAGACATCCGTCATGCAGGTACTGATTGTGGGGGACGAGCCCTAGTAAGCCGCACTCTTCTGGCACCCCTCTGTGTCAAGTGATGATCAAGAGGGGTGTTCTAGGCTGGGGTGTGGCGGGTCCGGGAAGTGACTTTTCCGAAGTGTCGATCTCGGGGTTCAGGTCGGCCGCGCTGGATTGCAGAGTCGCCCCCGCGTGTCCTCCCGGACCCGTCCCGACCAGCTTCGCGTCGGCCACCATCTGCCGGTAGACGATGTCGGACAGCCGCCGTTTCAGTGCCCGTAGGGCCTCCATCGGGGTCTTGCCCGCAGCCAGTCTGCGTCGGTAGTAGCGGCGCCCTTCGGTGTCACGGCGCAGTTGGACGATGGCCATGATGTGCAGGGCCCGGTTGATGCGCCGGTTCCCGGCTCTGGAGAGCCGGTGCCGGTTCTGGTCGCCGGACGAGGCGTCGATCGGTGCGGTGCCGTTCCACGAGGCGAAGTGGGCGCGGCTGGGAAACCGGTGGATGTCTCCGATGTCGCCGATCAGGCGGGCCGCGCCGGACGGTCCGATGCCGGTCAGGTCCATCAGCCGGCTTCCGGTGCTGTTGACCAGGTCGGTGAGCTCCTGTTTCGCGGTTTTGATCTTCTTGTCGATGACGACGAGTTCGCCGATCAGCTCGGAGGCCAGCCGGCGGCGGGTCTTGCCGACCACGTCGCGCGGGCGCACGCTGCCCAGCAGGGCGCGGGCCTGCTGGGCGGACAGGTCCTTCTTCGCGCCGCCGGGCACCAACTCGAGCAGCAGGTGGTGCAGCCGGGAGACCACGTCGGTGCGGGCCCGTCCGAGCTGGTCACGGCGGTCGACCAGCAGCCGTAACGCGACCGTGGTGTCGTCGGTGACGACCTGCCGCAGACCTTCGGTGCGCAGGGCGACCACAGCGACGCTGCGGGCATCGACCGGGTCGGTCTTGCGGCCCTGGCCGGTGGCGAACACGCGGGCCCGGGCGGACAGCTTCGCGGGAACGTCCACGACGGTTTCGCCGTCGGCGACCAGGCGTTGAGCGACGTGCCGGCCGATGCCGTTGCAGCCCTCGACCGCCCACAGGCGGTCCTTGTGCTTGCGGCCGGCGGCGAGCATGACCTGGTAGCCGTCGCGGTCGGTGCCGAACCGGCCCTGCCCGATCGCCTTCTCGCGGGCGTTGATGATTTCGATGGTGGCGGAACGCTTGTGCGGGTCCACGCCGATGATGACCTGGGCCATCGTGTCCTCCCTCGATCCGACGGTGTTCGTCGACGGGAGGGCAGCGCTACCTTGAGCCCGGCAGTCCCCTCTTGAGCCTCTCTCCGCCGCGGTGACCGGCGGGACGCACGCCAGATGAGAGCCACACCAAACAGCGGTGGGCAGCCGCGATGAGAGCGACCCCACCGGTCACCTCGACCAAGCCTGGCCGGGCTGCGGTCGTACCACCAGTCAACAGGTAGCCGCGAAGCGCTCGTCACCGAAGGTGAGGTCGGACGCCGGTCGTCGGCGTCCGGACGTGCCGAGGAGCGCGCGTTTTGCGAACTGTGATGGAGCGGAGGTTGTCCGGCGTGGACGCTTCCGAAGCCGAGGGAAAGCCGAGGTCTAGGGCAGGTCTCGGACCAGGCCAGCAGTGGCGACGCCGACCTCACCGTCGTACCTGTCGCCGGCGGCGGCTCGCGCAGCCGCTGGATCCGTGCCTGGCCACAGGTGTGTCAGTAGTAGGTGTCTGACGCCGGCATCGGCGGCCTGCCGACCTACCTGGCGCGCACTCGACAGGTACCGCCGCGAGTCCTCCGGCACCTCATCCACGTAGGTGGCCTCGGCCAGCAGCAGGTCGGCGTCGCGCGCCAGTTCCACCACGTCGGGGCTCGGGCCGGTGTCACCGGTGTACGCGAGAACTTGGTCGCCCGCAGCCAGCCGCACGCCGGCATTTGGCACCCAGTGCGGCAGCAAACGGGTCTGGGCCCGGAACGGGCCGATGTCGAGGCGGCTGCCGACGGTTATCTCATGCAGAACGTAGGCGGCATCCAGCATCCCGGGGCGGTCCAGCGCTAACACCGCATCCAGCGCGCCAGGCAGCGCGTACACCGGCAGCGGCGCCGGCGGATCATCACGCAACGCTCGTGCCCGCAGCAGCGGATTCAGGTCAGCGCAGTGATCGGGATGTCCGTGGCTGATGAACACCGCGTCGACCTGGTCCGCGGTGATGTGTTCCAGCAGTCGCGGCACGGTCGCATAGCCGAGATCGACGAGCAGCCGGAACCCGTCGTGCTCCACGAGGTAGCCACTGCATGCCTGGCCCGCCTCTGGCCATGCACCGCACCCGCCCAGAACCCTTAGCCGCACCCGAAGGATCTTATCGGCCGGTTCGCCAACTGTTCCAGTTGACTGATGCATGTCGCTGCCCGAACATCCACAACTGCCGCCGATCGTGCGCGTCGGCGTCGGATCGCCCCGTCACCCTAGGTAGCCGCCGGCGGTGGTACGACCCGAGTGCGAGGACGTCTGGTCGGACCACGTTGAGCAGGGAGGCTCCCTGAGGGAGCCCCCCACCGACCCTCTGACGATCATCACCCCCAACCGCGTCCTTTACACCGAGCACTGGCTGCGACGTGCTGGATACCGACCCCGGCAGACCTGGCGCCCTGCATGGGCTCTGATACCCGCTTCTGCCACGACTCGCGCGCCACCCAGCGTCCCGCCGAGCCGGCCCGGTTGCGTCCGGAGGTAGCCGAGATGCGTGCGTGGGTGCTGTGGAACTTGGACGACGATCAGCAACTGCGTCAACGCTTGCCGCTGCTCGCCGCTCTGTTTCTAAAATAGGTGCCGGCCACGCTCGGTCGTGGCGGTCGGACGTTGGGTTCATCAGAGCCATCGGTCGAACCACGCGCGGGTGCGGCGGAGCACGTCGATCTGGTGGTTACGTTCGCGGATCGAGTGGTTCTCCCGGGGGTAGACGACGTACTCGTGCTCGACTCCGAACCTGCGTAGCGCGCGGTGGAAGAACTCCGCCTGTGACACCGGAACGTTTGTGTCGTTCTCGCCGTGCAGGATCAGCACCGGCGTGCGGACCTTGGAAGCGTACGAGATCGGGCTGAGCCGGTCGTGGCGGTGCGGACCCGGTCCCTCCCAGCCGCTGCTACCGCCGAGGGCAGCCTCGAACGGCCCCTGTTCTCCGGTTGCGGCGAGCATTCCCCAGTCGCTGATTCCGGCACCCATCACCGCGGCCTTGAACCGGTCGGTCTGCCCGACCGCCCATGCGGCCATGAAACCGCCGTGGCTCCAGCCTCCGATGCCCAGCCGCTCGGGGTCGGCGACGCCATCGGCGATGAGCAGGTCGATGCCGGCGCAGATGTCGGTCCACTCGTCCAGGCCGACCGCACCGGCGACGCGCACCGCGAAGTCGTGGCCGTGCCCTTGGCCGCCGCGCGGGTTCGGCAGGAACACGGCGTAGCCGGCGGTCGCCAGCCACTGGCCTGACGGGTGCCAGCCGAGCATGAGCCGGTCGGCGTGCCGGTCGTACGGGCCGCCGTGAACGAGTGTCACCAGTGGAAAGGGCCCGTCCTTGTGGGACCGGCCGGCGGGCAAAATCAGCAGGCCGTCCAATGTCAGCCCGTCAGGTGCCTTGTACGACAGGCGCTCCTGATCACCCCACCGGGTGTCGCGGAGTTCGGGCCTGAGATCGGTCAGGCTCCTCAGCGGCCCGCTCGTAGGGCCGGCGTGGACGTTCCCGGGCTCGTAGGACGTGCTCACCACCGCCGCGACGACGTCACCGTGCCGGCAGGTGGTCAACGACGTCGCGAGACCGTCGACCCGGGACACTTCGACGAGGTTGGGCCCGGCCGGATCGAGCCGGTGGATCGCGGTATCGAGCCCGTCGGCGACCAGCGCCAGCGGCGGCCCGGTGTCGGCCTGGACCAGGTTGCTCGGGCAGACGGTCGTGCCGGCGGTCAGGTTACGGTGCTCGCCCACCGGCCCGCTCCCGGGTACTGCGACATCGAGAACCGCGTATCCGCCCGCCAGAGCGGGCGGGGTCTGCGCGACATATGCCAGGTGCCAGCCGTCGTCGGCGGGCCACCAGACGAGCGACGACGCGCCCGCTGCGGCCGGGCCGAGCTCACGGGTCCCGCCGCTGTCCGGATCGAGCAGGTGGAGACCGGGCTCCAGCAGACCCGGGTCCACGTCGGGGGTCGACCAGGTCAGTACCGCAAGCACTCCATCGACAGGCCGCTGGGCCACCTCCACGACGTGACGGTCGCCGAACGCATCCGGTGTCCGAACCTCCCCGCTCCGTACGTCGAGCAGCCTCAGCCGGTCCGGGCGGACGCGTTCACCCCACACCCGAGCGTCGTCGCGCTCCCTGGCCCGACGTTCGTCCTCAGCGGACGGTTCATCGGCTGCGATCACCACGACCAGGTCCGGATCGGCCAGCGGAAGGTGCCCGGACACCCCACCGGCCCAGGACGTGACCGCCTGCACAACGCCGTCGACGAGCCCCACCTGGTGCAGTTGCGCCGTGCCACGCTCGGCCCGGTCGGAGAGAAAGTAGATCGACAGCGAATCCCCGGCCCACCGCGGCGCTGAATCGCATACCTCACCCGAGGTCAATCGTCGCGGAGACGCGGTCCCGTCGACGGCGGCGACCCAGAGTTCGCTGACCGGGTGGTCACCAGCGCGCCCGACCGGTGCGACCACGTAGGCGACCCACTTGCCGTTCGGCGACAACGCCAATGACTGCGGAACACGACCGTCAACCACCAACTGGGCGGTGAGCTGTGCACGGGCCACCGAGGCACAGTATCGATCAACTCCCACGGCGGCCAACCGGTGCCGCAACGCGCCGGCCAGGACCATGAGTGGCTGCAGCCCCCACATTCACGCCGGGTGCCGTGACGAACGATCGTCAGTTGGCCAGCCGGCGGGCGATGACAGGGATCACGATCGCGGCGGCGACCAGGTGTGTGAGCACGAGCGTGCACTCGATGGCGAGATTGGCGTCGACCAGGAACGGTGGTACGAGCGACAGCGCGGTGAGTGCCACCGCGGTGCGGACCCAGGTGCGTGCCGGCTGGGACGCCCAACGGCGGATCGCCAGGGCGATGAGGATGCCCACCACACCGAAGATGAACGTGAGCTGCGTGAAGCCGAGCAGCGGAATCGACGCGCCGCTTTCGGGTAGCTCGAAGTCGACACCGACGGCCATGGCGGTGGCCGCGACGGCCGTCACGGCGACGGCGGCGCCAGCCGCTGCGGCCAGGCCCGGCAGGAACAGCCGGCTGCGCTGCTGGCTGTGTGTGCTGAGTTGAACGTTGGGGCCGGTGGAGGTCATGAGCATCCTTTCGATCTGTCGGCATTCTCGGTGCCGGCTCAGGCGTGGCTGGGCCGGATGTTGTGGTTGAGGTGAAAGGTGTTCTGCGGATCCCAGACGGTCTTGAGGGCGCTCAACCTGGCGAGCTTGGCGGCCGGGTATGCACGGCGTAGCCCGCGTTGCCCCTCGTCGGCGGCGAGTGAGTTGACGTAGACGCCGTCGGCGTACGGGTCGAGCGCGGCTCCGGCAGTGCGCGCCGCTGCCATCCGGGTGTCGTCCTCGGATGGCTCGGTCCAGCGGGAGCCGGCGCCGAACTCGAACGTGGTGCCGCGGTGGCTGAATGCGGCGTCGGCGTCCGCGACGTCGGCGATGGCGCCGCCGTGCGCCTGCAGGCCGACGCCGGGCAGGTAGGTGCCGGCGTGCAGGTCCGACGCGCCGCGCAGCAGGAACGCCTCGATTGCGGCGGTGGGGAACTGCCGCAGGTAGTGCGCGCTGGAGTACCGGCGGTAGGCGTGGCCGCCGGTGGTGTCGTCGCGTTGCTGGAGTTCGAGGTACGACGGCGTGGTGACCCGCTCGGCGACCGGGCGCCCGAGCGCGCGCATCGCCGGCAGCAACCGGCGACCCTGTGCCGGGTCGCCGACCCACACGAAGCCGACGGTGGCGATCGGGCCGATGGCCGTGCTGTGGACATCGGCGGTGAAGGTCGCCTGCCGCGGTGCGACGGCGTTCAGGTCCCGCCAGCCTTCGAGCACCGGCACGGCGTCCTCGGCGCGGAAGTCGAACTCGGCGACGAGGGTCTGCGTTCCGGTGTGATGCAGTTGGAAGTCGAAGTCGGTGACTATGCCGAAGTTGCCGCCCCCGCCGCGCAGGCCCCAGTAGAGGTCGGCGTTCTCGGTTCGGCTCGCGGTCACCACGGCCCCGTCGGCGGTGACCATTGTGTAGGAGACGACGTTGTCGCAGGCCAACCCGTGTTGGCGGGCGAGCCAGCCCATGCCGCCGCCCAGGGTCAGGCCGCCGACGCCGGTGTGCGAGACGTTACCTGCGGTCGTGGCGAGGCCGTATGGCTGCGACGCCCGGTCGAGTGCGCCGAGCAGCGCGCCGCCCTGGACCCGGGCGCGCCGCCGGATCGGGTCGACCCGAACGCCGTTCATCGGGGTCAGGTCGATCATCAGGCCGTCCGCGGGGACGGCGAGACCGGCCACGTTGTGCCCGCCGCAGCGCACCCCGATCTCCAGGTCGAGTTCGCGGGCCAGGCGCACCGCGGTCACCACGTCGGTGACGCTCGCGGCCCGCACGATCATCCGCGGGCGGCGGTCAATCATGGCGTTCCAGATGGTGCGGGCCGCGTCGTAACCCTGATCGCCCGGGGTGAGGAGGCGGCCGTCGAAGCGAGCGCTGGTCACTGTGGTCATACGTCTGAGCCTGACGGAAATCGGTACACCAGGTAAGGTCCGATTGCATGGGCCGAATCAGGACCAATTCCAGCACGGCGCAGGACCTGCTCATCGATGTCGACCGGTCCGCCGCCGAGCCGCTGCACCGGCAGATCGCCGCCTCGATCCGGGGCGGCGTCCGGGCCGGCCGGTTGCGTCTCGGGACGTCTCTGCCGCCCACCCGCACCATCGCAGCCGATCTGGGAGTGTCGCGTGGCGTGGTGGTCGAGGCCTACCAGCAACTCGTCGCCGAGGGCTACCTCACCAGTCGGGCTGGCGGCTACACCCAGGTTGCGGTCGAGCCGGTTCCGCCGCCAGCGGATCGCCGCACCGGGGATCGGTCGGCGGCCCGGATCGACTTCGGGTACGGCCGCACCGACGTGTCGTCGTTCCCCCGGGCCGCCTGGCTGCGTTCGGTGCGCACGGTCCTCACCACCACGCCGAACGAGCGCTTCGCCTACCTCGACGGACGTGGCGTGCCCGAACTGCACACCGCCCTGACCGACTACCTCAACCGGGTCCGCGGCACGTTGGCCCGCCCGGAGAACGTCGTGATCTGCAGTGGCTACGGCCAGGGCGTCGCGCTGCTGATCCAGGTGCTCGCGGCGCGCGGCGCCCGCCGGCTGGCCGTCGAGGACCCATCCGCGGACGACGACGCCCGCCGCGTCGCGGCCGCCGCCGGCCTGGAGGTGATCGGCGTCCCGGTCGGGCCGGACGGCATTCTCGTCGAAGAGCTCGAACAGACCGACGCGGACGCCGTAGTGCTGACGCCCTCGCACCAGTGGCCCACCGGCGGGGTCCTGTCCGCCACCGCTCGAGCCCGGGTGATCGGCTGGGCGCAGCGTCGCCGCGCCGTGGTGATCGAGGACGACTACGACGCGGAGTACCGCTACGACCGCTCGCCCGTCGGCGCCATGCAGGGGCTGGCGCCCGACACCGTCGTGTACTGCGGCACAGCGAGCAAGACCCTGGCGCCAGGGCTGCGCCTCGGCTGGCTGCTGGCGCCGTCACACCTGGTCGACGACATCGCGGCGGCCAAGGTTCTGGCCGACCGCGGCTCTCCCGTCATCGACCAACTGACCTTCGCCGACTTCCTTACCCGCGGCGAATTCGACCGGCACCTGCGGCGCATGCGCCCGGTCTACCGCCGCCGCCGCGACGCACTCCTGGCCGCGCTGCGCACACGGCTGCCCGACCTGGAGCCGGTCGGTGTCGCGGCGGGCCAACACGTCGTAACCTGGCTCCCGCACGACCTCGACGAGGCCGCGGTCGTGGCCGCCGCCGCCCGGCACGCACTTGTCGTGCAAGGCGTCTCCCGGTACCGACTGAGCCCCGCCGGACCCGGCGGGCTGATCTTCGGCTACGCCACCCTCACCGAACGTGCCATCACAAACGGAGTGCAAGTCCTCGCCGACGCGGTCGCAGAGGTCCGTGCGCACACCTGAGGCGAGCCGCTCGCGACGGAGCTTGACACAGGTTGTGGAGTGGATGTCCGCCCGTGCCGCGAAGAGGACGTCCCTGTCAAGGGCCACCCTTTGGTTGACGTGCGCGCTAGATCTCCAGCCGCAGCTCGGCCCATCGCTGGAGCCATCCCTTGACCTCCACGCGGCGCTGTACCTTCGCGCGACCCGCCGCGTTGGTAAAGGCTGGAGAGGGACGGACAACCATTCCCACAAGGTCAGTCAGACCGTGGCAGGACACCAGGCGAACAGAATCGCCCCGCAGAGTCACCGCGACGCACGTCGCCGTCTCGGGCCAGCGCGATATCGCGTCCAGGGCGCACGTGTAGGGCTCATCGCCATTGCGCAGATGCATCCGTGCCTGATTAGGGATCTCCCACGGCACCCCAGGCAGGGCCACCATGGCTCGGGCTTCGGCGCGTGCCTCCTCGCGTGGGTCCAGCTTTTCCGCGTCGAAGTAGGCGACATCCACGTCGCGCTCGGGCGAGGCAGGGAGGCCGCTGATCGCGTCCCAGACGCGGTTGCGTACGAAGCCGGCACCGATCCACCAGTCCGGTAATCCAAGGTCGGCCGTAGCCCGAAGGACTCTCATCGCTCCCGGGTCTGACTCGATCACGCCCACAACGTCCTGCGCGTTCATGACCATCCCAGGGACCCTAAACGCTAGCGGTCATCTCGGCGCGCGCGACCGCCGTAAAGATGGACACGGTTGTCGACAACGCGGTCCGGTTCGCCGTGCAGGAACCGGTCGTGTGCGACACCGCCATTGCTGACATGGACCACCCAGTCCTCGTAGTACCAGCTGGCGTCGCACGCGCAGTCGGTGACCCGGAACCGGAAATTGGCCCTGTACCGGCCGACCTGCCCGTGGGCGAGGGTGAAAAGGCGGGTCGACACTCCCGCCGGGGATACGCCGCCCTGCCAGGCAGACGCTCGACGGTTACCGCCGAGCCGTCGACGGTGAGCCGATCCTGCCGTCGAGTGCGGTATCACGCGCGGGTTGGGACTGACAGAATCTGTTCAAGTAGCCGGTGCGCGCAGCCGAGGAGAAGCATGAGCGACTGGAACGACAAGATCATCGCTGAGTTTCGCGCCAACGGTGGGCGGGTCGGCGGACAGTTCGCTGGAGCGCCGCTGCTGCTGTTGCACACGGTCGGCGCCAAGAGCGGCCAGCCTCGCGTGAACCCGATGATGTACCAGAAGGTCGACGGTGCCTTTGCCGTGTTCGCGTCCAAGGGCGGCGCGCCCATCAATCCCGACTGGTACTACAACGTGCTCGCTCATCCGCGGGCCCAAGCGGAGATCGGTACGGACAAGGTCGAGCTGGTCGCTCGAGTTGCCCCCGGGGACGAGCGGGAACGGATCTGGAGCGCGCAGAAGGCCGCGTATCCAGGCTTCGCCGACTACGAGCGCAAGACCACCCGCCAGATCCCAGTCGTCGTACTGGAACCTGCGCCGTAGGCGGAGGCGGTACAACCCCCGTACCCGCCGGTGCGGCCGCGCCGCTGGTCCGGCGCATATCCGCTCATGTCGCAATCCGGCCGCTACGCGGCGCCTCAACTCCGTCGTAGGGCCCGCGGTCAGATCGGTCCCAACCGATGTTTGCCGGTCGAGCGCGTCGTCGGTGCGGATGCCGACGTAGGTCGGAAGACCGGCGAGGTCGACGACCCCCTCGACCGGCGGCAGGCCGTCGATTGTGAGCCGGGCCTTGGCCCCTCGGTGGTCGGGCCGGCGATGCCGATGGAGTCGGCAAAATTGTCGGTGTGTCCAAGGGGTAGGGCGTCCGCAACACCGTGGTCGTGATCAGATGGGCTGGGATAGGGTGCGTGCGGAAGGCGCAGATGGGGACGAGTACCGCCGCACGCAGCCAGAAGCGATCCGGGGATGGTGGAAGCCCGGGGGTGTGCGTGGCGGGAAGATCACCCCGGAGCCGTCGGAAGAAAGGCCGCCAGGCCGAGTAGACCCGACCACAGGAGAACGAGAGGGCCTTGACCGGCCAAGGAGGGTGGTACCGCGGGGCCTACGGCCTCGTCCCTCCGGCGGAGCTTTACCACACGCGCCGACGGAGGAACGATGTACCGCAGCGTACCGACCCAGGTCGATCTGCCCGAGCTCGACCATGAGGTCCTGCACTTCTGGCACGCCAACAGCATCTTCGCGCGCAGCCTTGAGCAGTCCGAGGGCCGCCCCGAGTGGGTGTTCTACGAAGGGCCGCCGACAGCCAACGGCATGCCTGGCGCCCACCACATCGAGGCCCGGGTCTTCAAGGACGTCTTCCCGCGCTACAAGACCATGAAGGGGTTCCACGTCGCCCGCAAGGCCGGCTGGGACTGCCACGGTCTCCCCGTGGAGCTGGCCGTCGAGCGGGAGCTCGGCTTCTCCGGCAAGCAGGACATCGAGAAGTTCGGCATCGCGGAGTTCAACGCCCGGTGCCGCGAGTCGGTCACCCGGCACACCGACGCGTTCGCCGAGCTCACCGAGCGCATGGGCTACTGGGTGGACACGGACGACGCCTACCGGACCATGGACCCGGAGTACATCGAGTCCGTCTGGTGGTCGTTGAAACAGATCTTCGACAAGGGCCTGCTGGTCGAGGACTTCCGGGTCGCGCCGTGGTGCCCGCGGGACGAGACCGGCCTGTCGGACCACGAGGTCGCCCAGGGCTACGAGACGGTCGTCGACCCGTCGGTCTTCGTCCGATTCCCACTCACCTCTGGCCCACTGGCCGACCGGGCCGCGCTGCTGGTCTGGACCACCACCCCGTGGACCCTGCCGTCGAACGTCGCGGTCGCGGTGCACCCCGACGTGCGGTACGTGGTGGCCAGCGACGGCGACGAGCAGCTCGTGGTGGCCGAGCCGCTGCTGGCGTACGCGCTCGGCGACGGGTGGGAGTTGACCGGCGAGTCGTTCAAGGGCAAGGAGCTCGAGCGGTGGACCTACCGGGCGCCGTTCGACCTGGTCGAGGTCCCCGACGCGCACATCGTGATCCTCGCGTCGTACGTCACCACGGACAGCGGCACCGGGCTGGTCCACCAGGCGCCCGCCTTCGGTGCGGACGACCTGGCCAACAGCCGGGCGTACGGCCTGCCGATGGTGAACCCGGTGCAGTCCAACGGCCGGTTCTTCCCGGAGGTACCGCTGGTCGGCGGGCTGTTCTTCAAGGAGGCCGACCGGCCGCTGATCGAGGACCTGCAGATCCGGGGCCTGCTCTTCCGTAACCAGCCGTACGAGCACACCTACCCGCACTGCTGGCGCTGCCACACCGCGCTGATCTACTACGCCCAGCCGTCCTGGTACGTGCGGACCACCGCCGTGCGGGACGCGCTGCTGCGGGAGAACGAGCGCACCACCTGGCACCCCGCCACGGTCAAGTACGGCCGCTACGGCGACTGGCTCAACAACAACGTCGACTGGGCGCTGTCGCGCCGCCGCTACTGGGGCACCCCCCTGCCCATCTGGCGCTGCCCGAACGAGCACCTGACCTGCGTCGGCTCGCTCGCGGAGCTGGGCGAGCTTACCGGGTCCGACCTGAGCAACCTCGATCCGCACCGGCCGTTCATCGACGACGTCACCTTCGGTTGCCACTGCGGGGAGACCGCCCGCCGGGTGCCCGACGTCATCGACGCCTGGTACGACTCGGGCTCCATGCCGTTCGCGCAGTTCGGCTACCCGCACCGCAACGCCGAGCTCTTCGCCGAGCGTTACCCGGCCCAGTTCATCTCCGAGGCCATCGACCAGACGCGCGGCTGGTTCTACACCCTGATGGCCATCGGCACGCTGGTCTTTGACCGGTCGGCGTACGAGAACGTGGTCTGCCTCGGCCACATCCTGGCCGAGGACGGCCGGAAGATGTCCAAGCACCTGGGCAACATTCTGGAGCCGATCCCGCTGATGGACCAGCACGGCGCGGACGCGGTGCGCTGGTTCATGGCCGCCGTCGGCTCGCCCTGGTCGGCGCGCCGGGTCGGGCACACGGCGCTTCAGGAGGTGGTCCGCAAGATCCTGCTGACCTATTGGAACACGGCCGCCTTCCAGTCCCTCTACGGCCGCACCGCCGGCTGGACCCCGTCGGCCGCCGACCCGGCGCCCGCGGACCGGCCGGTGCAGGACCGGTGGGTGCTCTCCGAGCTGAACACGCTGGTCCAGCAGGTCGACGCGGCGATGGCGGCGTTCGACACGCACCAGGCGGGCCGGTTGCTCGCCACCTTCATCGACGATCTGTCGAACTGGTACGTCCGGCGCAGCCGGCGGCGCTTCTGGCGGGGCGACCGTGCGGCGCTCGCCACCCTGCACGAGGCGCTCAGCACCGTCACCCTGCTGCTGGCGCCGCTCACCCCGTTCGTCACCGAGCGGGTCTGGCAGGACATGGTCGTGCCGGTCGCCCCGACGCTGCCGCAGTCGGTGCACCTGGCCGCGTACCCGGAGGTCGACGAATCGCTGATCGACCCGGCCCTGTCCCGGCAGATGGCGCTCGCCCGCCGGCTGGTCGAACTGGGCCGCGCCGCCCGGGCCGACTCCGGGATCAAGGTCCGTCAGCCACTGTCCCGGGCGTTGGCCTCCGCCAACGGGTTCGAGGAGCTGTCGCCGGAGCTGCTGGCCGAGATCGCCGCCGAGCTGAACGTCGGCTCGGTCGAGCCGGTGGGCGGCGCGGGCGGTTCGCTGGTGGACACCACCGCCAAGGCCAACTTCCGAACCCTCGGCAAGCGGTTCGGCAAGGGGGTGCAGCAGGTAGCCAAGGCGATCGCGGCCGCGGACGCCGCCGCGCTGCGGGACTCGCTGCGGGACACCGGCTCGGCCACGGTTCTCCTCGGCGACGAGTCGGTGACGCTCGGCCCGGACGAGGTGGTCGTGGTGGAAACGCCGCGGGAGGGGTGGGCGGTGGCCAGCGACGCAAGCGCGACCCTGGCCCTGGACCTGCATCTGACCCCGCAGCTGCGCCGGGCCGGGGTGGCCCGGGACGCGATCCGGCAGATCCAGGAGACGCGCAAGAGCAGCGGCCTGGAGGTGACCGACCGGATCGAGCTGCGGTACCGGACGGACCGGGAGGAGACCGCGCTCGCCCTCGCCGAGCACCGCGACCTGGTGGCCGAGGAGGTGCTGGCGACCGACTGCGCCGACGGTGAACCGTCCTGGCCGGACGCCCAGCCGTTCACCGACGAGTCGCTCGGCCTGACCTTCTGGCTCCGCAGGGCCTGACTCTCCGCCGCCCCGGGCCACCACGGCCCGGGGCGGTAACTTGGGTCAGCCCGCCGCCCGGACTGCGCCACCCCTGCTGCAAGGGGCTGCGCAGCGACCGCGAATCCGCCGAGGTCCGGCTACGGGCGTGACGCGGCCGGGCCTATGTGCCGATCCGGCGGGGTTCGAGCCGGGTGGCGGCCGGCCCGGTCAGCTGCCAGAACTCCTTCGGCAACTGGGCGATGGAGTCCTCGTACTCCTTCGCGCTGACCGCGTCCCGCAGCGTGTCCAGCACGGCGCGCACCCCGTCGGTCGCCGCCTGCAACTCCACCGCGGCGCGTTGTTGCACCCGCTCGAAGAACTCGGGAAGCTCGAACGGTTCGGCCTGCTCGTCGGGTTTGCGTAGGTCTGCCCGCAGCTCCTCGGGAAGCTGCGCGGCGAGATCCCGTGCCTGGCCGCCGCTGAGCCGCTCCGCCAACGTCGCGAGCGTGGCACGGGTGATCGGCTCGGCCAGGGTCGGTGACACCTTCGGTCGAGCCGCCACCGACTGGATGAACTCCGTGTAGTCCATCTCGAACCCCTTCCTGCCGCGAATGCTGCGTCTACCCGCGCGTCCAAGGGTGAAACGGCGCCCGCCGCGTCAGTGGCCGGGGGCCTGTGCGGCGCGTGCCGCCGCGACGATGGCGTTCACCCCGATCCCGGCCTGGTCCATCAGCTGGGTCGGGGTACCGGAGGTGGGCAGGCCCCGTACCGCCAGGTGCTTCACCCGCACCGGCTCGGCGAGGTCGGCCAGGGACTCGAGGACCGCCGATCCCACGCCACCCTCCGGGTAGTGGTCCTCGACCACCAGCAGCCGACCGCCGGTGGTCCGGACGGCGTCGAGCAACCGGTCCCGGTCCAGTGGCTTGATCGAATACAGGTCGATGACCCGGGCCTTGATTCCCTCGCGCGCCAGCTCGTCGGCGGCGGCGAGGCAGTTGTGCACCGTCACCCCGGCGCCGATCAGCGCGATGTCGTCGTCGTCGCCGCCGCGGAGCAGTTTGCTGCCGCCGACCGGGAAGGTGTCTTCGTTGTCGTAGAGCACCGGGTACTTGCCTCGGGTGGTGCGCAGGTAGTTGACGCCCTTGCGGTCGACCATCTGCGCAACGAGGGCCGCGCAGGACACGGCGTCGCTGGGATACAGCACTGTCGAGCCCTGCACGGCGCGCATGGCCGCCAGGTCCTCCAGCCCCATCTGGGAGGGACCGTCCGTCCCGACCTCCACCCCGCAGTGCGACCCGGACAGGGCGATGTCGGCCCGGGAGACGGCGGCCATCCGCACGAAGTCGTAGGCGCGGGAGAAGAATGCGGCGAAGGTCGCGGCGAAGGGCCGATAGCCGCGTACCTGCAGTCCGACTGCGGCGGCGACCAGTTGCTGTTCGGAGATGAACATCTCGAAGAACCGGTCGGGATACGCCTCGGCGAACTTGTCGGCGCGGGTGGAGTCGCTGACCTCACCGTCCAGGGCGACCACGTCGGGCCGCGAGCCCAGCGCGCGCAGCGCGTCACCGTACGCGTTCCGGGTGGCCACCTTCGTCCCCTTGTCGTATCGCGGCAGCGTGGGCGGCTCGCCGGCGGGGGAACTAGCGGGCGGGGTGGGCTTGGGTCGCGGCCCGGTGACGCGGATCTGGCGTACCCCGCCGAGAGCCGTTACGGCCTGCTCGGCCATGTCGGGTTTCAGCGGCTTGCCGTGCCACCCGGGCTGGTTCTCGATCTCCGGCACCCCCTTGCCCTTGACCGTCCGGGCGAGCACCACGGTCGGACCCGTCGCCTGCCGCGCCCGGGCGAACGCCTCGTCGATCGCGGCCAGGTCGTGTCCGTCGATGACGAGCGCCTGACAGCCGAACGCCTCGACCCGGCGGCGGTAGGTGTCCAGGTCCCATTCCAGCTCGGTCGGGCCCCGTTGCCCGAACCGGTTGATGTCGACGATCGCTGTGAGGTTGTGCAGCCCGTAGTGGCCGGCCTTGTCAAGCGCCTCCCAGATGGAGCCCTCGGCCATCTCGCTGTCGCCGCACAGCGCCCACACGTGGAACGGCAGGTGGTCGAGGTGCCGGCCGGCGAGCGCGATCCCGACCCCGACGGGCAGTCCCTGACCGAGCGATCCGGTGGCCACGTCGACCCAGGGCAGGGCCGGCGTGGGGTGTCCCTGCAGGCGCGACCCCAGCTGGCGGTAGGTTTCCACCAACTCCTGATCGGTGATCGCACCCACCGCCTTGAAGACCGCATACAACAGCGGTGAGGCGTGGCCCTTGGAGAAGATCAGGTGGTCGTTGGTCCGACCGCGCGGGTCCGTCCACTGGTAACGCAGGTGCCGGGAGATCAGCACCGCGAGCAGGTCCGCGGCGGACAGACTCGAGGTCGGATGCCCCGATCCTGCCCTGGTGCTGCACCGGATCGCGTCCACTCGCAGCTGGGCGGCGAGCTCACCCAGTCGTGTGAGCTCCTCCGCGGGCAGGGTGCGCTCTGCTTCCATCGTCACCGACATCGCCTCCGCAGATACCGTAGTCAGGAAAAACCCGCGTTGCCCGGTAACCGCCGATTTGCCAGGAGCCAGGGCGGGGCCGGCCGTGACCGGGAGACGACCGGCCAGCCCGCCACCGCCGGATACGGCACTGCAGCCAGCACCGGGGGGCCGTGGACGACCCGCTCAGCCGGCCATGCTCGCGAGCGCGGCACCGGCGCTGCCGAGCAGCCCGACCAGCACGATCCGTCGGAACACCACGGGGTCGATGCGGTGGAACAGTCGGTTTCCCAGCCACCAACCCAGCGGCACCGCGGGGAGCGCCACGAGGGAGATCCGCACCACATCGCCGTGTATCTGACCGGCCAGCAGGAACCCCGTCAGCCCCATCAGACTGGTGCCCGAGAAGGTCGCCGCCAGGGTGGCCCGGAAGGTGCGCGGATCGTAGCCGAGCGACTGGAAAGCGGCGACCAGCGGCGGCCCGTTCGTCCCGGTGGCGGCGGTCAGCACCCCGACGAGGACGCCGATGGCGCCGAGACCGATCCGTCCGGTGCGGATCGGCGCCCTGGACCAGACCAGCGCGGCGCAGCCGAGCACCACGACCGCGATCAGCGCGCTGAGCAGCCTCTCTGGCGCGAGCGCGAGAACCAGCAGGCCGGCCGGCAGGCCGAGCAGGGCGGTGGCGGTGAGTGCCGCCGCGACCCGCCACCGGGCGTGGGCGCGTTCCCGGATGGCCGCGGTGACGGTCAGCCCGACGCCGGTCAGTGCCGACACCACCACGGCGGCGCGCGGGTCGACGGCGGCGGCCAGCAACGGCACGGTCACCAGCGCGTACCCGAAGCCGCTGACCGCCTGGGCGAAGGCGCCGAGCAGCACGATGCCGAACGCGATGAGCAGGATGACCACCCGCTGAGACTGACGCACCGGACGGCGGGTGGACAACCGGCGGCCCGGAGATCCCCGACACAGGACCAGCGGCCGTGCAGTGCTCATGAGCTGCTGTTCTGGGCGGACGGCGGCATCGCCGGGTCCCTACTACCGGGCGCAGAATTCGAAGAATCCGACGTTGCGCAGTACGACGTCACCTGCCGCCAGGTGACGTCGAACCACTGAACACCCGCCGGGCGTCGACCCGCGTACTCCTGTGCCCGTTGAGTAGCCACGTGAGTATCCAAGGCCGTCCACCAGCCGGGACACCCCCGCATGTGTAGCGGGGGAGCAGGTTGGGCCTCTGTGGTGGTGCCTGGGGTCAAGGCTTCACGGGTTGACGTCCGTAGGAGCATCGGGATTGCTGTGGGAGGGGCGTCCCCCATCGTCCGCTACAAGGAGAGCGTCGATCTCCAGCCGACCGACGTGTACCGAACGGAGCTGCAGGTGTCGTACGGCCGCGCGGCGGACCACCAGGCGTCCGATTGCCATCGCACCGACGGCGACGGACCCGAGGGCCAGTGCGCCGACGGCCAGGGCGCCGAGGCTGACGACGCCGACCGCCGATGCACCCCCGGCGGCCGCGCCGGTGGCGGCGGCGCCAGCGCGTCGGCGCCAACGCCGGACCGGCGAACCGCAGCGCCCACATGTCGTCACGAGCTCATCATCGGCCACGGCGAGCAGGTCAGTGGGTACTTCTCCGCCGCTGGCCGCGGGTAGCGCGCACGGTAACCGGCCGGGTAGATATCAGCGGTAGGCGGTGCCGGTCGGGGTGAAGGTGAAGGTTTCCATGTACGCCCCGTCGTCGTGGCGGATCGCCAGAAGCGCCGGCGGGGATTCTGACTGCGGCCGTGTGGTGTTCCCGTCGTAGGTGCTGGCGAAGTGCAGGCAGATCAGCCCGGTGGCGCGGTTGGCCGCGTAGGCCTGATCCTCGGGGTCAGCAGCCAGGACGTAGCCACCTACGGCTTCGAAGACATCCAGTTCTACCGCGAGGTCCCCCTGCCCCCCGCGCCCGTGTCGGGGGACCGTGAAGGCTCCCGCGGCGGGCCAGGACGATGTGCCGGCCAGTGAAACGGTGCCGGAACGGCTGAGGGTGCGGTCGACCACGATGGCGCCGCCGTCCTCGACCCGGAGGCAGAGGTTGCCCTGCGCCGACTTGCCCGAACCGTTGACGCAGGCTTCCCGGTCAGCTCGGGTAGCCCGTCCCCAGCGGCGGGCCAGCGCGTCGCGTCTTACTGCCAGGGCTCTGTCATGGAATGGCTGCGCGGCGAATCGGTCCAGCGCGAACCGCCGGCCATCGCCGACGCCGGTTCGTCGGACTTACCCGGCTTCATCGGATCCTCACCCTGCTTCGTCGAGCCGAGCCCGTCCGCGCCGAGCGGGCGGTCCCGTTCCGATACCGGCGGAATGATCGTGTCCGGGGCAAGGATCGTCGGCTCATCGGCGTCCGACTGCGGCCAGCGCCGCCACCGCTGGACACTGGCGACCCCGACCAGGAGCAGCGAGCCCAGCAGCAGCGTCGTCCCGGTCCGTACGGGGGTGAGCAAGTCAATCTGGTAACCCGCCACGCTGAGCTTGTGACTGAGCAGGTCCAGCAGCCGTACCGGGCTGAACAACAGGCCTGCGTAGCTGACTATGTACGCAAGTCCCGCCAGCACCGAGCCGATCGGGGAGATCCGGACGGTGGCGATGAGCCCGAGGAGAAGGCCAGCAGCCGCCAGCACCAGCAACGGCTTGAGCAGAGCGTTAGGGTCGAGCGCATCACCACTGTCCTGCGCATCCGCGAACACCCTCATGGCCCGGCCTTGTCCAGCGGCGAGCAGGACCCAGGCCAGCGGACCCACGATGAGCGCGGCGATTACGGTCTTGATGTGTCGCATTCGGGCAAGGTACCGAGCTTCCCTCGTTGATCCACAACCCGATAAGCAAAACTTAAACTTGCCGTCAGGCAACGTCGTCCGGCTAGCTGACGGTGTCGAAGGTGGGCTGTCAGCGCGCATAGCGCTCGGTGAGTTCCGCGCCGATCCGGGCGGCTTCCCGGCGACTGCTGGCGGGTAGCCGCTGGGCGTGCGCGACGCGTGCCACCACGATCCCCTCCACGCCCAGGGCCCGCGACCGGGGTACCAGCGCGTCCAGGAATTCGCCAAGTGCCGCGCGTTGTCGACTGGTGGTCACGGCTGACCTATGCGGCGGTTGCGTGGTGGTAACGGGCGGGATCGAAGCCCGCGCTGAGCATCTCAACAGGGTCGTCGCGCTCTGGGCTGGCCGGGGTCGGCCAGAGCGGCGAGCAGGTGTTGACAGCAGGGAGCGTCGACGGCCTCCTTGCCGCTCCCCGGCCACGGCGGCGGGGCGGCGTAGGCGAACTGATATTCCAGATAGCCGGGCGACATGTGACCGGGCCGCCCGACTCGGGCGCTCTACCTTGTCCCGGTCCGGGGAGGCTGCAAGGTCGGAGACTGCCCGGCGAGGAGATCCGCAGGACAGTCGAGCTTGGATGCAGGCAATAGGGTCAGGCCGGCCAGGCAACTGCGCTCACAATGGAGGTCAAGTTGCGCAAGGCCCTGTCCATCATCGGGACCGTCCTCGGCCTGATCGTTGCTCTGTACTTCATCGTTCGGGCCGTGATGGAGCTATTCATCATCGACTTCTCGGACCCTGCCAGCTACCGGAATGACTGGGGCGGGCCCGACCTGCCGGGAGTCCTTGCCGTCCACTGCGGTCCCGGTCTCCTGGCCGCTGCCATCATCGTCCTCGTCATGATGCGCCGATCGCGGGTCAAGGCTACGAGGGTCTGACGAAGAACTGATCCCTGTACGGCCATCCGTACCGCCGAGACGACCGGCTGACGACGACGCCATCAGACAACGGCAGACGGGCTGACCAGGGATGCAGCCGCTCGACCAGCCATCCGCGATCTCCTTCAATCCGAAGGCCCCAGGTTCGAATCCTGCCGGGCGCACCCATGTCACCGCAGGTCAGCAACTTCCCGCTCCCGGTCGGTACGATCACCGCGGCCTCCGTGCAGCCATTGGTACAGCCAAGTCAGCCGAGGACCTCCGGCTGGCATCGACCCGGGCCGGCCGGGGTCATATCTGCTACGTCTCGTCAGGATCTTCGAGGTGCGACCTGTCGGTGAGGTCGACTGCCATGTCCCCGAGGAAGCGGGCGCCGCAGCTATCGCAGAAGGCCCCCTCCGCTGCGCCGTCAACAACCAGCTGGCCCTCCGTACCTGGGTAGCCGAGGTAGTACTGGCCACGCAGCATCACCATCAGTTTCGGCCACCGTGGCTCGCAGGAGCACACGGTGTTCTCAGGCTCCCGCGCCCAGTCGAACGGAGGCGGCGTGCCTGGTTCGATGATGAAGTTGCCCGGGTAGGTCGCGGCGCATCCGGCGCACCGCGCTGACAGCTCCAATAGCCTGGTCACCGGACTGCCGTGCTCGGATGGTTGGCACGGCATGCCATAGCCGTTCATCTCCGTCACCAGAGCCGGCCACTGGGGCCGACAGCGGCATGTGGACTTCTTGGTCCTGAACAACTTGATCACGTACGCTCCCGCGCTCTGACGTAGAGGCGAGGAGCCTAGCGGGCGTTAGCCCTTCGGGGCTCCGCCCCGAACCCCGCCCGTCCCTCGGAGATCGGCGGCGGCGCCCCCGTCAGTGTCGAGACGGCGCGGACCAGCGCGAGCGTCCCGGCCAGCGCGAGCCACGTGCCGGTGGGTAGGAAGGTGAGGAGCGTCAGCCCCACGTCGAGCACCCAGGCGACCAACCGCGTACCGGGGCGCCACGAGGGCCCCACCCAGGCCGCGACCAGCATCGCCAGCAGCAGCACCCACCCGACGTGCAGCGACGTCCGGGAACCCGGGAAGTCGGTCAATGCGTACGTCCGGTACCTCGTCGGAGGGCGCCCGGCCCAGCAGCAGGGCCGTGACACGGCGACCCCGAGTCGCTAACCGCGTCCTGCACCACATCCAGATCAGCCACGAATCACGATGAGATTGGCTCATTGTCGGATCGGACCACCCCACGTGCGTCGTCCCGGGTCAAGCCGCGTTGACCGGTTCCCAACCCGGCGGGAATGATGCGTAACGTGATTACGTTGCGGATCCGAGTCGCGCTGCTGCGCGCTGGGGTGTGGCTGTCACCGCGCCGGTACAGCCAGCCGCTCGTCAATGCCGCGTTCAACCTGGGCCGCGCGCTGGAGCGCGTTGGGCGCTTCCAGGACGCCACCGCCGCCTACCGAATGGCGGTCGCCGTGAGCCGAAGCTTGCGGAACCTCGACCCGGGGAGTAGCGAGGGGCTCGCCGGCAGCCTGTCGACACTGTCGTACTGCTTGTGTCGGCAGGGCCGTCACGACGAGGAGATCGCCGCCCGGGCCGAAGAAATCGCGCTATGGCAGGACATGGCTGCGGACCGCCCGGAGTTGGTCAAGTCACTGCACGACCAGGCGATCGCATTCCACATGGCTGGCCGGCACGCCGAGGCGGTGGCGGCCTGGGCGGAGGCCATCGAGGTCCGAATCCCGTTGGCGGCGATCGACCACGAACACAGGGCTTATCTGGCCAGTGCTCGACGCTGGCGGGCTGACAGCCTCGCGGCTCTCGGCCGCTACGGCGAGGCACTCGCCGACCTCAACGCGTCGGTTGACGGCTACCGGGAGGCGGCAGTCGTCGAGCCGGACGAGTACCTCCCACAGGTCGCGCAGACCCTGCGGATGAGGGCGGAGACGTTGGCACGGTCCGGACTCGCCGATGACCCGATGAGCGGCGGCTGAACCCGGCATCGTACGAACCGCAAATTTCCAGTAGCCGGTACCGAGGAGGTCACCAGAGGGCACGAAAGGTCACCCGCTTGCCACCATGACCTGGCCCACCAGGTCCGTGTCAGAGTGGACCTTCGCCCTTCCAAACTGGCACTCGCCCCTGCCCGCTGCCGAGCGGTCCGCATCTGTTCCGCAAGAGGCTGGCGGCCTTCCAGGTGACCACGTGAGCCAACGTAAAGGCGGTGCAGTGGACGCTCGGGCACACCTCAGCCACGACCCGACCCGAGCAGCCGAACCGCTGGCGCACGGGGCCAAGCAGGATAGACTAAGCCCCTAGCTAACCGAGGGGGTCGCGCCATGTCGGGTGAGGCCGCGCACTACAACATGCATGATGCCAAGACCCACCTGTCGCGCATCATCGAACGGGTGGAACAGGGCGAGGAGATCATCATCGACCGGGCCGGCACGCCGGTGGCGAAGGTCGTGCCGCTGGTCCGGCGGGCCAACCGCACGGCAGTCGGCTCCCTCGCCGGGCAACTGGACCTCACCGGCGACTGGGATTCACCGCAGACCAACGCCGAGATCGCCGACGACTTCGGCATCGGCGCATGACCCTGCTGCTGGACACCCACGTCGCGCTCTTGGCCATCACCGGCGACGCGACCCTCGGCACCGAGTTCCTCGACCGGCTACGCCACGAGCCGGACATCTTCCTGTCCCCGGTCACCCTGTGGGAGATCACCATCAAACAGAGTGCGGGGAAACTCCAAGGACCCCCTGACCTCGCCGAGCGGGTAAGAGACATGGGCTTCCGCGAACTCCCGGTGACCCACGCCCACGCCATCGCCGCCGGCCGCCTGCCACCGCATCACCGCGATCCGTTCGCTCGCATGCTGGTGGCCCAGGCGATCACCGAAAGTCTGACCCTGGCCTCCCGCGACGCGTCGATAGCGCTCTACGACGTGGACGTCCTCAAGGTGTGATCGAACGGGCTCCATCAACGCCTGATGCCGACCAGAGGTCCAGCCCCAACCCCGCACACGGACCGGTCGGCCAATGCAATTCCGAGCAACGCCGGTCCGCTGACAGAGATCGCGGGCTGCCAGCCGGCAACCCGCGATCACCACAGCGCCGGTCACTACGACGCTGTCTCCGGCAGGTCACGCACCGTGATGCGGTCTCGGACGGTGTCGATCCGCAACACCTCGACGTCGATGATCTCGCCGACCTCGATGTCGTCGTCCGTGAGGCCCTCGCGCAGCTCCGGGCTCATCGCCGAGGAGTGCAGCATCGCGGGCTTTCGCCGGTCCGGGAGCTGGACCAGCAGGTATCCGCCGTCACCCTGGCGGACCACCTTGACCACCTCGGCCTCCAGCCGCTGCCCGAGCCGGAACGCCCCGAGGTCGGCGGCTGGCACGGCGAGCGGGGTAGGCGGCCCGGCGGCGTTGACCACCCGGTCCAACGCCAGGGAGATCCGGCGCCGGTCGGCGTCGACCCGGATCACACTGGCCACCACCTGGTCCCCGGCGGAGAGGGTGCGGCCGGCCAGTGCGGAGGTGTGGATCAGGCCGTCGATGCCGTACCCGACCTCGACGAACGCCCCGATGCCGTCCCGGGTCCGGCGGACCGTGCCGCTGATCGTGGTGCCGGAGGGGAACTCGGTGCGCAGCCGTGGCCACGGGTTCGGGGTGCCGGCGAGCAGGGTGTACTTCATGCCGCCGCCGGTGTCGACGTCGAAGGCACCGGTCACCCGGGTACCGATCGAGTACAGCCGCGTCATGTCCGGAACGATCCGGTTGTAGTCGACGTCGGCGTTGCCGAGCACGCCCCGCCGACCGCCGCTCGCCTCGATCACGGCGAACTCGGAGGTCACCGTGATGACGGTGGCGGGCACCGGGTCGGTGCCGCCGGCCGCCATCGGCACCAGGGCCATCTCGACCGCCGGCTCGGAGCGGATGGCGATCAGCTGGTTGCGCAGCTCTTCACGCATCCGGCTGACATCCTGGTAGCGGTCGCTGTAGCGGATGTAGCGCAGCCGTCCGCGGACATCGGTCGGGATGTCGTCGGGGTCCTGGGTCAGGTAGACGCACCGCTTGCCGATCAGCATCGCCATCATGTACTCCATCGCCACGTTGGGGTTCCGTAGGGTGAAGTCGATGGCGACGATCTCGGCCTGCTGGATGCCCCGCCAGATCGGTCCCATCACCGATTGCGGGCCGTAGATGTTGTCCGCCCGGACCGGCGTAAAGCCGGCTGCCTCGGCCGTCGCCTTCAGCTCGTTCTCGTAGAACGCGTTGAAGTCGAAGACGCTGCCGTCGGGCAGCTCCTTCTTGCCCCAGGGGGTGGCGAAGAACAGTCGGCCTTCGATCGGCCGCTCGTCGCGCAGGAGGTGCAGTTCGCTCATGATCATCTACTCCGTTTCCGGCCCCGCGAGCCGGGGCCTCTCTGGACTCGACTCAACACGGGTGCGGCTGACCCAAGACATGGACGACGACCTGAGTCGCCGCTGATTTCCGTCTGTGTGGCGGTGCCGAACTCAGCGGGAAATCCGCACTCGTGGTGGGTGTCTAGTCACTGGGAGCACGCGTACGCTCGCCGTACTCGTGAGCGGATGGGGGCGGTGTGGGGTCCACTGCGAATGCAATAAAGCTCGTCAAACGATTCCTCTGTGGTCCCACCGCGGAGTTCGGGCCGTACAGCACGGGCGACGATGACGAGGACGATCCGATCGAGGCGGAGGAACTGGCTTCCGGCCGCATCTATCGGCTGCGGTTGCTGGACCGCACCATGCGCCCGGTCGATATCCAGCTCTTCCTCGGCATCGAGGAGATGGGCGGCCTGCTCTGGGAGCAGGACGTCCGGTCGCTGCTGCGGGTCTCGGGCATCCCGCATCCGGCGCTGCCCGAGGTGCTCGACGGCGGCTACCTGGACGACGCGATGACCCGGCAGGTGCAGGTGCCGGGCGGCATGGCGTTCGTCGCGACCCGGGGCAGCCGGCGGTGTGCCGGGGCCCAGGAGATCGACCGCTTTCGAACCCATCGGGCCGAGGCGGTCAGGCAGTTCCGATCCCTGGCCGAGGGCCTCGCCGAGCTGCACTTCCTCGGCATCAGCCACCGCAGTGTTTCGCCGGCCAGCATCGACGTCCACGAAGGGGCCCGGCTGCGGCTTGCCCGTTTCGAGCTCAGCTCACTGATCCTCGACCTGTTTCGGACCACTGTGGACAGCGCCGCTGACCCCGGTGAGCTGCGTGCGGTTCTCGGCCGGGACCTCGCCTACGCGCCGCCGGAGCGGGTGGCCTTCCTGCTCGGTACCGAGGCGAACCTGATGGAGAGTCCGCAGTCGGACGTGTACGGGCTGGCCGCGGTCGTCTGGGAGTGGTTCCTCGGTCCGTTCCCCGCGGACCGCCGCCCCGCCTGGCCGGACGGCCCGATGGATCGGGAGGCCGCCGAGCAGGGGTACCAGGCCTCCCTGGCGTTCGCCCGGTACCTGCGGGAGACGGTGCTGGCCGACACCCGGATCCCACCGGATCTGGCCGGGCTGCTCGCCGGGATGCTGTCGGGCGAGGCGGCCGACCGGCCGTCGGCGGACGAGGTGCTCGGCCGGCTGAGCGGGGCGTACGACCGGATCATGACGGACATCGAGGGCTCTGTCACCGTCCGCAAGCACCTCATGGTCTTCATGCCGCGGGAGAGCTCCGAAACCATCTACCGCTGGGGCCTGGTGAAGCAGGATCCGGAGAGCGAGCTCGGGCGTGAGGAACTGGCCGCCTACATCGCGGCCGACATGCGCGGTGCCTACATGGCCCACTCGCCGTTCGGAGCCGAGCCGTTCGTACGCGGGGTCCGCTCCAGCACCAGCACCGCCACCCAGGTGATCCGGGGGACGGACCTGGCCTGGTTCTGCGACTACTACCGGCCCCGAGACGAGTACGGGGCGATGGAGGCGCACACCGAGCAGGCGCTGATCATCCGGTACGTCGCCCGGCTGGATCTGCCGGTGAACGAGAAGAAGCTGCGGCAACTCGATTGGACCTCGGCACGGCTGGTGCCCGACCTAGAGTTGCGGGCCATCGACATCGACCGCGAGTACATGGCTCGCCGGATCGACCGGGCCCCGTCCTGGAAGGTCCTCGTCGAGGCGACCCGGCCGGTCAGCACCGCCTCCCCGGACGAGCTGAGCTTCCGCGAGGCGATCGACTGGCTGCTGGACTTCCAGGAGGTGGAGCTGGATGCCCGGACCTACCCGTTCGAGGTCGCCGGGCACACCGACCGCTCTACTGTCCTGGTCCACTACGACGCGGAGCGCGACCGGCGCCGCATCGTCAGCTCGGCGGCCTTCGTCAAGTACGCGGCGACCCCGGCCCTGCGCCCGGAGTTCGGCTCGTTCCTCGGTGACCTGGAGAACGAAGACGGAGACTCCGAGGTGGACGTCCTGGAGGATCGCAACGGTAAGCCCGGCCGGTGGGTCAGCCGGGCCTATGTCGAGAGCAAGGATGGACAGGACCGGGTACGGCTACGCCGCAAGCCGGGCGAGCAGCCCCTGCCCGAGCGGGGCTGGGTCCGCCCCGCCGACGACCGGGGCAGCCAGCAGGGCCTGGACCGGCAGCGCGCCGCGAGCGTGGAGCTGTACCGGGCCACGCACCTGCAGCGATACCTGCGCGATCCGCGCACGATCCGGACGTTCGCGCACCACTGGCAGGACGCAGGCGCCGGCCTGAAGGGCGGCGGGCAGGAGGTGGTCCAGGAGATCCTGGTGTGCGAACCGCTCTCTGCGGTGCAGGGGCCACCGGGCACCGGTAAGACCCGGGTGGCCGCGGCCGCCATCGCCGCCTACCTGAGACGGGACCCGACCGCCCGGATCCTGGTCTCGGCCCAGTCGAACTTCGCCCTGGACAACCTGGCCGTGCGGGTGCTGCGGGAGCTCGGCGAGATGGACGACGCGGGGCGGCCGGTTCAGCACCTCACGGAGGACCGGATGCGCCCGCTCGCGTTGCGGGTGAGCACCCGTGGTCTGGCCGCCCAGGAACGGGTCGATCGCGCGGTGCGCCCGTGGCGGCGGCTCGATGCGGCCGTCCGGCTGACCGCCGAGGTCAGGGCCCGTGTCAACCGGCTGACCGGGGATCCGGACCCCGGTATGCCCGGGCAACTGGTCGCGGTGCTCGACGAGTGGTCCAGGATGCTGTCCGGGAAGCAGGAGTCCGGGGAGTGGGTCGTGCCCGAGCTGGCTGACCGCCTGCACCGGGGCGCCAACCTGGTCTTCGCCACCTGTGCCGCGTCCGCGCCGGAGCTGCTGTCGCCCACCACCGAGTCGGTGTTCAACTGGGTGGTGGTGGAGGAGGCCGCGAAGGCCTGGCCGACCGAGCTGGCCATGCCGCTGCTACGCGGACTGCGCTGGACACTCATCGGCGACCACTTCCAGCTGCCGGCGCACCGCCGGCAGGATCTCAAACGGTTCCTGGACGCCTGCGCGGCCGACACGAACAGCCAGATGGCCGGCATTACGCCGGAGAAGGTGACCGCCTACATGCGGGTGTTCGACCTGTTCGGCACCCTCTTTGAGGGACAGCCCGACCCGAGGCGGCCGTTGCGGCGGATGTCGACGCAGTTCCGGATGCGTGAGCCGATCGGCGAGTTGGTAAGTCGCGTCTTCTACCCTGCCGGGGAGCAGCCGGCGGTGCTTGCGGCGGACGGCCTGCCGGTGGGCGGTCTCGCGACCCACATCGATGAGGACTTCACCAACCGGATTCCTGCCGTGCGGCTGATGCGGCCCCGCCGGTTGGACCAGCAGTCGCTGGTGTGGCTGGACACCGCCGGCATCGCGTCCTGTCACGACGATCCGCACTGGTCGAACTCAGGCGAGGCGGCCCTGGTCAAGAGACTGCTGGAGGATCTCGATCCGTTCCCGGTGGCGAACAGGGGCGGTTACGGGCCGGACCCGCTGGCCGTGCTCACGCCGTATCGGGAGCAGATCCGGCTGTTGCAGGGCGTCGGCCTGGCCCGACCGTACCTGTCGACCGTGCACGCGTTCCAGGGCCGCGAGGCGGACATGGTGATCGTATCTCTCGTCCGCGACCAGGCCCGCCTTGGCCGCTCGGGAGCGGCGGCATCTGGCGCCGGGCTCGGGCACCTGGGGCAGCGGCAACTGGTGAACGTCCTGTTCTCCCGGGCGCGTCGGCAGCTCGTGCTGATCGGCCGGTTCGACCACTACGCCCGCAGCGCCGGTTTCTGGCCCCAGGTCTGCCGCGCCGTCGAGCTCTATGGGGTCAGGGTGCCCGCCGAGGAGCTGTACGGCAATCTGCCCGGCCTGGTGCCTGGCCCGGCGGACGGCGACTCCGGTGAGGTGCTGGTGTGAGCGGCGACAAGCTGACCGTCTACGTGCCGTGTGACGTGGGCAGGATCCGGGTCCGACTGGGTTACCAGGAGACGCTGACCCCGATGGAGCAGGTGGTCCTCAAGGCGGTGCACGCGGGCGCGAGCACCCTGTCGAGCCTCTCCGACGTGCTGGGCCTGAGCCGCCGGATGACCCTCGACGTGGTTCAGGACCTGTGGCGGACCGGCTACCTGCGGCTGGTCCGGTCGTACGCCGGGCTCGAGGTCACCGCGGACGTCGCGAAGCACATAGCCGACCGCACGCTGGGGACGCTCCGCAGTGCGGAGACTCTCGTCGACGACCGGCATGTCATGATCGACAAGCTGTCCGGGTACGTGATGCCGGCCACCCGGCCCGGCTACGACGGCAGACCCCACCTGGCCGTTCCGGTGGAGAACAGCCCGATCCGGGTCGGCACCGCGGCGCAGGCTGACCTGCTCCAGGCGATCGAGCGGGGCCTGGCGCAGGAGGAGCTGCAACAGCGGCCGGACAGTGACCAGCGGCAGATCCCGACCCGCGCGCGCCGGGTGCTCGGCGCCTACCAGGCCGAGGCGCTCACCGGTGTAGGCGGGCGGCGCTGGCTGCCGCTGGAGATTCAGGCCGCCGTCGACCCGGACAATGACGAGATCACCGTGTTGGTGATCGACAGCCGGCTGCCGGAGACCTACCGGAGCGCCGCGACAGCACAGCTGACCCGGCTGGTGACCGGCCGCCCCGACGACCCGTTCGTTCAGGCCCTGCGCGGACGGCTGGCACCCGGCCTGCTCGCGGCGCCGACCCTGGCCCGGGCGATGAAACGGCTGGCCGATCAGGCCAGCAACGCGGCGAACGCGCCCGCCGGACAGCGCCGCCGCACGCACAACCTGATGGCGGACGACTACCGCCAACTGCGGGCGATGATCGACGCTCGGACCGAATCCGAGGTCACCGCGCGGGTGCTGACCGGCGCGGAGCACCTGGAGGTGCTCACCGACATCATTCGCTCGGCCCGCATCCAACTGGTCCTGGCCTGCCCGTGGATCAGCTACGACGGCCTGCAAGCGCTGCTCCCTGAACTGCGTGCCGCGCTGGAGCGCAACGTCCGGGTGGCCCTGCTGTGGGGCATCAACTTCCAGGCCAATCTGGATCCCAGGGTCAGTCACCTGCTCTACGACACCGTGCTGCGCACCGGCGCCCGTACCCTGGTGGCGGCGGTTCCCGGCGAGGAGCCGGACCCGGTGCCCGGGCCGGACCGCCCGGGCACCGGGCCATGGTTCCTGCTTCCGGACACGGCCGTGCGGACACACGCCAAGATCGTCGTCGCCGACGACAGCTGCGCGCTGGTGACCAGCTGGAACATGCTCAGCCGGGCGGTTCCGCAGCACGAGACCGGGGTCCACGTCACCGCGCCGGCGGAGGCCGGCGGCAACGGCGGCAGCCAGGTGATCCGGGACATACTGCGGTGGGCTCGCACGGCGATTCCGGGGTACCGGATGAGCCAGCTGATGTTCGTCACCGAACAGGACTTCGCGCCCTTCGCGTCGCAGCGTAAGGACCCGGACCCGGATTGGCTACCCCGGTACCCCGGTGTCCCGGACACCCCGGACGAGAGTGACGACGCCGCCGCGGCCCTGGCCGCCGGGATGTGGGCGGAGGGCTGGCAGTTTGTGGCCCGGCAGGTGGCCGGCCAGGTCGCGGTCCGCACGCATCCGCAGGCCGCGGTGGTGATCGACGGCGAGCACCGACGACTGCTGTGGCACGCCCTGCGCCAGGCCCGGGAACGACTCGTGATCACCTCGGACCGGCTGAGCGGCCGGGTCGTGGACGAGCGGATGCTGGACGCCCTGCGGCGCGCAGCGGCCCGCGAAGTGGCCGTGACCATCCGCTATGGACGGCCGGAGGAAAAAGAACGGCTGTCCGACGGTGGCGCTATCTCGAAAGCGCCCACCCACGCCGAGCAGTCCCTTCTCGACCTGGCCGCGCAGCACCCGAAGCACCTGCGAGTAATCCGCGACGACAACCACGCGAAGATTCTTCTCTGGGACGACGAGGCGATCGTCACCAGCTTCAACTTCCTCTCCTTCGAAGGCACCTACCAGGCCATGCCCGCGCACCGGCAGCACAGCGAGGTCGGCCTGCGGCTGTCCGGCCGGGCGGTCGTGGACGACGCGGCCCGCGCGGCGGGCGTCGCCGTGGCGCAGGCCGCGCCGGGCACGGCTGTGGCCGCGGCGGGCGACGACCCCACGTTCACCGTCGCGCAGCGGATCCTCACCGACGTGTCCCGGGGAGCCGACCCGGCGGCGGCGATCATCGAGCACCTCAGCCTCGGCACGATCTCCCCGTGGGACGTGCTCGACCGGCTCGCCCAGAGCGCCGGGCGGCCGTTGCTGCGGGTGGCCGCGGCGTTCTGCCTGAGCGGGCATGCCGCGAGCGCGCCGCCCGGGCGCCGCACGAGATGGCAGCGGTGGCTGGTCGAGGATCTCTGGGTGGACGGCCGGTACCGGGAGGCGGCGCTGCTGCGCGCCCTGGCCGACGGCGCTTTCCGACCCAGCCCGGAGCTGGCCCTGGTCGCCGCGGCCCGCGGCCTCGCACCGTACGGCGAGGTGCTGACCGCCACGGTGCCGGCCATGCCGGGCACCGATGGCCCCGCTGTCACCGCGATACTCGCCACCGCTGTGGAACGGATCCTGATGGACGGCGACCCGGATGTCGCGAGGCTCCTCGAGCACCATCGCACCCGGCTCGGCCCGGACTGGCAGCCGCTGGCCGAGGCCGTCCTCGCGTACGCTGAGGCCAGCTACCACCGTCCCCTCCCGCTGGCGCAGATCCGGTCGCGCCTTGACCGTCGCGAGGAGCTGACCGAGCGGACCGGGCTCTGGCGAGAGCTCGACGTCGCGCTGGAGCGGGCGGCGCACGCCCCGTTGCCGAACATGCACAGCACCCGGACGCTGCGCGAGCTGTTCAACGAAGCGAAGTCCGGCGTCTTCGCGGAAGTGGCCTCCCGGGTCCGGGACCGGGATATCCACGAGCTCGCCGCGCGGCTGAGCGCGGCGATCCCCACCGGCCGAGACCTCGACCGGCTCATTGACGACGCGAGCCGCGCGGTGGACGACAGCAAGGAGCCGATTCACGGCGACCACCGCCGGCGGCTGATCCGCCAGCTCACCACGATCACCAACGACGTACGGGCACTCGTCGCCGCCTACGAGAACTCCGGTGACGTGGGTATACCTCCCGACACCGACGAGGCCATGCACCTCGACGCCGCCCGAGCGCTGGCTGCCGTCGTCAAGCAGGAGCTGCCCGGCCTGCTCGCCGAGGCGGAGGCGTCGGCCAACCCGGAGTTTCGGCTCGTCCGCGAGATCCTGGAGGGTTTGACAGTGCTGCAGGAATGGGCCGAGCTGCGCTCGGACGAGACGGCCGGGGCGGCCGTATGACGACAGACGTCCTCGACCTACTCGCGGTCTCCGCCGACCGTTGGCGATACCCGGAGCTCGCGGCCGCTCTGGCAGGCGGGAACCGGCCGGATCTCGGCACTGCGGTGACCCTGCTGCTGGACGGCATCGCCCGCCCGCGCGACCTCGCGGCGGGGATCACCGCGATCATCGCCGACGGCCGGTACTCGATGGCCGAAGTACTGCTGATCGAAGCGCTGGAGAGCACGGGCACCCTCGGCGACGACGACCTGGAACGCCTGGAGTCCGACCTCGAGCTGTCCCGGGCCGCGGCCGTCGCCGACGTCGAACGGGCCTGGGCCGACCTGAACGTCCGGGCCTGCGAGGTCGGCCTGCCCGCCGAGGACGGCAGCGCGGCGATCGAACTGGCCGCCCACGACCGGGCGCAGGCCCAGCGGTTGCTCGGTGATCGCGGGCGGCTCATCGCCGGGATCCTGGACGACCGCCTCGCGGAACGGCTGCGCGACGACACCACCCAGGCCGATGCCCAGCCCTGGGAGGACGCGGTCCGCGACTCCGTGCGGCGGGGCGAGTTCGCTGTCGCCACCTCGTTGCTCAGCGGCACCACCGATCTCGGCGAAGCGAGGTGGGGTCCGCTCACCGTCCGGCCGGTCCGCTGGCAGTGGCCGTGGCGGGAACGGCCGGTGGCCGACGTACTGGCCTGGTACGCCCAGAGGTGGGCAGCGCCTCCTGAGTTCGCCGCCTACCGCCCGCCGGCCACAGACATCGCGGCCCAGCGGCTGGTCGCGGCACTCACCGCGGTCACCGTGCAGGCCGATCCGGACGTCGTGACCGAGTTCGGGGCAGCGCTAGCCGCGGTCCTGGAAGGCGTTGCCGGCGACGCATTCCCAGCCGCTAGCAGCCCGGGCTTCGGGGTGCGGATCGACTTCGCCGACAGCCGGATGAGCGGAGCTGAGCCATTCACCCGCCGGATGACGATGTGGGTGAGCGCCGCCGACGAGCCACCGGACGCAGAGGTGCTAGCCCGGCCGCTGGTGTGGTTCCGCCCGGTCATGGCCGCGAACCCGGCCTCCGGCCCCGGAGTGGCCACTCTGGACGTGTCCACCCTGCTACGACTGGTCGCACCGGTGGACGGCTTCCCCGGCGACGCGGCGGCCCGTCGGATCAACCTGTTGCGGCTGCTGTTGCCGCAGCTCGAGCCCGCGGACGTGCTCACACCCGGGCTGATCTGTGAGGACCGCGAAGACCTGGCCTGGCTACTCGACGCGTTCGGCCTGACCTGCGACGCCGCCGTCCTCGACGGGCTGATGCACGACTTCGGCTCCAGCCCGGCCGCCCTCCGCCAGATGCTGGACGGGTTGATCGCCGCCGGCCGCGACGCCGGGCAGCCCGGTCCCGTCGGCATCGGTGTGCTGCGCCGGGTCGCGATCGGCCAGCGGACCGCGATCCGCGACGCCGTGTTCTCGTCACTGGCCGCAGACACTCTGGCACAGGCCGTGCTCTGGCTGATCCTGCACGGCCCCACCGACGGACCGGCGATCACAGCGGACACGATGCTCGCCGAGTTCCGGGAGCAGGGACTCTCCGGCCGGGGCACGGACTGGATGGTCAACCCTGCGACCATCGCCACGGCCCTGGACCTGCTCGCGGGCCACGGCCTGCTGGCCGCGGACAGCGCCGGGCACAGGTACCGGCCGCCGGCGCCGGGCCTGGTCGCGGCCCTGCGAGACCCGTCCGGGCCGACCGCGGCGGAACGCACGCGCACCATGCTGGAGGCGATCACCAAGGAGGTCCGCCGGCAGCACGACGCGACGGCGGCGGTCCTCGGCCCCCGGGTAACCCACCTCATCGGACACCGGCTCGACAACGACGTGATCGGCGTCATCGGCAAGCTCGACCGGGCCGTGCACGACATCGCCGACGAGGCGGTCCTTCTCCGGCTCGCCGAGGTCCGAGACCGGATCATGGCCCTCGGCGGAGGCACCTACGTCGACCTGTACTGGAGCGCCCTCGCTCCCCCCGAACCGGTGGAGATGACCGGACTGCTGGAGGCCCTCGTCGGCACGACCGAATGGCAGCTGCCGGACGGCGTGCGCACGCCCCGGCCGACCGGTCAGCCGTGCTGGGTGCGGGCCAACCCCGCCCTGCTGCAGGAGTCACTGCGCAACCTGATCGTCAACTCGGCCCGGGCCCTGAGCACGGCGCCCCGCCGCCACGGTGTGCCGCCCGGCATCCAGGTGTCGGTCGATACCGTCGACGAGTCCGCTCCCCGGCCCGTGCCGCTGACCGGTTCACTGGTCGTGGTCGAGGTGATGGACAACGGCCCCGGCTTCTCCGCCGGCGATCTGGATCGTGCCACGCGGGCCGCCGCCGCCGCCGAGAAGGATTGGAACCCGGCCGGCCTGCGCAACGGCCCCGGCCAGGGCATCCCGCTGACCGCCAGCATGCTCCGACGGTTCGGTGGCGTGCTGGAGGTCCGCAACTCGAACCGGCCGGGGCAGGGTGGTGTGGTCAGCGCCTGGCTGCCCCGGCTGACGGATCCCATCGTCGCCGAAAGCCTTCTACCGCATCCTCGGCCTGCTCCAGCGGACCACGCTCCAGCAGAGCGACCACCCGGTCACGCGCGGCCAGACAGTCCATGACGTTCGAGTTGTCCTGCCCCATCAGGCTCTCGTCCTGAACGGTGAAGGCGACCGACTCCACCCAGCGCCGCATCCGCAGGCTCCACCCCCGCGGGCTGTCATCGACCATCGCGCGGACCGCGTCGACGATCCCGGAGTTGATCCCTCCGTTGTGATGCTTGCGCACCACGTCCGACAACCGGTACTTCAGGCACATCTCGAACTGCTTGTTGCTGGAGTACTCAACGTCGACCGACATCAGGGTCACCGGAATCTCGGTGTGCCGCTGCAGGTAGGTGGCTACCTTGGTGGTGCCGTAACTGTCGCTCTCCGATTCCAGATGCTTGTCGACCAGGGCGGCCCGGACAGTGTTGAGTGCCCCGGACTCGCGCAGCGCGTCGAAGTCCCGGTAGCTGGCCGCCTGGACGATCTCGAACTCGTCCTTGAGCAGCAGCACGATCTCGTCCATCACCTGGTCCTCGACCACCAGCAGCTGCGGCTTGCCGGACAGCGCGCCACGGAGCTTCTGCAGCTTCCAGTCGTCGGGGAACAGGGAGGCGTACCGCCGCAGCGCGGTCAGCTCCGCAAGCCGGTCCCGCTCCCAGCCGTCGAGCAGCGCCACCAGCCGATCGTGCCCTTCGGCGACGGCCCGCCACACCGGCCAGGCCGGACTGTAACGGCGGGGGAGCGGGTTGCCGCGCCACAGTCCCATCAGCCGATCCGCCTCGGCCGGATCCGGAGCCCCCGCCGCTAGCAGAGCGACGCCGTCGGAAAACTCCCACGAATCGACCGTGACGCGGGACGTGGACTTCAGTCGATAGCACTGGTCGTCCTTGTACGGGGAAACCTGATTGTTGAGGGCCTTGCGAACCTCGGTCACCCGGCGATGCAGCGTGCCCTTCTCCGCTCCGCGGCCGACGCCCTCCATCGCCCGCTCCAGGTCAGAGCTGGTGATGCCCGCCGGGCCGCTGGCCGCGATCAGGATCAGTGTCTGGGCCTTGATGCCGGACAGATCGACGGCCCGACCGTCGACGACAATCTCCAGATCGCCGAGCAGGCGGACCGACAGCATGTTCACTCCTAGGATCAGCCCGAGCTAGAAGGTCAGGGCACCAGCAAGTTTAGGCTGTTCCGGGCCTCGTGCGATGGACTGAAGGTCCACAGTCGGCGGACTTCGCCGACTACGGCCCGTATCAAAGTCCGGGTTGAAGCCATTCATTGATCACGGCGAGGGAGAAGGGAGAGTGGCTTTATGACGGCGGGAGGGTTGGTCGTGGCAGGTAGCCACGGCACGGTGGCATTTGAGCCCGTTCATGCCGCACTCCATGGCCGTGACAGACTCGCCCCGTGAGGATCAGTCAGGCGAACGCGGACGACGTCGCAGACTTGGCCCGGCTGTTGTGGCTAGACACCCTTGATGAGGAACCAGCACAGCTGTCCGTAGACGCATTCGCGGCGGACCTCGCGAAGTGGTGGGCCGCTCACCAGGACTCGCACGTAGCATTCGTCGCTCGACTCCTCCGACCGGAGATCGTCGGCATGGCCTGGGTCGCGCTCGTACCCCGCGTCCCGAGACCTGGAGCGACAAGTCGGCTATCCGCAGACATCCAGAGCGTATTCGTCATGCCGAATCAGCGAGGCCAGGGGATTGGCTCGGCGCTCGTGGATGCTGCTTCGGAGCACGCGACACGCCTTGGGTCCCTTCGTGTGACGGTCCGTTCTGGCCGCAAGGCAGTGCCGATGTACCAGCGGCTGGGCTTCCAGTCGTCCCGACAGCTCCTGCAGCGACCGGCGGACTAGGGTGTCGAAATCGTCTACAGCCACTGGTTGATGGCGGCGAGGTGAACCGTGGCTTCGTAACCGATGCCGCCTCATCAGCAACAGGCGCTCCTGATCGTCAATTACGGCGACCATAGCCGACCGGGGTGCCCGAATCACGTACTGCTCGAAGCGGACCCCGTCCGGCAGTTCCACTTCGGCGATGCTCAACCGTGCCCGCAGGGTGCCGTCCACAACCCGCTCACCATGGATCGTCCACCGCGTCGACTCGGTAACCTGCTCCTCCGGTCACCCGGCCAGTATCCGACCAATGACGCGCCGAGGCTCTACCGCGCCTTGTCACGAGCTTTCGGCTGGACGTGTCACGGACCCGCTGGGGGACTACGGCCCGGAGTATCGGCGCCTACGGGGAAGCATGTCCGCCGCTGTACGAACCAAGATCGGGATTCAGCAACCTCACAGGGGCGGCTGAACTGGGGGAAGGGTGAGCCTGTCAGGGACTTGAATCCTGAACCCCTCCGATGGTCTGTGGATCATCTTTGATCGGGCGAATCGATGCCTTGACCTGGGCGAGGCCTTGCTTGCCTTACAGCGGTTGACAGCCCTTGTCGCCGTCAGTTGTGCCCGCCTTGTGCCTGATGATCTCGCTCGTCCATCGGTCGCTGTTCAGGTTCCGGGCTCGACCACGACCCTCGCCGGGGGATCCGTTATCAAGTTGTCGGCTGCCGCCAACTGATGGTGACTCGCGTCGCCGGCTGCTACCCCGCACCATGACCCGAAACTGTGCGCGCGTAGCCGGTCGATGCTGGTGGTCCCCGCTGCAACTCCGGACTTACTGCGGGTGCAGCACCAGCGGTTCGGGGCCGGGCAGGACCGCGGTGTCGGAACAGATCGGCTTTCGCTGTTCCGTTGGTCTCAGCCACCGCCGTGGCGACGGGCGAGGCCTCGTCGCCACGCACGGCGGAGTCAAACAGTCAGACCAGGCGGATGTTGGCGGCCTGAAGGCCCTTCTGGCCCTGCTCGACGTCGAACTCGACCCGCTGGTTCTCGTCCAGGCTGCGGAACCCGCTCGATGAGATGGCGGAGAAGTGGGCGAAGACGTCGGCGCCGCCGCCGTCCTGCGTGATGAAGCCGAAGCCCTTGTCCGCGTTGAACCACTTGACGGTGCCGAATGCCATGTCTTCTCCTTGGAGTAGCTGATGGAGCCGTGTACGGGCCCTCGGTTGCCGCCGCCGCTGGTCCGCAAGAACCGGCAGAACAAAGAGCGCCTGGCGGGTTAGGTACCCACCAGGCGCTGGCAAAGTATGCGGCAAACCAAAAGTTGCAACGCGGGCAGGCTAGCACGCGCAAGCCGCCCGCGCGGTGTCTTCGCTGTCAACGCTGACCGCGCCGGCTGCCAACCCGTGTGCCGGACGAGAACGCCGCGGCGCCCCGTGGCGGGGACGTGGTTTCCGCCGCACTCGCCCGACGACTTTCCGAGCCTGTCCCGCGCGCCGCGCTGGCGGTCGATCCGCCCGCGGCTGTGTGCGGATCCGGGCGCCGCGTGGCGCTGTGGCCTCGTCCGCTATGCGGCCTCGTTGTCGCTACGGGAGGCGTCACGAAGCGGCGCTCGCCCGGGGCGAGTTCGGTGAGCAGCGAGTCACCGGGGCCGAGGCGGGTGATCGTCGGGTTGATGCCGGCCTGGCGGGTGAGGTCGCGCACGTCGGTGACCTGGTCGTCGGTCATCAGGGTGACGACTGTGCCGCTCGCTCCGGCACGCGCGGTCCGCCCGGAGCGGTGCAGGTATGCCTTGTGTTCGGCTGGCGGGTCGGCGTGGATCACGAGCGCTACATCGTCGACGTGGATACCGCGCGCCGCGATGTCGGTCGCGACAAGTGTGCGGGCGTCGCCGGCGGAGAACGCCGCCAGATTGCGGGTTCGGGCGTTTTGCGCCAGGTTGCCGTGCAGCTCGACGGCGGGCACGCCGGAGGCGACCAGTTGACTGGTCAGCTTCTTGGCGCCCCGCTTCGTGCGGGTGAACACGAGCGTGCGCCCCGGGGCGGCCGTCAGGTCGATCAGGACGGGGAGCCGATCATCGTGACGCACCCGGAGCACGTGGTGGGTCATCGCGGCGACCGGGGACATCGCCGAGTCGACGCTGTGGGTGACTGGGTTGGAGAGGTATCGCCGCACGAGGACGTCGACGCCCGCGTCGAGCGTCGCGGAGAACAGCAGCCGTTGCGAGCGGGGCGGTGTTGTGTCGAGGAGTCGCCGTACGACCGGCAGGAAGCCGAGGTCGGCCATGTGGTCCGCCTCGTCGAGCACCGTGATCTCGACGGCGTCGAGGTTTGCGTGGCCGGTCGACACGTGGTCGGCGAGCCGGCCGGGACAGGCGATGAGGATATCGACTCCGGCACGCAGTGCAGCGACCTGTGGCCGCGCGCTCACTCCGCCGAAGATCGTCGCGGTCCGCAGCGACAGCGCGGTGGCGAGCGGTGCGATCGTTGCTTCGATCTGGGTTGCCAGCTCGCGAGTGGGCGCCAGGATGAGCGAGCGCGGGCGGCCGGGCAGTCGCGCAGACGTGGCGGCCGAGAGCCGGGCGAGGACCGGGAGGGCGAAGGCGTATGTCTTGCCCGAACCTGTGCGGCCCCGACCGAGCACGTCGCGTCCGGCGAGTGAATCCGGGAGCGTCGCGGCCTGGATCGGGAATGGCGTGTTGATGCCTGCCTGCTCGAGCGCGGCGACCAGGCGGCCGGGCACGCCGAGGTCGGCGAAGGAGGTGGGTGTGACAAGGCGTGTCTTGCTGGGGCGGCGTGCCGCCATGGGAGTCTCCGAACGTGGAAGGGGTCGCCCTGCACGGCGCTGACCGATTGGTCGCGGCGCGTGGTGGTCGACGTCAGATGCAGGCCGGGTCGTAAACCGGCGGGCTGCTTAATCAATTCTACCCACACCCCAGCCCAAGCCGTAACGATGGCTTTCTGGGTTAGGGTTCGGCGGGCCGAGCGAAACGGATCCCGGCGAGCGGCCGAATGCGCCCCGCGCATTTTCGGCACCCGGCTTGCATGTGCGAGCGGGTCGCGCCGTGGCGCGCCAAACTTGGAGCAGTTCTTGACTGATTTAACCGGGCATGACTCGAATTTGTTCCGTGAAGCATCGGGAGCAGATGAGCCTTTCGACCACACACCTGCCGTTGACGCAAGTTCGGGTGCGATGACCCGCCTGGGCACCCCGTTCCGTGTCGAGGGTGACGCCGACCGGAAGCCGAGGACCGGCGCCCATCGCCCGCTCGTTAGGCATCACGACGCCACGGAGCCCAGCCAGTAAGGGCTACCCCGCGTGTCGGTTCGACGCGTCGTAGCTACCGACGTCCTGTGCAGGTAGATCAGATGGATCAGCACATCTCACGTCTGGACCAGCAGGTGCGGCGGTGGCGCGACCGCCGCACCCATCGTGCCGCGGTCGGGGTGGTCGCCCAGCGCAACGGGGCACGGTGTAGGCCCTGCCCGTCTCGGCGCCGGCGATGCGAGTCGAACAGCTCATGACATGACCTGCTTGGGTCTGACTGGATGGCTGAGAGGTACGTCCGCCGAGCGGGTCGAGGGTGGTCGCCGTCGGTTGAATCGCTTCGATCGGTCAGTGAATGCGCTCGCCGGACATCCGCTCAGGAAGGCATGCCCGCAGGGTGAGGTGGCGTCAGCTGGAGCCGGGCGTCAACGCCTGGCTGGGACGCGCGCTGACCGGCGTCGACCCGCCCGTTCGGGTTCTTGGCGACATGCGAGGTTATGCCGCGAAGGCGGTGCCGGTTGCGGTAAGTGTGGAGGAGGAGGTGTCCGATGACGCTGCCGTACGCGACCTTGCCGGGCGACCTCGACCACCTGATCGCCGACGAGCACGTGGTGGCGAACCGCCTCTTCGAGCACCTCGAGGCCGGACGCGGTGACCGGCGCATGCTGGTCGACCAGGTGAGTTACGGCCGCGCCCTGCACGCCCACGCCGAGGAGGAGGTGTTGTATCCGGCGCTGGCCGAGATCGGCGCCGCCGCGGACGCCGAGGAGGGGCGGGGCGAGCACCAGGCCCTCAAGAGGCTGCTCGTCCTGCTCGACCATGCGGATCCCGGCAGCCGCGAATTCGAGCGGGCGCTGAACAAGCTGATCGGCGGTGTCCGGCACCACATCGAGAAGGAGGAACGGGAGTTCCTGCCGGCGCTGCGTCGGGCGGTGGGCGCGCAGGAGATGGGTCGGCTCGGCGAGCGGTACCTCGCCGCCAAGGGGTGGGCCCCTGCCCGCTCGCATCCCACCGTCCCGCCCACCGGACGCCGTCGCAGGCTCATGCTCGGTGCCGCCGGGTTCATGGACAAGGTACGCGACAGGGTATCCGGCCGCAGCAACGTCCTGTCGACCGACGCCTCCTGGCTGCTCGACACCCAGGCGCAGCGGATCCTCGACACCTGGTCCCGACTGGTCCTGGCCCCGTATGAGCTCCTCACCCTCGAGCAGGCCCGCCAGCAGCCGAGCCTCGCCGACGCGGCGATGGAGATCCTGCGGCAGGACGGGCGGCCGACGGACCCCGAGGAGGTCGGATCTGCAGCGGACGTCACCGTGCCCGGCCCGGGTGGTGATCTGGTCGTACGCGTCTACAAGCCGCTCGGCCAGACCTCCGATCCGGTGCCCGTCGTGATGTGGGTGCACGGTGGCGGTTGGACCCTGTTCACGAACGACGACTATGACGCGTCCTGCCGCGCCCTGGTCAACCGGACGGGCGCGATCGTGGTGTCGCCGGAGTACCGCAAGGCTCCCGAGCACGTGTTCCCGGCCGCCCACGAGGATGTGCTGGCCACCTACCGGTGGCTCCTGACCAACGCCACCGGGCTCGGCGGCGACGCGTCACACATCGCCATCGGCGGGGAGGGCGTCGGGGCGAACATGGCGGCTGCGACCTGCTGTCAGCTCAAGCAGGCAGGTGAGCCACTGCCCGTGGCGCAGGTGCTCGTCTGCCCGCTGACCACCACCGCCCAGTACGGCGCGTCCATGTGGGACGCCGCAGACGCCCGGCCGCTGAATCGTCCACTGCTGTCCTGGATGATGATGCACGCCTTCCGTGGCGTGACCGACAGCCTGAAAGACCCCAGGGTCGATCTGCTTCCGCTCTCCGTGCAGGGCCTCGCCGGTCTGCCGCCGACACTGATCGTCACCACCGACCGCGACGTGCTGCAGAGCCAGGGCGACGAGTGGTGCGCCCGCTTGGAGGCCGCCGGCGTGCGGGCCACGTCGGTCCGTTACGGGGGAGTGATGCACGACTTCTTCGGCCTTGCCGCGGTGCTGGACAAGGCCGCGCACGCCCAAGAGGAGGTCGCCCTGCACCTGCGTCAGGCGTTCGAGGCGGCCCCGGCCGCGCATCCGTTCGATGGCGCGCCAATGCGAAGGCCCAAGGTCATCGGGTGACGCTGGCTGCCATGCGGCGGATCGTCCAGCTGCTGGCCCCGCCCGTACATCGATATGTGGGTCGGCCCGCGGACGGTCCGCCGCCGGCGCCGTCGGGCGAACTGGTCGAGGAGGTCCGGATCCGGGCGGGCCTGGGCATCGTCGGCGACCGGTACTTCGGCAAGCAGGCGCATCGCGACGCGAGCGTGACCGTGATCGCGTAGGAGTCCTTGCCGCCCGGCGTTGATCTGGTGCAGGTCCGGGGCAACGGATATCGGCCGCCCCATGCCTCGGCGAACTCGTCGAAGGGGGCCTGCGCGGCCGCCTCGGTGGGCGCGGTGTAAACCGGCCGCAATGCCTTGGCGATAGCGTCCCAGTGTTGCCGGCCCGCATACCGGAACGAGGCTCTGAGCAGGTGGATGACACACGTTTGGACCACCGCGAGGGGCCAGGTCGCGGCGATCGCGTCGGGTAGGCCCTTCAACCCGTCGCAGACGACCATGCAGGCGTCGTCGACGCCGCGGTTCTTCAATTCGGTCAGGACCTGCAGCCAGAATTTGGCGCCCTCCCCGCCGTCACCCGCCCACAGGCCGAGGATGTCGCGGGTCCCATCGACCGTGACTGCCAGGGCAACGTAGATGGGCCGGTTGGCGACCTTGCCGTCTCTGATCTTGACTCTGTCGCCGATCTTGTGATGTGGACAGGTCCGTCGCCAACTCGGTGCTTTCGTTGATCATGTCCGGCGTGTTCACTTGTGGAGCAGTTACTGCCGCATCTCTCGCTTCTGTCCATCGAGACGGTTGAGCAGCGTGACGGCGTCGTGGTGCTGTCCGCGCGGGTCCGGGCGGAGACCGCGCGGTGTGGTCGGTGCCAGCAGCGGTCAGCCAGGGTTCATGGCCGGTATCAGCGCCGGTTGCGTGATGTCGCGATCGCCGGGACGGCGTTGCTGCTTGAGGTGCGGATCCGGCGGTTCCGCTGCGACAACAACACCTGCCCGGCGCGGACGTTCGCCGAGCAGATCGAGGGGCTGACCAGTCCGCATGCGCGATTGACGCCGGGGCTGCGGGGCGTACTGACGCAGATTGGTTTGGCGTTGGCTGGCCGGGCCGGTTCCCGGTTGGCGTTGGTGATCGGGGTCGCTGCCGGTCGCGACACGTTGTTGCGGTTGGTCAAGGCGTTGCCTGACCCGCCGAAGACGCCGATCACCGTCCTCGGCGTCGACGACTTCGCGTTCCGCCGAGGCCGTCATTACGGCACTGTGCTGATCGACATGGACAGCCACCGCCCGGTCGACATGTTCGTCGGCCGCGACGGTGACAGCCTCGCAGAGTGGCTGCGGCAGCACCCCGAGATCGAGGTGATCTGCCGGGACCGGGCCGGCGGCTATGGCGAAGGCGCCCGCTCTGGAGCCCCGCAGGCGGTTCAGGTCGCGGACCGGTTCCATCTCTGGCAGAACCTGGGCCAGGCGGTCGAGAAGACCGTCAACGCCTATCGGTCCCGGCTCGTCGCCCCGGCACCCTCGGCGGCGGACGACTCCATGCCCGCCGAGGTGCAGCCGCTACCCGAGAAGAAGATCGTGACCCGCCTGCGTGAACATCACGGCGCTGTTCACGAGCTCGCCGCACAGGGACTGAACAAGTCCGCAATCGGCCGCAAGCTCGGCCTGCACCAGGCCACGGTCCGCAAATACCTGAACGCGGCCAGCTTCACCGAGTTGACCGCCGTCACCGAGCAACGCGCGCACCTGGTTGACGACTACGTCGCCTACCTGCACCACCGCTGGAACGAAGGACAGCGCAACGCCACGCAGCTGTTCCGAGAGATCAAACAGCAGGGTTATCCCGGCGGAGAACTGGCCGTCCAGCGTTACCTACGCCGCTTCCGCAAAGGCCTCGGCCACGCCCCACACCCCGGCCCGAAACCGCCATCGGTGCGTCAAGTCACCTCGTGGATCATGACTCATCCTGACCATCTCGACGCCCGCGACGCGACCAAACTTCACGAGCTGCGCGGCCGTGATCGGGACATCAACCGGCTGGTCAAACACGTGCGAGACTTCGCGGTCATGATGACCGGCCGCCACGGCGACCGCCTCGAGATGTGGATCACCACGGTCGAAGTCGACACCCTCACGCCGCTGGCCGGGTTCGCCCGCAACCTGCGCCGCGACTTCGACGCCGTCCGCAACGGCCTGACCCTGCCGCACAGCTCCGGCGCGGTCGAAGGCAACATCAACCGCCTCAAGATGATCAAACGGCAGATGTTCGGCCGCGCCGGCCTCGACCTGCTCCGCAAACGCGTCCTCCTCGCGCACTGATCCCCTTCACACAACCGGCGACAGAGCCCTGATCTTCACGTGCACGGCGTCGAGGAAGATCACCGGGTAGACCGGGTCGAGGGGCCTGTTCTGCCACTCGGTCATGCCGTCGATGACCTTGTCGGTGATCGTGGAGATGGTCTGGCGTGACACGTCAGCGCCATACACCTCGGCCAGGTGCGCGGCGATCTCACCGGTCGTCAATCCCTTAGCGGACAACGAGATCACCATGTCCTCGACCCCGGTCAACCGGCGCTGCCGCTTCTTGACGATCTGCGGCTCGAAGCTGCCGTCACGGTCACGCGGCACGGTGATCTCGACCGGGCCGACCTCGGTCAGAACCGTCTTGCCGCGGGCACCGTTGCGCGAGTTGCCGCCGTTGTTGCCCGCTGGATCGCCCTTGTCATAGCCGAGGTGGTCGGTGATCTCACCGTCCAGGGCGGCCTCGATCACCCGCTTCGTGAGCTGCTGCAGGAGACCGCCGTCGCCGGTCAGCTGCAGGCCCGCTGCGCGGGCCTGCTCGACCAGGCGGCCGACCAACTCCGCGTCCACACCGTCCGCCGGCTTACCCACCGGGTTCTTCTTCTTCGCCACCGCGGAAGTATCCACGGCCATCGTCGTTTCCGTCATCAGGTGCCGCTCCTTGATCAGGAGTTACACCGTTCTTCTTACAGACCCACTGGCGCTGGATTGAGTGTCCCGGAGCGTGAGGCCTTCTCGGAGACGGACGCTGCCCGGCTGCTGCGGGTGGTGCAGTCGACGCTGCACTGCTGGCTGGAAGGGGACGAGCGTAAGGGGCGAGAGACAAACCTGTGCTGCGCACGGAGCCGTGCGGCGCCCGTTCGGTGACGTGGGCCGAGTTCGTCGGGGCCGGGCTGTTGCGGGAGTACCGACGCACCCACCGAGTGCCGATGGTCGAGTAGCGCGCGTTCATCGACCTGCTCCGCGAGCAGTTCGGGGTGCTCGTCCTCGGCGCTGGGCTGTTGTTGGTCCGGTCTAGCGAGCGGCCGCCACTGGTGGAACCAACCGCACCTTGACCCAACCATCGTGCGGCACCGCCCGGAAATACGCGCCAGACGTGCCGGTTATCGAGAGCGACGATCAATGCTCGTCCCGCGACCTTCGTCTCGCCTGCCCCTCAGCGTTACCGAGATCGGCATCGGGTCGCCTTCGGGGTGGGGCCACTCCAAGCCGTCCGGGTGGGGCCGGCTAAGCCCGTCAGAACCATGAGATCGCGCCGCGTATCGGCAGAGCCTGTTGATGAGCTGAGCGGATACCTGATGTCCCTTCGCACCGACGCGTCGGTGTCCCGGATCCCACCAGGCATCAAAGTTGGACCCGGCGTTGAGCGGCGCCCCGGGTCTTGACGATCCGGGGCGCCGCCGACTTATTTGATGATGACCGGGGTCGAGAGCAGTTCGTTGTCCGCTGGGAGCGCGTCGCGGCTCGGGCTCGGGTCGGCCGAGGCCCGGAAGGTGAGCTTCCCGTAGGCCAGGTCGTCGCTGGTGACGGTGTAGGTGAACGAGAATCGGGTGGTCTTGTTGCTGCTCGCGGCCGGGACTGGCTGGGTCAACGCCCCGACCGGCTGGTAGCCCGATGTGGGAGTGCTGCGTTCGAGTTCGACCCGTACGCTCTCGTCGTACCGGGTGTTCCGCACGTGGACGTCGACTCCGATGGTCTGCCCCACCCGCGCCGTCGTGGGCACCGTCATCCGCACGATTGCGACGTCGTGGGTGCGCACCCGGATCACGTGGGTGGCGGACGCGGTCCGCCCGTCAGGCGTTCGTACCGTCAATCTGACCGTGTGATCGCCATCAGCTGTTATCTGGTGGACCGGATTCGGGTCGGCCGACGTCGTCCCATCACCGAAGTCCCAGGCGTAGGAGGAGATGCCCGCACCCGCCGGGTCATTGACGGAGCTGCTGAAACTGATCCGGTCGTACGAGTTGGGTTCGCTCGGCCAGTAGGAGAAATCGGCTATGGGTTGCTTCGCGGCCTCCAGTTGGAATGTGTGCACGTTGATTCCGTCCGCCGCCACCTGGAAGAGGTACGTCGTACCCGCCTGCGCGCGGAAGGTCAGCGGCCGATAGCTGTAGAGGGTGGTGCATTCCGACATGGCCAGGTCGGTGAGCGAGGAGCCCGTGTACACGGCCATGCCTGCATAGCCGGGGCTCGTTCGGGCCGTGATCGACTCGGTGGTCGTCGGTGTGTACGAGTACCAGGCCGTACGGGTCGGGGTGAAACAGGACGAGGGCTCGCCCGTCTCCCGGGTGGCACCCTGGTAGTCCTGCGCCTCGGTGTAGGGCAGCGCGCCGACCGGGATCGCGTCGGCGAAGTCGTCGTTGGTCGGCGGCAGGACCTCCTTGACCGAGAACCGAAGCGAACCGCCCCCGTCGCGGCCGTTGCCGCAGCAGTAACCGGCCATGAAGCGGTAGGTGGTGCCAGCGTTGGCGGTGAAGGCGAGCCGCGCGTCCTGGCTGTAGTAATTGTCGTTGCAGCCGACCAGGGTCAGTGCCCCCTGGTCGCCGGTCCAGGCGGAGAGCACTGTGTTGTAGTTGCTGCCGATGGTGTCGGCCTGGATCCACATGTCCCGCGTCGGGGTGAAGCTGAACCACACCGATCCGTTGTTGTAGCACCCGGTCGGATCGGTCGGGTCGGACGTGGCGTCGCTGGTGTCGATGGTGGTGGTGAAGGGAATGGACTCCACCGCGATGGCGGCGAGATAGTCGTCGTTGGTCGGCGCGGCGAAGGCGGCGGTCTGCCCCCCGAGCAGCAGAGCGATCACCCCCGTGAACGCGACGACGAGCCGTGCCACATTCCGTCTGACCACTGCAAATCCTCCTAATTCCCGTATCCCGCCACGTCTGGCGCTGTCGCCAGCGGAGGGATACCGGTGGTACGGATACGAAGAAGGGCCTCTCTTTTCACGTCGGCGGCGCGCGAACGCACCGATGGAATCCGAAGTCTCTGCGTGAGAGGGTTAAGGGGTCGCTAAGGGTGTGCTAAAGCGTGGCTGACCGTTAGACCTCGTCCGTGTCGCCGATGTAGCGATGGGGGTTGGTGGCGGTGTTGTGGGCCCGTGGTCGTTGGGCGGCTCGTGCAGCCATCGGCGACTGGCGGGGTTGGCGGTGAGGGTCCAGACGGGTCCGGCGGGGTGCTCGCCGTGCAGGCCGGTGGCGAAGGGCATGACGGTTGGGACGCCGGCGAGGGCGTCGATCAGGCGAGGGTGGCGACCTTCGCCGAGAGCGACCTCGGGCCCCTCACCGCGAGCCCCAGCGGTGACCGATCGCCGATCGCCCGGCCCGTCGGTGACGGGCCAGGCGTGGGGTGTCACGGCAGCGTACGGATCCGCAAGGTCACCATCCAGACGTCCTTGTCGTACGACGAGTTGGTGCCGGCGACGACGAGGCCGTCGGGCCGGATCGCCACGGCGTTCGGATACGTCACGGTCGGGTACTGGTGCACCTCGACGAGGTCGGACGTGCGCAGGGCCGGGTGGTAGTACGGCGCACCCGAGGGAACGAGAACTTCGGTGCCGTCCGGGGTGACCGCCAACTGCGCGACCGAGCCACCGTCGGTCCGGCTGATCGCCCGCTGGACTAGCCCTGTCGCGGTGGCCTCGAAGCGGACCAGCAGGGCGGGGCTGGTGCCCGTCGCGCCGGCGATCAGCACGTCGGGCTGAGCGGGTGAGGTGGCCAGCAGCATCGCCGAGCTGATCCGCTCGTCGATGGCGTCGACTGCGTTCACGTTGAACCTGCCGGTCGCGAGGTCGACGCGGCCAATGCCCGCCGTGGCCTCGTTCTCGCACCCCGACGAGACCCAGAGCTGGCCGGCCGCGAAGGCCATGTCCTTCGGGCACGTCATGGTTCCATCGGTCTTCCCGGCGAACTGCCCGTCCAGTTCCCCACGTGTCCAGGTCCACAATCCTGAGCCAGTCCTGGTCGCCGGCGGCGATGTAGAGCTTGCTGCCATCTGGGCTCAGCGTCATCCCGGCAGCCCCCCGGTGCGATGCCTGCAAGGGTGCGAAGGACGCTGCCGTTTAGGTCGGTCACGATCAGAGCGTCGGTGCCCTTGCCCCCCGTGATGCAGACCCGGCTGCGCGCCTCGTCCACCAGGATGTCGCCGAACCGGGAGTCGGTGACGTAGCCCGGGATCGGGATCTGGGCGTTCACGTCGGTGCTCGGAGGAGAGGTGGTGGTGCTCGGAGTCGTTATCGGGCTGGCAGTGGGGTTGGACGTCGGGCTGAACGTCGGCGAAGGGCTGGGATGTGGCTTTCATCCCGGCCGCGGGGACTGCGGCGTCTTGTCGGCCTTGGACCCCGCCAGCGCGCCCGCCGAGCTGCAGGTGAACGATGCCGGCGCGGCGGCTGGGGGCAGCCTCGATCAGCTCCCGCCGTCCGGTTGACGCCAAACCTAGAAGTTGATTGGGGGGCTGCATGGACACGGCCGTCATCTGGATATCTGCCGACATCGATCCCATCGAGCCGGCTGTGGTGAAGTGCCTGGACTACAGCCGCCGGCGAGGCTACCGGTTAGAAGGCATCGTGCGCGGATCGTGGAAGTCGGTGAGTTGGATGGTGACAAATCGTGAGGTGGCCGTGGTCATCATCTCCGACTGGGCGTACCTGCCGCCGGCCCCGATGCCCCGAATCGAGGTAGCGGACGATTGACCACGCCGCGGTGGACGGGCACGGCCCGCTGCGGATCGGTATGGGTGGTGGGATGCAGGAGCATGCCGAGCGGGCCGAGGGTGTCAAGGTGCTGGTTGTCGCCGGTGGTGACGTCGACGAAGCGGTGCACGGCGTCGATGGCGTGCAGGGTGGCCAGCCGCAGCCGCAGCCGCAGCCGCAGCCGGGGCGAGCGGTGCGAGGGGAACAGGGCTCGGGTCGAGTCGGCTTAGCGGCGTCTTAAGTGCCCGGACACGGCGGGTGCCGGTTTGTGCAAATAACACAACACGAAGACCATTCTCATAACTGCCCCCACCTGCACGACTCGGTGGACGAACACTGATAGCAGCGGATTCGGCACGCTCCCACGGGCGTCCATCGGGGTCAGCTCCACGCTGTCGGCGTAACGTCCACGCCTCCTGGTTCGCCGTACTTCATGAGTCGTCATGCCCCTTGACGTAGACGCCCCGCCCAGGCTCTCCATACACGACGCTTCTGGAGTGCAGGACCAGAAGTGCACGCTGCACGGTTGCAACGGAAACGCTGTAGAGCTCCGAGAGCTGACTGTAGGAAGGAATCTTGGACTCGGGTGGGTACTCGCCGGTCGCGATGCGGGCGGCGATGTCGTCCGCGATTTGGCGGTAGCTCATTCGTCGGGGCATATCACTCCTGGGTCGGCGCCCCGATGAGATCACGGGCCCTAGCTCCACTCAACCTCCGACCGACTTAGTGAACTAGGTGCACCTGCTGTAGGCGCGAGTGGTGTCTTGTGATCCTGGGTTGGCGCCAAGGGGCACGGACCGGCTCGGTCGGGCTCGGGCCAGGTTCGGCTCTCGGCCCCGGTTCGGCAGCCGAAGAGCCCGCTCGCCGCGATGCGACACGGTCCCCGCCTACGCCCACACCAGTTGCCAATGACGGCGCCCGGATCCGCACTGCTATGGGAAGGAGCAGGCGAGCAGCCGTGAACCTCGGCCCGGATTGCTTGCACCGGTTCTACGGCCTGACGGCCAGCGCCGTCTGCGGTGGCAGGGGGCCCCACATCGGCGCCCGGGTCGGACCCGGACATATCGTTCTGGAGGACCGGGAAGGCGCATCACTTTCAGATCTGGTTTCAGCTCTCTCGTGCTTCTTCGGCGTTCGTTGACAGCACCGCGCCGGGGTCGACAAGACGCAGGCCGACGCCGCGCACCGCCTGGATCCGCAGCGGGCAGTCCAATTCGTCGAGCTTGCGGCGGAGTCGCTTCACCACCGACCGCACGTCGCCCCGGCCGCCGAGGTGGTCGTTGCCCCAGACCGCGCGGTGCAGTGACTCGAAGGTGCGGGTGCGGCCGAGTCGTGCCAGCAGAAGGTACCGAAGCAGGTCGTGCTCAAGGGGTGACAGGGGCACGGTGCGCCCGGACCAGGTGGCCACCCGCCTGTCCGAATCGACCTCCGGAACGACATCAGCCGTTCCTATCAGGGCGCGCGAGAGCGGCTCGACGACGCGTGGATGGACTGACGGGGCTTCGGCGGGCGGTGCGCTGCCGACAAGTAGCGACAGGAGCTCCTCCGGCGACGAGACCAGCAGTACCGCGGCATGGCCGGTCACCAGCGACGCCAGGCGCACTCTCTCCTCCGTTGAGGAGGCGATCGCGATGACCACGGCCGCGTCGTCGGCTCCCAGTAGACGCTCCATCCGGACGTCCTCAATGGACTTTTCCCCCCGAGCGAGAGTCATCTTTCTCCTTACCTGTGGCCTACTGCGTTCCGCCTGCGTCGCGGGCCCGATTGGAACAGGAGCAGGCGCTGGTAGGACCCGGAACCACCCCCAAGCCCCGTGGGTGCCGCGTGGATCACGTCGGCTACCCGAAAGGATCATATGAACTATGTGAATGAACCATCAAGCACGGAACGTGAGCAACTTGCCACTAGCAGCTGCCAAGATTGACAGTTATCGCCGGGGCCATGACGAAGTTGGGCAGAAATTGCCTATCGGTTCCACGTGGAGTGTCGGGCTCATACGCTGTGTGCGTCGACCAGCAGCGATACGGCAGGCCGTCGGAACAGTGACCTCGCCGATCTGATCAGGCGACTCGCCGACGAGGAACCCCTCCTGGCGCTACACCGTCGAGACTTGGCTTTTCCTTTAAACCTCCGGTGTCCGGCGGGTTCGACGATCCTGTGTGGACGCGCCGTGCCGTGCAGGCGGAATACGACCATCATTTGATGATCTTCGGGTAACTCGATGCGCCCGGACGCATCAACCTCGCCCGACCGGCTGTTCTGCCACGTCTACGGCCAGTCGAAGGGTCAGGCCCAGCTGATTCCCGGCTGGCCGTACTCGTTTGTCGCCGCGCTGGATTCGGGTCCCACCAGCTGGACGGCGGTGCTGGACGCGGTCCGGCTCGGACCCGCCGATGACGCCACCGCCGTGACCGCCGACCAGCTCCGCGACGTCGTCAACCGCCTCATCGCCGCAGGGCACTGGCGCGACGGCGATCCTGAGATTCTGATCGTCGCCGACGCCGGCTACGACATCACCCGACTGGCGTTCGTCCCGGCCGATCTGCCGGTGCAACTGCTGGGCCGCATCCGCGCCGACCGGGGACGACGACTACCAAAGCCACCCCGACTGCCCGCCGGCACCGGCCGTCCGCCCAAACACGGGCCCGAGTTCCGCCTGGACAACCCGTCCACCTGGCCGGCGCCGCAGCACCACACCACCGCCGAGACCAGCCGCTACGGCACAGTCAACGCCTGCAGCTGGGACCGGCTGCACCCGCGGTTGACCCGCCGCACCTGCCGGATCGACCACCACGGCGACCTGCCCGTCATCGCCGGCACCCTGATCCGGCTACAGGTCGCGCGCCTGCCCGGCGACCGCGACCCTTAATTACTCATCGCTCGCCCCTGTCGGAGTCATGCCGTGTCGCAGAACCCGCCATCTCCTGGGTTTGGGACGAGGACCCGGAAACGCCGCACGGTTATGAGGCGCCGACCATCAGTTAGCCGCGAGTTGACCGGAGTGCTCCCGAGTTGCCCACGCCGCCGGGTAGACCCACCTGTGCCGCATCATCCAGGTTGGTCAATAACCCACGACCGTGGGGTGTCGTGCGCGTCCTGTCTCTGCGGCGCGCTAGTACATGGAGGTTCCGTGCACACACGAACCAGGCATGTGAGACGCGCGTCAGTCGTGACAGCGGCTTTCGCGGTTCTCGCGACAGCGATGGCGAGCGCATTACCCGCGTCCGCCGCCCCGTCGACCACAGCACCGTCGGCCAAACCGGCCGACAAGCTCACCTCGGCCGTCGAGAAGACGCTCAGCACGCACGACTCGGCGGACTTCTGGGTGAAGCTGTCGGCCAAGGCCAACCTGGACGCGGCACCGAACATCGCAGACTGGGGTAAGCGCGGCCAGTACGTCTACGACGCGCTCACCAGCACGGCCAAGACGTCCCAGGCCGACGTGATCCAGCAGCTCGAGGCGAACGGCGCCGACTACGAGAGCTTCTGGATCAGCAACCGCATCCTCGTCGAGGACGGCACGATGGAGCTCGCCAAGGAGCTCGCCGCGCAGTCCGAGGTCAGCCAGATCACCGAGACCACGAAGTTCGACCTCGTCGAACCGGTCAAGCGCGAGAAGGCGCCGGCGAACGCCCCGGCCACGGCCGAGTGGGGCCTCGACTTCATCAACGCCCCTGAGGTCTGGGCCCAGGGCTTCACCGGCGAGGGCATCGTCGTGTCGAGCGTCGACACCGGCGTCCAGTTCGACCACCCGGCGCTCGCCGACGGTTACCGCGGTCGGCAGCCCGACGGGACGATCGTCAACGACTACAACTCGTTCGACTCCTCCGGGCGGTGCGGCGCCGGCAACCCGTGCGACGTGAACGGGCACGGCACCCACACCATGGGCACCATGATGGGCGACGACGGCCAGGGTAACCAGATCGGTGTCGCGCCCGACGCGCAGTGGATCGAGGCCAACGGCTGCGACACCTGCTCGGACGCCGACCTGCTCGAGTCCGGTCAGTGGATCACCGCGCCGACCCGCACGGACGGCACCGACGCCGACCCGGCGATGCGGCCGCAGGTCGTCAACAACTCCTGGGGCGCGGTCGCCGCCGGGGCCATCGACGACTGGTACCAGGACATCACCGACGCGTGGGCTGCCGCCGGCATCTTCAGCGCCTGGTCGGCGGGCAACAGCGGTCCCGGTTGCCAGACGACCTCCTCGCCGGGCGCGAATACTACGAACTACTCGACGGGCGCGATCGATTCCTCGGGCCGCATCGCGTCCTTCTCCTCGCGCGGTCCGGGTGAGGGCGGCGGAATCAAGCCGAACATCTCGGCCCCGGGCGTGGCCGTTCGCTCCTCGGTCCCTGGTGATGGGTACGCCGTCTACAACGGCACCTCGATGGCCGCCCCGCACCTCGCCGGCGCCGTCGCCGTACTGTGGAGCGCCGCACCGGCACTGATCGGCGACATTCCGGGCACCTGGGAACTGCTGAACCAGACCGCCCACAACGTCGACGACACCTCGTGCGGCGGCACCGCCGAGAACAACAACGTCTACGGCGAGGGCACGCTCGACCTGGCCGCGCTGATCGACGCTGCGCCGATCGGTGACATGGGCACCGTTGCCGGCACCGTCACCGAGACCGACGGCGACCCGATCAGCGGGGCGCGCGTGACGGTCGACGGCGAGCACGACCGTACCGTCACCACCGGCACGGACGGCACGTACTCCGCCCGCGTTGCCGTGGGCGACTACCAGGTCTCGGCCTCGGCGTTCGGCTACCTGCCGTCTGCCCCGACCGGCGCCACGGTCACCGTCGATGCGACCACCACTGTGGACATCGACCTCGAGGCCGCGCCACGCCACACCGTGTCCGGCACCGTCACGGACGTCGCCACGGGCAACCCGTTCGTCGGCACCACGGTGAGCATCTCCGCACCGATCGGCCCGGTCACCACCGACGCCAACGGCGCGTTCGCGTTCGCCGACGTGCCCGAGGGCACCTACACGATCTCGATCGAGGGCGGCACCTGCACGAGCACGTTCTCGCAGGAGGTCGTCGTCGACGGTGACGAGACGGTCACCGCCGAGATCGCCCGTCGGTACGACGACTTCGGGTACTTCTGCACTGTCGGCAGCGACGGGGCCGCCACGGGTGACACCCAGGTGAACCTGAGCGGTGACGACGCGGCGGCCACGGTCCCGCTGCCGTTCTCGTTCCCGTACTACGAGGGCGACTACACGACGGCGTACGTGACCACCAACGGCCACGTGAACTTCGCCGGGCTCTCGAGCGCATACAGCAACACCGCGATCCCGAACAGTGCCGCACCTAACGCCGCGATCTACCCGCTGTGGGACGACCTGTACTTCGACGCCTCGTCGGGCCTCTACACCGCGACCACCCAGGTCGACGGCGTGGACGCGTTCGTCCTCGAGTTCCGGAACGTCACGTTCTACGCCAACCGCGCCGAGCGGACGAACTTCTCCGCGACCCTGCTGGAGAACGGTGAGATCGAGCTCGGCTACGGGGCGAACTCGGGCGGAGCGGCGGCCGGCAGCTCGGCCACGGTGGGTATCGAGAACGAGAACGGCACCATCGCCCATCAGTTCTCCTACAACACCCCGGCGATCAACGCCGGAATGTCGATCCACTACGACTCCGCGCCACGAGGCACGGTGGCCGGCACGGTGACCGACCGGAACACGGGTGCGCCGATCTCCGGCGCGACCGTGGCGGTCTCCTCCGAGGCCCAGAGCAAGACCGTGACCACCGGAGCGGACGGCGCGTACTCGACGTCGGTCCTCACCGGAGGCTACTCGGTCAAGATCACGGCGCCGAAGTACGAGGCTGCCACCGGCTCGGTCATGGTTACCGAGGACAGCACCGTGAGGTTCGACGCCGCGCTGGCCGCGGGCATGGTGACCATCGCTTCGGACGGCGACACGCACGCCGAACTGCCAATGGGCGGTTCGCACACCGAGGATCTCACGATCACCAACAAGGGCACCGCCCCGGCGTCGGTCGAACTGGAAGCCCGCAGCGGCGAGTTCGCGCCGCTCGCCACGGGTGCTCTCACGGCGGTGAAGGGTAAGGCGACCGTCCCGGCGTCGGCGGCCCCGAAGGGGAAGCTGTCGGCGGCCGGCTCGTCGATGTCGCGTTCGAACGTCAAGGGCCAGACGATGACGCCTCAGGCGGCGCCGGTCCCGGCCGACGAGATGACCATCACGCACTCCGCGTCGCAGGCGATCATGACCGGCAACTCGGCGTCGTGCAACAACGGCCTCACCACCCGGAACAACTCGTACCTGCGGACGTTCACGCTCGCCGACTTCGGGCTCAACGGCCTGGACGTGTCGAGCGTGTCGTTCGGGGTGGAGACGAACCAGGGGAGCCAGCCGCTCACGGTCAACCTCTACACGCTCGAGGGCGAGCTGCGGTACGCCAACATGACGCTCATCGGCTCGGCCGACGCCACGGTCCCAGCCGGTAACGGCACTCTGGTGACGGTCCCGGTCGAGGGCGCGGTCCCGTCCGGTGCCACCCTGGTGGTCGAGGTGAGCGTCCCTGCCGATGGCTACTTCTTCATCGGCTCGAACAACGCCGGCCAGACGGCTCCGTCGTACATCGCCTCGGTGGACTGCGGCATCTCCGAACCGGCCGACACGTCCTCGATCGGCTTCCCGGACATGCACATCGTGATGAACGTGACGGGTAGCACGGGCGGCGCTCCCGCGGACTGGGTGTCCTTCGACAGGCCGTCCGTCACGCTCGCGCCGGGCGAGTCGGTCACGGTGGAGGCGACCATGTCGGCCGACGTCGACCAGCCGGGCGCGTACTCCGCCGCGATCAGTGCCAGCACCAACACGCCGTACAGCGTGGGTGAGGTGCCGGTGTCGATGAACGTCACCGCCCCGAAGACGTGGGGCAAGGTCACCGGCACCGTCACCTCGGCGGCCACCGGCGAGCCGTTGGGTGGCGCCATCGTCCAGGTGACCGGCGGCAAGGGATACCGCCAGACGCTGGTCACCGAGGACGACGGTACGTACGCCTACTGGATCAACTCGACGGTGAGCCCGCTCACGCTGGTCGTCGCGGTCCAGGGCTACGCGCCTGAAACGGCGAAGGTCACGCTCAAGGCTGGCAAGACGGTCACGCAGGACTTCTCGCTCGACCCGCTCCGGTAGCGCGTACACGGGGCGCCGTAGCACGCGTCCCGTAGCGTGCGTCCTGTACGACGGCGGCCCGGTCACCATCCAGGTGGCCGGGTCGCCGTCGGTCATCGAACGGACCTGAGCGGCCTGCTCCGCGGGCATCAGGATCAGGGAGCCCCCCGACTCGGTGACCCCCGGTCGACGTGACGACGACCGTCTCGTCGGTGACTAGCACCGCGTCAGGGGTGGCCGAGCTGCTCGACCAGCCAGTCACGCACGTCATCGCGGACGGTGTCCGGGTCCCGCACGGCCGTACGCAGCAACCGCTGCATCGCCTGCGGATCGGCGTGACCAGCCCGTTCAGCCAACGACCAGCAGGTCTCGCGTTCTGTGTTCGACAGCAGCCCTTCCACAAACTGCGCCGTGCCGGGTAGGCGCCGGACGCTGAGGCGGGGAACCGGGCGAGGCGAGGCCGACTCGCCGACCGGCTGCTGCGCATCACCACACTGGGGCTATCGACGGGGGCTTTCGCGCAAGAACCCGGTAATCCCCTAACGCCGAGCGCCACCCATGCCCTAACCCGGCGAGGCAGGGCTGGGGTTCACCCCCGATGCCCGATACCGCTGTTCAACCTACGGTCGATCGTGGGTCGGACGATCTTGCCCGGACCCACGTCCTAGAACAGTCATCGAGGGGACCGGCAACATGAGCGAAAGCGCCCGCACAAACTCAACCGCCGACGTGAACTCCACCTCTGCCGCCGATTGGACCGGCAACACGGGGGTAACTGCCGACGCGAACTCGACGACCAGTCTGGAGTCCACCGCCAACGCGGGGTCGACCGGCGAGATGGGCGTAACCGCTGAGACGGTGGCGCCGCAGACCCTGCAGGACTTCGTATTCAGCCTGCTCACCAACGTCGACGCCCGGGCGGCGTACGAGGCGGACCCGCAAGGTGCGCTGGACGGCGCGGGCATCAACGACGTGACCCCGGCCGATGTGCAGGACATTGTTCCGCTGGTCGCCGACTATGTTCCTGTCCAGGGCGTCACGTCCCTTCTGGCCGGAGACAGCCTCGGAGCTAGCGCGGGTGCCACCGTCGACGCACTGGCGCTCGGCGGCGTGGCCGGCACCATCGAGGGCACCTTGGGCGGCCTCGGCCTCACCGGTGTGACCGGCGACGTGGGCGCCACCCTCGACAGCGTGAGCCTCAGCAGCGTGACCGGCACCCTGGACAACACCGTCGGTGGACTCGGTGTCAGCGGCGTGACCGGTGACCTCGGCGGGACTCTCGACGGCGCGGTCGGTGGGCTCGGTGTCGGTGGCGTGGCGGGCGATCTGGGCGGCACGGTGCATGGCGTGACCGGCCTGGCCGGCGGCGTCACCGGTGACCTCGGCGGGACTCTCGACGGCACGGTCGGTGGGCTCGGTGTCGGTGGCGTGACCGGCGATCTGGATGGCACGGTGCATGGCGTGACCGGCCTGGCTGGCGGCGTCACCGGTGACCTCGGCGGGACTCTCGACGGCACGGTCGGTGGGCTCGGTGTCGGTGGCGTGACCGGCAACCTGGGCGGCACGGTGCACGGCATCGGCAGCATCGCGGGGGACCTCGGTGTCAACGGCGACGCGCAGGCCAGCGTGGATGGCGGGCTCCTGGGAGCCTGACCGGCGGCCTGCCTTGAGCTGGGCCCTTGAGTAATGCGGGGGCTGGGTCGCGTTCCATCGCGCGGTTCCCGGCCTCCGCAGGGACTTTGCCGGGGCCCTCGTTGACACGCTGTGTGGTTGGGCGGGCGCGACCCCGGCGGGGCCGTCGCTGCGCCGGGCCGGCTCTTCGGCAGGGGGCTGGACCGCAGGAGCGCGAACTTCATGATCAAGCGCCGCGGGGAACCCGGACACGCCTCCTCGGTTTCAGCTACGCCGCCGGGGAGTATTTGTTGATCAGGCCATTGGGGATCTTTCCGTCAGGGCCGACCGGCCTCGGCCGACTGTGTGTTCGACCGGCGCCGGACGGTCTCCGAACTCGGCCGCGGGTCCCCGTCGTCGCGCCGGCGCTGCCGTGGTCGCGACGTTGGTCGTTGCTCGGTGGCCTTCTCCACCGCCTCGGCGGCCGCGACGGGTGGTGTGGTGCGGCTCGCCGCGGTGGTTACCAGATCCGGCAGGTCCCGCCCGTCCACCAGGGGCAACTCTCGCGTGACTTCCGCGATCGGCACCTCGCCTGCCAGGTCGGCGACTCGGGCGACACCTGCCCGTCCCGTCGCGGTTCGCGGCGTCGGTGCCGCGCGGCGGGTCGTCGCCGCCGGCGCGGTGTCGGCCGGCTCCGCGACGGAGCCTGGCGCGTCCGTGGTCGACGGCGGTTCTGCCCGGCTGGCGGCCGACCGGCCTGGTGTGTTGCGCGGCGTTCGTTTCGGTGGGGCTGCCGGCAGGAGCGGGGCGAGTTCCGCGTGCAGCGCCACCCAGTCGGAGGCGCGGGGCGCGTCGGGCTGATCCGTGGTCGAGGTGGGCTGACTCTTGCCTTCGGGCCGCTCCAGCTGCCGGTCGGTACGGTCCGGCGTCGCCGCCCGGGACCGCTCCGATCCCGGTCGCTCGTCACCGTCGCCCGGCTGCTGAACGGCGTCCCCGGCTGACTCTGGCCGCGTTGAGCCGCCGGAGGCCTCGTCCGCGGCAGGGGCTACCGGGGCCGCGTCCATGAGGGGCTCGGGGGCGTGGGTGATCAGCCGCTCCGGGGCGTCGGCGAGCAGCCGCGCGGCCGAGGCTAGCGCGACGGGGTCGGGGTGCCCGGCCCGACGCCACCGCCGGCGGCGGCCGCCAGCCGGCAGGTTCCCGGCCAGCACACGCGCTGGTGCCAGATCGGCGGCGATCAGCGCGGTGAGCCCGTCGTAGTCCGCCTGCTCGGCCAGCCGCAGGGCGATCTCGTCGAGGTCGTACACCGCCAAGGCGATGTCCGCGGTCGTGGCGTCCAGTGCTCGGCTGATTTTGCGGCGCAACACCTTTCTGAGCGCCGCCTGCCGCCGCTCGGCGCGAATCTGCGCACGGGCCGCGTCGAGCGAGGCGTACAGCCCAAGGCCGGGATCGGCCTTGGCCAACGAGCGGGCGCGGCGGGTCAGCCACGGGTGTCGCAACCAGTGCCCGACCGGTTCGTACCCCGGCGTCGTGGGTGGCAGCTGCTGCCTGGCGCGCAGTCGGTCCCGGCGCTGATTCTCGCTGCTCATCAGCCACACCAGATAACCGAGCAGCGACATGCCGGCGTAGAAACCGCCTTCGAGGTGGTTGCTGTGAGCCAGCCAGTTGAAGACGACCGCGGCGGTGGCGATGCCGGCTGACAACACCCGGGACAGCATCGCCCCTTCGCCAAGCCGACGGCGTACGTCAGCGTTCGCCAGCACCACGACGCCGCCCAGCTCCAACGCCCCAACCGCGGGAAGGGCGACGTACCACGGCATGCCGAGCCCTTCCATCGCCCCGGACACCTGGCCACCGAGCGCGATCAGCAGCACGACAACGTAGAACCCGGTGCGCAGCACGGCAACCTGCCGCACCGCCTTAGCTAGCTCCGCGTCCCACATCTCCGGCGCCTGACGCCCCGCCCTTGGCGCCTGAGGCCCCGCGAATTGGGTTTCCGCCGGTCATCCGAATCTGGTCTGGTCCGTGGAACACGCCGAGCAGGTTCCTCTCTCACCCCGGCCCGACCTGTCCGGCGCCGCGGCCGCCGACCCGGCGGTGCCGCACGCCGAGTCGTACCAGAGCCGCGCTCCGGCTGCCGGCCGTCGTCCGCCGCATGCTACAAGGTTGCGGGCTGAATTGGGCTTCTCAGGTGCCACGCCGAGTGCGTCGGGTCGCCCCTCCCGCGCCACACCTACGGTGAGCAGCTTCGTCTCGACTTCCTGCGGCGAGCGACCGTAAACGTAGCGGTGCGACCCCCGCCGCCGGGCTTGGACACGAAGTACGCCGCCGTCCACCGGCCGTTCTTGCGCAGGTAGATCCAGTGCCTGAGGGGGTCCGCTGGTCGTGGCAGAGTGTGCAGCTAGCGCCTTGGGTGGGGTGCATTACTGTCGCGGCGTGGCGGAGTTTCGAGCGCATATCGGAGTGCACTACGGCTTCCTCGAGATCGCCGATGATCAATCTTGGGGTCGGACCGATTGGGCTAACGTGTTCTTCGGCAGGCGCCCGACCGGCCTCATCGCCACCTCTCCGGGCGAAGTTTTCCTCGTCACGGGTCGCCATACCGGCACCGTCGGGTTCACGGTGAGGGTCAACGATGGCGACCCAGGGCCTGACCTGGAGGGGTTTGAAGACGTGGTGGAGGTGCCGTTCGAGGCGCTCCGGTCGGAGTTGAGGCTCTTTCAATGGGCCGGAGAAAAGTCACACACGCTGCCGCGGCTGTCGGCCGGGCCCGGCTCGTACCGGATGCGCTACCACTGCCGGGGGATGGACGAAGCTGGAAATAGCAGCAGGGATTACTGCGAGGTTGTTGACGAGTACCTGCTGCAGATCTGGCCGTCGCCCGCCGCGCCGCCTGCCACGCTCAAGGCGATTAGCCGAGAAGGACGTCGCCGGATCTTCGAAAGCTGACTGGCCCGCTCTCCCGACACTCGCCCAGGCATGGCTGACAGGCGAAGGTCAGCGACCGCTTTGCGGCCGGCAGCCGCGGCGAGTCATCCAGCGTGCCGTGGGGCGAGGGCAACAAGGGGCCAGTCGGGGCCACGAGAGACTGCCGAGACCAGGCCGCCGCGCCCGTGGCGGTACAACATCGACCTCGCGGCGCGGCGGCTGCTCTACGACGCCGGCGCAGCGCGCAGGACGCCGTCTGCCGAGCCGTCATCAACTGCCCGCGGGTCAGGAGCCGGCGCCCGTCGGGACGAGGAAGACGAACCGGATCGCCGGGTTACGCGCGGTGAGCCGTCGTCTGGCCTCGTCAGCCACGTCCTCGATGTCAGCGGCCCTGACCTGGTCGGCAAAGTCGATCTTCGCGACAACGAGGATGTCATCGGGGCCGAGCTGCAGGGTCAGCAGCTCCACAATGGCTTGCACGTTTGGCAGGGCGGCCAATTCCCGGCGAATCTCGTCCTGAACTGGCTCCCTTGCTGACCGGCCGACGAGCAGGGCGAGATTGTTGCGGGCCAGAATGGTGGCCACCACGAGGAGCAGTACACCGATGGCGACCGATGCGATGCCATCCCACACCGCATCACCAGTCCACTCGGCAAGCCCCAGGCCTGCACCAGCTATCCCCAGGCCGATCAGGGCGGCGCTGTCCTCCAGGAACACCGCCTTGATGGCGGTGTTGGGCGTGCGCCGCAGGACCCTAGCCGGGCTGATGCCCCAGCGCTTGGCCCGGCGCCGTGCCTGGCGCACCGTCCGCATCAGGGACACCGACTCCAGGACGAAGGAGACGACCAGCACCGCGTACGAGACGAAGTAATCTCCGGTCTCCTTGGCCGCTGCGATGACGTGCACGCCGTGGGTGATGGAGAAGCCGGCACCGCTGACGAAGGTGAAGACCGCGGCGAGCAGGGCCCAGATGTAGCTCTCCCGACCGTAGCCGAAAGGGCGCCCGGGATCGGCCCGGCGTCCGCCACGACGCAGCGCCACGAACAGCAGCACCTCGGTCGTGGTGTCGGCAAACGAATGCGCGGCTTCCGACAGCATGGCCGCCGACCCCGAGAGCAGACCCGCAACCACCTTGGCCGCGGCGACAGCGACGTTGACGCAACCGGCCACGATCACCGTGCGGACGCTCTGCGACCGCCCGTCCGATTCGGTCATGCAGCCAGGCTATGGGCCGGGTGTCGGCCGGGCGGACAAACCGACAGGCACACGCGGGGTCCCGCGTCGCGTCGTTGATGCGACTACCCGGTCGCTCCGGATCTTCAAGGTCAGAGCAGAGATCGAGAGCAAGTTCGGTAAGGCTCTTCACAGAGGGATCATTCCCGCTCCCCACCCTCGGCGGGGCGCTGCCCCGCACCCCAACCCTCCCTCAGAGACCGCAACAGGTCTCCTCGGCCGGGCACCTCAAGGGCTGCCCGAGAACCCCGGCCAGGTCAAGGCCAAGCCGCTACGCGGTCGCCTCCGGCGAGCCTTGACCCGACCGAGAACCATCGGGCAGGAACAAGCCTGTCCGCCGAGGAGACCCGCCACCGCACAGCCCGCTTGACAGCCGCCATTGAAACTCGTCCGGTAGGACGCTCCACCTTGGCCCCGTCCGGGGAGGCGGGACGGTCTACGACTGCCCGACGAGGAGATCCGCTAGACCGCCATCGCTGTACTGAGGACGTCCTCGATCGGTCCGAAGAGGAGCAGCTGCGCGCAAAGGCGGCTCGACGTGCCACGGACGCCGCCCGGGAGGTGCAGCGCCGCCCGTAGCGGACGTGCGATTCTGTGGCTTGCGCCCGAGGGTCCCGAGCTTCTCCGGAACTTGACAGAGTTCGTGGTTGTCAACGTGCACATCTGCCCCGAAGCGAGCGTCACGTTGCGCGATGGCCGTGCGGTGCGCGCGACGTGCGCGGACATGCCGATGAGCGGATGGTTCGTCGATACCGGCAGTGACATGTTCAACCTATGGCGGACAACTTGTTTACTTCCGGGCCCTCCGCCTTTGACCAGCATGGGCGAGGTCGTACATGTGACATACGGGGCCGACCCCTGCTAATCCTCATCGCCGCCACGGTCTTCCTGGTCCGCCTCGCAAGACCCTGACCGCCTGCCTAGACCCCAGGGAAGATAGTCGATGGGCTAGCTTCCCTAGCTAGCCGCGATCCGCCGGCCCTCCCGGCCGTCGGTAGATGTCCCCGAAGGTCGTCCTTGGCTGGGCGTCGAGGCGCGGCCGATCGGCAGTACATAGATCGTCAAGCTGAGCATAGGAGCAAAAGGGTGCACTTGAGGCAGACCATGATCCCCTCCATCGTGGTCGCGGTGGCCATGACAGTGGCGGGATGCGGAGGAGCCACCGAGTCCGGCGCGGCGAGCGCTCCGAGCCAAAGCGCCAGCGGGGTCCCATCGACCCCGCCGCCCTCGGCACCCGCAGGGAACAAGCTTGGCGATGCGATTCCCTTTGACGAGAACACCTCGATCATCACGTTCTACGGTTACAAGCACAACGCCACGCAATTCGGAAAGCCATCAGATAGTGCCTATGTCTATGGCGCGATCGACCTCAAATACTGCCTCAAAAAACTACCCAAGGGATACTCCGCTGTCTCGATTGGCACCTCAAACTGGGTATTGAAATTCGGGGACGCTTCAATCAAAAGCACTGGCCACGCTGGCGGCAAAGGCATGAAGCCCGAGTATCCCGACCGGAAGGAAATTAAGGTCGGGACCTGCGTTCGTGGTTGGCTTGAGTTCAAGGTACCCAAGGACGGAAAGCCGACTGCGGTGGAATATACGCCAGCAGGGGCTCCCGAACCAATCACTTGGACTCCGTGACCTTACCGTTCCAGCACCTGCGGCTGAGAGCCGGCCGAGGCACCCGGGCCGACACGGGCGCGAATCATCGACCTGACCCGGACGACCTCACCTTGAGATTTTTACTTGGGGCAGGTGTGTTTGTGTACAACAGTTATTGCGGTTGGGGCAGCAATAACTGTCCAGCTCATGATCGGTCGGCGGTTGGCGGTCGGGGGCCCGGTGCGAGCCCGGTTTGGGGGAGCAGCTTGGGAGCAGCGGGGTGCCCTGAACGGCCTTGAATCGCGTCTACAGCCGCTGCTCGACCAGATCGGCGACCTGCGCGACACCGTGATCACCGCCGACGCGCTGCACTGCCAGCGTGAGCACGTCGACTACCTCGCCGAACGCGGCGCGCACTGGATCCTGACCGTCAAGGGCAACCAGCCGAGCCTGCACAGCCAGCTCGCTGGCCTGCCCTGGCGGGCCGTGCCGGACGCCACCCGCGACACCGACCGCGGGCACGGCCGCCGCGAGATCCGCACCTTGAAGGTCCTGACCCTCTCCACCGGCATCGACTTCCCACACGCCGCCCAAGCACTGCAGATCCGCCGCCGCAGACGTCGCCTGGACCAGCCGAAACGCTTCACCACCGAGACCGTCTACGCCATCACCGACCTGCGCGCGCACCAAGCGAAACCGGCGCAACTGGCCACGTGGATCCGCGGCCACTGGTCCATCGAAAACAAGATCCACTGGGTGCGGGACGTCACCTACGACGAAGACTGCTGCCAGATTCGCACCGGAACCGGGCCTGAGGTCATGGCCGCCCTACGCAACGCCGCCATCGGCGCCCTCCGCACCGCCGGAATCGCCAACATCGCCGCCGCCAACCGACATCACGCCCGCGACAGCACCCGGCCCCTGGCCCTACTCGGCATCACCTGACGACTTTACCGGGGCCCTGCGCGGGCATGACTCTCGATTCAGACTCACCCAAACTGCTTGGCCCACCCGCCACGCCGCGTCAGCTCGTCACTCGTTGCGAGGACCCTGGGCATCGTCTTGTCGGCACCGGGAGGCGCGGCAGCGTGGTACGACTGCTTCAGCGCTGCCACGAAGCCGACAGAACGGGCGAGCCGATGACGACGAGCAGGGCGGGCGAGCTGGTGCGCTTGCCTGGGGATCCGCAGATGGCAACGTTCCTGGAGCTGTTCTTCGACCTGGCGTTTGTCTTCGCGCTCACCCAACTCTCGCACGCGCTGATCCAGGATCTCACCTGGAGCGGCGCCTTCCGGACGCTGTTGCTGCTGCTGACAGTGTGGCGAATCTGGTTCAACACGGCGTGGATAACCGACAGGTTCGACCCGCAACAACCGGCGATGCAGCTGCTGGTCATCGCGACTTTGGTGGGCAGCCTGGTGATCGCGATCGCGCTGCCCGACGCGTTCGGCAGGCAGGGCCTGGTCTTCGCAGGGGTATTCGTCGCCCTATTCATCGGCACCAACATCTTCCTTGTGATCGCCCTGCGGGGCCACGCATCGCGGCGCACCTCCGCGCGGATACTGTTCTGGTACGGCGTGGCCGCGGTGCCGTGGATCGCCGGGGCGCTCTCGCATGGGACGGCGCGTGTGGCGCTGTGGACACTCGCGCTGGCCGTGGGCTACGCCGCATACGCGCTCCGCTACCCCACGCCGGGGATCGGCCGCACCCCCCCGTCGGATTTGCCGACCGTGGCCGAACACCTGTCCGAGCGCTACCGGCAGTTCTACATCATCGCGCTCGGCGAGTTGATCCTGGTCACCGGACTGGCGCTTCGCGGCACCGCCTTCACGCCCGACCGGACCGCTGCGTTCCTCGTGACGATCGCCACCACCGTGCTGCTGTGGCGGATCTACATCTACCGCGCCGGGGAACTGGCGGCCGCAGCCATCAAAACGGCCCCCGACCCGGCCCGCCTTGCCGGATCGACGTCATACGCCCACCTGGTCATGGTGGCCGGCATCGTCGTCACCGCCGTCGGCGACGAACTCGTCATCACCCACCCGTTCGGACATACGCCACCGGCCTGGATCGCCGTCATTTTCGGCGGACCCGCGCTCTTCCTCGCCGGGCGCGCCGGCTTCGAGTACGCGGTCTTCGCCCGCGTATCCCGCGATCGACCGATCGGCCTCGTCGTGCTGGCCGCCCTGACACCGGCGATGCTCCTCCTGCCGCCACTGCTGGTCGCCCTCGCCGCCACCGCAGTCCTCGCCGGGGTCGCCATCTCCGACGCCACTCGCGCCCGAGCACATCCAGCCGAACCACCGTCGCCACCAGGAGCACCATCGTGACAGGTCGCGGGCAGCTACCCCCCGGTCCGATCCACACAGAGTCCCGGCCGGCCGCCGGCTGTCCGCCGGCACGACTTTGCCGGGGCCCTGCTAGCGCCGCCCGGCATCTCGGGTCACCGAGCTTCGTGGCGGCGCATTCGCCGGCCGGCCGGGCGCGGCTGACTCGATAGCGCACGATGGTGCACGGCGTTCGTTTTCGAAGACGTAACGGAGAACGCCTCCGCCGTAGGAACAGGTCAGGCTTCCGAAGGATTTGTCATCCGCAGCGGCGCACGTGAGGCCGTTCGCCGCCATGATCGTGTTGTGGGGCACCGAACGGGGTCGGGTCATCACAGGTCTCGGTCGGGTCACGGGTACTCAACACGTGTTGCTTCCGTTAACGTGCCCGTCACATGACCTCTGGCACATCGAGCGCAACTCGTGTTGACCGGAGGTCCCTGTGACGGTTCGGCGGACGGACGTGGCCCGCCTGGCGGGCACGTCGCCAGCGGTGGTGAGTTATGTCCTTAATGGCGGGCCGCGCCCCGTGTCGGCACAGACCCGGGCGAAAGTGCTCGCCGCGGTCGAGCAGCTCGGCTACCGTCCCAACGGCATCGCCCGGTCGCTGCGGATGAGCCGCACGATGACCCTCGGCCTGGTCATCCCCGACAACGCCAACCCCTACTTCGCCGCGCTGGCTCGCGCGATCGAGGAGGAGTCGTTCGCGAAGGGCTACACGCTGCTGATCGGCAACGCCGCGGAGAACGACGAGCGGCAGACGACCTACGTGCGCACCTTCCTCGCCCGGCAGGTCGACGGGCTGTTCATCGTCCCGGCGCACGGGTCGGCCGGGTTTCTCCCCGATCTGCAGCGCTCGCGCACCCCCTGGGTTTCGCTCGACCGCCAGGTGCCCGGCGCCACCGCCCCCAGCGTGCTGGTCGACAACCGGGGCGGGGCCTACCTGGCGACCCGGCACCTGATGGAGCACGGCCGCCGCCGCATCGCCTGCATCGGCGGGCCCGAAGACGTCATGCCGGCCCACGACCGGGTCAGCGGCTGGCGTGACGCCCTCTCCGACGAGGGCGTCACCCGCCGGGCGATGTCGGTCGTGCAGTCCGAGTTCGGCCGGCGCGCCGGCTACCGGGCCGCCCGCGAGTTGCTGTCCCGGCCCGAGCCGCCGGACGCCATCTTCGTGGCCAGCGACGAGCAGGCCGTCGGGGTTCTCCGTGCGATCAGCGAGACCGGCCGACGCTGCCCGGACGACATCGCGGTCGCCTCGTTCGACGGTATCCCCGGCGCCGCCTACTCGACCCCCGCGCTGACCACCATGGCGCAGCCGTTCGCCGCGATCGGCCGGGCCGCGCTGTCCCATCTGCTCGCCCAGCACGCGGGCACGACCAGCCCGACCGACGTCCTGCCGGTCGCGCTGATCCGGCGCGGCTCGTGCGGGTGTCCGGATCCACCCGGCGGTGACTCGCCGAGCGAGGGAGACAGGTCATGAGCCGCGTCGTGGTCGTCGGCAGCGCCAACCTCGACCTCGGGGTCGCCGTCCCGCACCTGCCCACGCCGGGCGAGACGGTGCTCGGCGACGAGGTCGCCGCACGCCCCGGCGGCAAGGGCTCCAACCAGGCCGTCGCGGCCCGCCGGCTGGGCGCCGACACACTGTTCTTCGCCGCGGTCGGCGACGACCGGTTCGGCGCCGACGTGCGCGCCGCGCTCGCCGCCGAAGGGTTGCCGCCCGACCATCTGACCACGGTGGCCGGCATCGCGACCGGCGTGGCACTCATCGTCGTCGACACGGCCGGCGAGAACACCGTCGTCGTCGCGCCCGGGGCGAACGCCCGGCTGACCGACGACGCGCTAGCCGCCCTGCCGGCCACGCTCAGCTCCGACGCGGTGCTCGTGCTGCAGCTCGAGATCCCGCTGGCGACCTGCCTTGCCGCCGCCCGGCACGCCCGTGACGCCGGCGCGCGGGTGGTGCTCAACGCCGCGCCCCTGCCCGACCCGGTTCCGCCCACGATGGCCACCCTGCTGCGCCACGTCGACGTGCTGGTGGTCAACGAGGGCGAGGCGCTGCGGCTGGCCGGTGTCCCGACCACCGACTGGGCCGCCCTCGCGGCCGGCCTGCGCACGCACGGCCCGGCCGCCTGCGTCATCACGCTGGGGGAGCGCGGCGCGGTGCACGCCGACGCGGTGGGCGTCACCGCCCACGCGGCCTTCCCGGTCGACGCGGTCGACACGACCGGCGCGGGCGACAGCTTCGTCGGCGCGCTCGCCGCGTCGCTGGCCGACGGTCAGAGCCTCCCCGAGGCGGTACACCGCGGCTGCGCGGCAGGAGCGCTGGCCACCACCCGGATGGGTGCCCAGTCCGCGCTGCCCACGAGAGCCGACCTGGACCGGTTCCGCGCCACGTACTCCGAGGCCAGCCATGCGTGACAGCGGCCTCTGGCACCCCCGGATCGCCGCGCTGGTCGCCGGGATGGGGCACACCGACACCATCGTCATCGCCGACGCCGGGCTGCCGGTCCCGCCCGGCGTCGAGATCGTCCACCTCGGGGTCACCCGCGGCGTCCCGACCTTCCTGCCGGTGCTAGCCGCGGTCACCGCCGAGCTGGTCGTCGAGGAGGCCACCGTCGCCGAGGAGCTGACCGACGCCGGCATCCTCGCCGGGCTGCACACCGGCCTCGCCGGCATCCCACTGAAGACCACGAGCCACGACATCCTCAAGGCGGCCTGCCGCAGCGCGTGCGCCGTCATCCGTACCGGCGAGGCGACGCCCTTCGCCAACGTCATCCTGCGAGCGGGGGTTCCCTTCTGATGACCGACTTCCCTGACGACTACGAGGAGCGCGTCTACGCCGGCGTGCTCGGCAAGGTGATCGCGGTCTACCTCGGCCGGCCCTTCGAGGGCTGGCGCTTCGAGCGGATCCAGGCCGAGCTGGGCGACATCACCGGCTACGTGAACCACCGCACCGACCTCGCCTTGAAGAACCACCTCCTGGTGGTCACCGACGACGACATCAGCGGCACCTTCATGTTCCCCCGGGCGCTGCGCGACCACGGCACCGAGCCGACATCGGCCCAGATCGGGCAGACGTGGCTCAACGAGATCGCCGAGGGGCAATCGGTGCTGTGGTGGGGCGGGGTGGGCAACTCCACCGAGCACACCGCGTACCTGCATCTCAAGGACGGGGTCCTCGCGCCGGACAGCGGGTCGATCGCCCGCAACGGCGTGGTCGTGGCCGAACAGGTCGGCGCGCAGATCTTCGTCGAGGGCTTCGCGATGACCCGCCCCGGCGACCCGGAGGCGGCCGCTGACCTGGCCGAGCGGGCCGCCCGGGTGAGCCACGACGGCGAGTCCATCCACGCGGCCCGGGTGGTGGCCGCCCTGGTCGCCGGCGCGTTCACCGAGACCGACATGGAGCGTCTCCTCGACACCGCGGTCGCGCTGATCCCGAAGGACAGCCTGATCCACCGGGTCATCGCCGACGTGCGGGAGTGGACCGCCGCCGACGCCGACTGGAAGACCACCCGGGCCCGGATCGACGCCCGCTACGGCTACGAGAGCTACGGCGGCAACTGCCACGTGGTGCCCAACCACGCCACCGTGATCCACGCGGTGGCCCGCAGCGGCGGCGCGTTCCTGCCCGCCATGACGGTGGTCAACACCTCCGGCTGGGACACCGACTCCAACGCGGGCGACGTCGGCGCCATCTGTGGCGTGTTCGGCGGCCTCGCCGGCATCGACGGAGCCGAGCCGGACTACCGCGGGCCGGTCGCCGACCGGATGTACCTGCCCAGCACCGACGGCGGGTCGACGATCACCGACGTGGCCCGGGAGGCGCTCACGCTCGCCCGCCACGGCCGGGCCTGGGCGAGGCAGCCGGAACGCGACCTGACGAAGAACGGCGCCCGGTTCCACTTCTCGCTCCCGGGCAGCGTGCAGGGATTCACGGTCCTGTCCGGCGCGGCCCGGGTGCACAACCCGGGCGGGCGGCTGGCCGTCGAACCGACCACACCCGCCATCACCGTCGCGACGCCGACGTTCATCCCGGCGGAAGCGCGCGCCATGCCCATCTACGGCCTCATCGCCAGCCCCACTCTCTACAGCGGACAGACCATCCACGCGCGGCTGCGCGCCGGCACGGGCGTCGAGGTCCGCCCGGTCGTCGGGCACTATGCCGACGACGGCGACGCGCTGAACTGGGTCGAGGGCCCGGCCGCGGCCGGCGACGAGATCCGCTGGACGGTGCCGGATCTCGGCGGCCAGCCGATCACCTACGTCGGCCTCCGCGCCACCGGCGCGGTCGAGGTGGAGTCGCTGACCTGGGACGGTACGCCGACGCTCACGCTGACCCGCCCCGCCACCGCCGGGACCGGGCACGGCACCCCGGGCGACGCGATGTGGCGGCGAGCCTGGGTGAAGACCGTCGACCGCTGGGATCCGCACTGGCCCGAGCCGTTCCGGATCGTGCAGAACCGGGGCACCGGCCTGCTCATTCAGGGCGAACGCGGCTGGCGCGACTACACCGTCCACGCCGATGTCACGCCCCACCTGGCCGAGGCCACCGGCCTCGCCGTGCGGGTCCAGGGCCTGACCCGTTACTACGCGCTGCGGCTCGCCGGCCGCGACCGCGTCGAACTGGTCCGCCACGACACCGTTCTCGCCAGCCGCGACTTCCCCTGGGAGTACGGGGCCACCTACCGGCTCGCCATCCGCGCGGCCGGCACCCGCCTCACCGCCAGCGTCGACGACGAGGTGCTGTTCGACCTCGACGACGACGAGCTCACCTGCGGGGGCGTCGCGCTCCTCGTCACACAGGGACGCACCGCCACGCAGTCCGTCCGCATCACCCCCATTTCCGTTGAGGAGACATCGTGACCGCTTCGCTGAGTCGCCGGCGGTTCCTCGCCGGTGCGGGCCTGACCGCCCTCGGTATCACCACCCCCAGCCTGCTGCTCTCCGGCTGCAGCGGTGACAGTGGTGGCGGCGCCGGCACCGGCACCGGCAAGGTCGACCTGTGGCTGGACATCCAGGGCGACGCCAACCAGAAGTACTTCACCGACAACGTGGCCGCGGTCTTCGAGAAGGCCAAGCCGAAGATCGACCTGAACACCACCTTCTACAAGGGCGATGACCTGCGCCGCCTGGTGCAGACCGCGTTGCAGTCGCGCTCCGGCCCGGACATCGTGCGAGGGCCGAGCGCCACGCAGACCATCGCGTGGAGCAAGGCCCACGTGCTGGCCGACCTGACCCCGTACGCCGAGAAGTTCGCCTGGAAGGACAAGCTGTCCAGCTGGGCGGTCGAGGCGTTCACCACCGACGGCAAGCTCTACGCGCTGCCGATGCGCGTCGACACCATGCTGCTCTACTTCAACAAGACGCTGTTCGCGCAGAAGGGCTGGCAGCAGCCGACCGACCGGGCGTCGCTGGAGGCGCTGGCCACCGAGGCCGCAGGCCAGGGCATCGTGCCGTTCGGCTCGTCGAACGTCGACTGGAAGGCCGCCGGCGAGTGGCTCATGACCGTCTTCTGGAACCACTACTCCGGCCCCGACGCCCTACGCCAGGCGCTCTCCGGCGAGATCAAGTTCACCGACCCGGTGTTCGTCGACGCGGTCGCGCTGATCAAGAGCTACTTCGACAAGGGCTGGATCGGCGGCAGCGTGGAGAAGTACTTCTCCGTCCCGTCGCAGGAGATCGGCGCCAACTTCGGCAAGGGCAAGGTCGCGATGGTCCCGCAGGGCAACTGGTTCATGAGCCAGGTCGGCCAGTACTTCGGGGCGAAGGCCAAGAACGGGAACGACTGGGACTGGATGCCGGTGCCCGCGCTGCGGCCCGAGGTCAAGTACCCACTGTTCGAGATGGGCATCGGTGGCTCGCTGGCGATCAACGAGGCGAGCAAGAACAAGGACGCCGCCGCCGAGTACCTCAACTGGTACTACGGCGACCGGACCGCCGCGCTGAAGCGGATGTCGGAGGTCCCGTCGACGTACAACGTCCCGATCGACTTCGCCGACGGCGACATCCCGTCGAGCATCGACCCGCGCGCCGGTCGGGTGCTCACCTCGCTCAACAAGGCGGTCGCCGACGGCCAGTACGGCTTCGTCACGTGGACCTGGTGGCCGCCGAAGACCGACGTCTTCGTCTACGAGGGCCTGGAGCAGGTGCTGACCGGCAAGCTGACGCCGGCCGCCTACTGCAAGCAGCTCGACCAGATGTTCACGGAGGAGAAGGCCAACGGCAACCTCCCGCAGTTGCCCGCCAAGGGGCCCGGAAAGTGACCGCCACCGCCGCGCCGCCGACCGCGTCCGGCGCCCGCCGCGCGCGGTTGCGCGCGGCGGTGGTCGGCTGGGCCTTCCTCGCGCCGCTGCTGGTGCTCAACCTGCTCGTCGTGCTCGGACCGTCCCTGGCCACCGTCTACTACTCGTTCACGGACTGGTCCGGGCTCGGACCAGCCACCTTCATCGGCCTCGACAACTACGTCAAGGCCTTCGGGGACGCGAAGGTCCACCAGGCGCTGCTGCACAACCTCGTCTGGTTCGTGCTGTTCCTGACCGTGCCGATGGCGATGGGCCTGCTCGGCGCCTACCTGCTCAGCCAGGTCAGACGGTTCCAGATGCTGTTCCGGGCGCTCTACTTCATCCCGTACGTGGTGGCCAGCGTGGTCAACGCGGCGGTGTGGAAGATGCTGCTGTCGCCGACCAGCGGCATCGCCCACCAGTTCGGCGTCGACCAGGCCTGGCTGGGTGACACCAGCACCTCACTGCTGTCCGTCAACTTCGTCGTGGACTGGCACTGGTGGGGCTTCCTCGCGGTCATCTTCCTGTCCGCGATGCAGGGCGTCGATCCGGCGCTCTACGACGCGGCCAAGGTGGACGGCGCCAGCCGCTGGCAGCAGTACCGGAACGTCACGCTGCCCGGCATCCGGCCGACCATGGTGTTCATCGTGCTGATGACGGTGATCTGGTCGCTGAAGGCGTTCGACTACATCTTCATCATGACCCAGGGCGGGCCGGCCGGGTCCAGCGAGGTCGTCTCGACGCTCATGTACAAGCAGGCGTTCAACGAGTACTCCGCCGGCTACGCGGCGGCGCTGGGCCTGTCGATGACGCTGGTGACCGCGGTGATCCTCGCCGTCTACCAGTGGATGCGGAAGAAGGGATGGGAGGACGAATGAGCGCCACCACCGTCGACCGACCGGTGCCCGCCGGGGTCGCCCCGAACCCGCCGGGACGCGGCCGCCGTCGCCTGCGGCTCAGCGGGGGTACGCACTACCTGGTGCTGATCGTCCTCGCGCTGTTCGCGATCGGGCCGCTCGTCGCCGTGCTGTTCAACGCGTTCAAGAACAACGCGGAGATCGGTTCCAACCCGCTCGCGCCGCCGACCTCGTTCAGCCTCGACAACTTCGTCGACGCCTGGACCCGCGGCGACTTCGCCACCACGATGCGCAACAGCCTGATCATCTGTCTGGGCTCGGTGATCGGCACCTGCGTCGTCGCCGGGCTGGCCGCCTTCGCCCTCAGCCAGCTGCGGGTGCCCGGTGGCGGGGCGGTGGTCGCCTACCTGTTCCTGGGCAGCGCGCTGCCCGTACAGCTGTTCCTGGTGCCGTTGTTCTTCCTCTGGACGCAGCTGCACCTGACCGACAACCTGTTCGGGTTGATCGTCATCTACTGGGCGACCGACGCGCCGTTCGCGACGCTGCTGTTGCGGTCGTTCCTTCTGAAGATCCCGAAGGACTTCACCGAGGCGGCCCGGCTCGACGGCGCGTCGAGCCTGCAGATCGCCTGGCGGGTGGTATTGCCGCTGGCCTGGCCGGGTTTCCTCACCGTGGCGCTGATCGTCGCGCTCTGGTCGTGGAACGAGTTCTTCTGGGCGATCACCTTCATCCACACGCCCGAGCTGCGACCCGTCTCGACGAGCTTCCTCGCCTTCCAGGACCAGTACTCCACCGACTGGGGCCTGACCAGCGCCGCGGCGATCTTCATGCTCGGGCCCGTGGTGCTCCTGTTCCTGGTGCTGCAGCGCAAGTTCGTGAGCGGCCTGACCTCCGGAGGTATCAAGTGAGCCGTCCCAACATCATCCTGATCATCGCCGACCAGCTGCGGCGCCAGGCGCTGGGCTGTTACGGGGACCCGAACGTCAGCACCCCGCACATCGACGCGCTCGCCGCCGCCGGCACCCGGTTCGACGCCGCCTCGTCGACCTATCCGGTCTGCGTTCCCTACCGGTTCTCGCTGATGACCGGCGAGTACGCGCACACACGCTTCATCCCGTCGATCGAGTGGCGGATGTCGCCGGCGGAGCGGACGCTGGCCGACGAGCTGAACGAGGCCGGGTACGCGACGGCGCTGTTCGGGAAGTGGCACCTCTACGGCAACTTCGGGCACTACCCCGGGCACAACGTGGTGAAGGCGTCCCGGACGCCGGTCCCGCGGCCGTTCCAGGGGCGGTTCCAGCGGTTCGCCGGGTTCGACATCTGCAACGACCCGTGGGACACGTACTACTGGAACGAGGACGACCCGACCCCGCAGAAGATCGACGGCTTCCAGACCGACGGCCTCTTCGACCTGGCCATCGCGCACCACGGCCAGGTCGACGGACCCTTCGCCACGGTGCTGTCGGTCGAGCCGCCGCACCCCATCTTCACCGCCCCGGAATCGTATCTGGAGCGCTGGCGGGACCGGGAGATCGTGCTGCGGGACAACGTCGAGCTGGGCAAGCAGTACAACAAGCGCGGACCGCACGGCCGCGACCTGATCGACGACCTCCGCGTCTACTACGCGATGATCGAGAACCTCGACGACAACATCGGTCGGCTGGTCGCCTCGCTGCGGGAGAAGGGCCAGCTCGACAACACCGTCATCGCGCTCACCGCCGACCACGGCGAGCTGCTCGGGTCGCACGGTCTGCTGGCCAAGCAGCGACCGTGGGAGGAGTCCCTGGGGGTCCCGCTGATCGTCTCGGGTGGTCCCGCCGTCGCCGCCACGGTGGCCGATCCGGTCTGCACCGAGGACCTGTTCCCCACGCTGCTCGGGCTCGCCGGGGTGACGCCCGCCGGGCCCAAGCCCGGGCTCGACCTGAGCCCCGTGGTGCGGGGAGAGGCCGGTGGCGTGCCGCGGGAGGGCGTGCTGCTCGAGTTCGTCGCGGAGATGCGGCCCGGGCTGCCCTTCCACGACGAGACCTGGCGCGGGATCCGGACCCGGCGGTACAAGTACACGGTCCTCGGGGACGCGCACGGCGGCCGGCCGTGGCAGTTCTTCGACCTGGAGAACGATCCCTACGAAATGACCAACCTGGTCGACGACCCGACGCACGCGGCCGAGGTGAGCCGCCACCACGCCCTGCTCCGCGACCGGCTGGTCGAGACCTACGACCACTACGTGCTCGCCCCCGCGTTCGGCGCGCCGGGCCTGAACGAGTGGGACCCGGAAGCCAAGTTCCAGCGCCGCTTCGGCTGACGCCCCGACGACCAGGAAGCGGGTATCCCCATGCCACGCGGCCTTCCCATCCTCGCCGCCGCGGTCGCGCTCGCGCTCGTCCCGGCGGGCGCGGCGCACGCCGACGGCGCCCCCTACACCGGCAAGCAGTACGACTTCGGCGGCACCATCACCCAGATCAGCGGTGACGTGCCGGTTGTCGACGACATCGCGAACAGCATCACCGCGTCGACGGCGGCCACCGTCGACGAGATCGCGGCGCACCGGGCGACCCTGCCCTACGGCGAGATCTACCCGGCGCCGGGCACGCCCGACCAGCTGACCACCTATCCGGGGCCGGCCGGGATCCCGGCCTCCGACCAGTACACGGTCACGGTGGAGCAGGCGGGCGGCCCGGTGCCGTCGTTCGTCTACAAGTCCCTCGCGCGCAAGACCGACACCAACCGGGAGCTGGACACGTCGTGGACGTCGTTCTCGTTCTCCGGCGCCGTGACCGTGCGGGTGACCCGGGCGAGGCCGGGCGCCACCGGCTGCCTGGTGAGGCCGTACTCGGCGGCCGTCGTGACCAGCTTCAGCGGCAGCACCTGCACGTTCACCATCTCCCGGCCGGGCAACCTCTCGGTCGAGTTCGAGCCGGAGATCCACAACCCGGTGCCGCACCCGATGCTCGTCTTCGCCAACCCGCCCGAGGCCGACGTCCCTTCCCCCGGTGACCCGAACGTGCGCTACTTCGGGCCCGGCGTGCACACGATCGGCGCCGGCCAGCCGATCACCTCCGGGCAGACCATCTACGTCGCCGGCGGCGCGTTCGTCTCCGGCGCGTTCCTCGCCACCGGGCCGGTCTCCAACGTCACCGTCAAGGGCCGCGGCATCATCTCCGGGCTGTTCATGGACACCGGCAGCCAGGAGCTCAACAAGAACCAACCCGGCATGATCGACATCGCCGACCAGACCTCGTCGAACGTGCTCGTCGAGGGTGTGACCTTTGTCGACGCGCCCCGGTTCAACGTGCGCGCGCTGGCGCAGTACACCACCATCCACAACGTCAAGACGATGTCCTGGTGGTACAGCACGGACGGCATGGTCGGCGGCAACAAGAGCCTGCTGGAGAACAACTTCGTCAAGTCGAACGACGACTCGATCAAGCTCTTCTGGGGGGACACGACCGCCCGCGGCAACACCATCTGGCAGTTGGAGAACGGCGCGCCGTTCATGATCAGCTGGAACATCCACGAGAACAGCCAGACGTTCCACGTCTACGACAACGACGTCATCCACGCCGAGCACTACCAGATCGAGAAGTCCGGGATCTTCCGGTCGCTGCACGCCGGCAGCGGCACGCTCTCCCGGTACCTCTTCGACGACATCCGGATCGAGAACGCCGCCTGGCGGCTGTTCTACCTGACCATCGAAGACAACAAATGGTACGACCCGGCGCGGGGCCACGGGGAGATCGACCAGGTCATCTTCCGCAACATCCACGCCTACACCACGTACCAGAAACCGAACGTCGTGCAGGGCTTCGACAGCACGCACAAGATGCGCAACATCAACTTCCAGAACGTGTACGCCAACGGCGTCTGCTTCAACAACGTCCAGGCCGGCAACTTCACAGTCGACCCGGCGACCACCAACGCGGTACGGATCTACCGCAGCACCGACGGGAGCTGCCGCACATGAGACCCAACATCGTCATCGTCCTCGCCGACGACATGGGGTGGGGCGACCTCGGCTGCTACGGCTCGAAGATCCCCACCCCGCACATCGACGCCCTGGCCGCCCGCGGTGTGCGCGCGACCGATGCGCACTCTGCCTCCGCGGTCTGCACACCGAGCCGTTACGCACTGATGACCGGCCGCTACGCCTGGCGTGGGCCACTGAAGAACTTCGTGCTGATGGGCCACGGCCCCGCTCTGATCGAGCCGACCCGGCCCACCCTCGCGTCGACACTGCGCGGCGCCGGCTACGCCACCGGCGCGTTCGGGAAGTGGCACCTCGGACTCGGCTGGCGACACACCGACGGCACGGTCCGCGACGCGTTCGCCCCCGGTGCGCACCTGCACGACGACGTCGAGACGGACTTCGGGCGCGACATCAACTACAGCGCCCCGATCACCGGTGGCCCGACCGCCCTCGGCTTCGACCGTTTCTTCGGGATCGCCGGGTCGCTGGACATGCCGCCGTACGCGTTCATCGACCAGGACCGCACCATCGGCGTCCCGGACCGGGAGAAGGCGGAGTACCTCACCGAGCAGCGCCCCGGCCTTCAGGCCCCCGATTTCCGCGAGGACGAGGTCGACGTCCGCTTCGCCGCGGAGGCGGTGCGGTGGATCCGCTCGGTACCGACCGACCGCCCCTTCCTCTGCTACGTGACGCCCTCCGCGCCGCACCGCCCGGTCGTTCCACCGGACACGGTGCGCGGACGGTCCGGGCTCGGCGACCGCGCCGACGGGGTCTGCCTGGTCGACGATGTCGTGGGGCAGCTGGTCGCGGCCATCGACGAACGTGGTCAGCGCGACAATACCTTGGTGATCGTCACCAGCGACAACGGCGCACCAATGATCTTCACCGACGATGGCGACGTGTCGGTGCACCGGCCCAACGGCGACTGGCGTGGACAGAAGGGCGACCTGTGGGACGGCGGCCACCGCGAGCCGTTCGTCGCGGCGTGGCCCGGTCGCATACCCGAGGGCGGGGAGTTGGACGCGCCGGTCTGCCTGACCGACGTGCTGCCGACAGCCGCCGCAGCCGCCGGAGTCACCCTGCCCACAGGCGCCGCCGAGGACGGCATCAACCTCCTCGGCGCGCTCACCGGGGAAGCACCACCACCGCCGGCCGACCGCCCGATCGTGCACCACAGCCTCGGCGGCCGGTTCGCGCTGCGGGCCGGCCGCTGGAAGGCCGTGTTCGCGCCGGGTTCAGGCGGCGGTTTCTCCGAGCCGTCGATCGACGCGCTGTTCAGCTCCGGGTCCGGAAAGGCACACGAGAACCCGCCGTGGGACGCCGACCACCCGCGCGGCCAGCTCTACGACATCGCCGACGATCCGCGCGAGACCACCGACCGCTGGGACTCCGAGCCAGAGGTGGTGAGCGCGCTCTACGACCAGCTGCGCGGGATCTGCCGCGACGCGACCAGCGGGCTAGCGTTCGACGTACCCCTATCGAAGGTCTGATCGTGTCCCACGCATGCTGTGCCCCCTCCCATCGACCCCGCGGTGAACAGGCGCCCGCACCGGTCGCGCCGGTGCGGGTCGTCGACGCGCACCAGGCCGCCCGAGGCACCGTGCTGATCCCGGCCGGCCCGTTCCGGATGGGTGGCGACGACACCGACGCCTTCCCCGACGACGGCGAGGGCCCGGTGCGCGAGGTGTCGGTCGCGGCTTTCCGAATCGATACGAAGGCGGTCACCAACGCGCAGTTCGCCACGTTCGTCAAGGCGACCGGCTACCAGACCGACGCGGAACGGTTCGGCTGGTCCTACGTCTTCCACCTGTTCGTGCGGGGCGAGGCGGCGCACCGGGTGCTCGACGGCCAGGTGCCCGGCGCGCCGTGGTGGCTCCCGGTGGAGGCGGCATCGTGGCGGGCGCCGGAGGGACCGGGCTCGGACGTGACCAGGCGGGCGAACCACCCGGTGGTGCACGTGTCGTGGAACGACGCGACCGCCTACGCCGCGTGGGCCGGCAAGCGCCTGCCGACCGAGGCCGAATGGGAGAAGGCCGCACGCGGCGGCCTCGACCAGGCCCGCTTCCCGTGGGGCGACGAGTTCACCACGCGCGGCCAGCACCGCTGCAACACCTGGCAGGGCACGTTTCCTCGGCAGAACACCGGCGACGACGGCCACGTAGGCACCGCGCCGGTGACCGCGTTCCGCCCCAACGGCTACGGCCTCTACAACACCAGCGGCAACGTCTGGGAATGGTGCGCCGACTGGTTCAGCGCCGACTGGCATGCCGACCCCTCTCCGGCTACCCGCATCGACCCGGCGGGCCCGCCGGCCGGCGCGACGCGGGTCATGCGCGGCGGCTCCTACCTGTGTCACGAGTCCTACTGCAACCGCTACCGCGTCTCGGCCCGCACATCGTCGACACCGGACAGCACGACCGGTCACGCCGGCTTCCGGTGCGCCGTCGATGCCTGAGCCCGCCTGGACGCGGGAGGGCGCCGAGCCGGACTACCGCTTTTCCCTCGCCAATGAACGCACGTTCCTCGCCTGGATCCGCACGGCGCTCGCCCTCCTGGCCAGTGCCATCGCGGTGATCCAGTTCCTGCCGGCGTCGGCGCTGGCCGGCACTCGCACCGGCCTCGCGGCTGTGCTCGCGGTCGCCGGCACGCTGCTTCCGGTCGCCGCCTACCGCCGCTGGGCCCGCATCCAACGCGCCATGCGCCTCAACCAGGGCCTCCCGTTCACCCCGCTGCTTGTCCTGCTGGCCGCCGCGCTGGGGGTGCTCGGCGCGGCCGTGGTGGTCGTCGCCGTCGTGTCGTGAGCGATCCGGGCCTGCAGCGGGAACGTACAGCGCTGGCATGGACGCGTACCGCCGCGGTTTCGGTCGTCAGCGCGCTGCTGCTGGTCCGTCTCGGCCTGCACACCGGCTCCCGGCCGCTGTTCCTGGCCGCCGCCGCGGCCGCGGCGCTTTCGGCGGTCCTCGTGCGCCGCCGCGGCGGCCTGCTCGCCGTCACTGGCCTCGCGACCGCGACCGGTGCCCTGACCCTGGCGGGGCTCCTGCTGACGGCCTAGGTGTGCATCTGCCGGGCCTGGTATACCCGGGTCTGGGTCGTCTGCTTGAGGGCGAGCCACGCGGCAAGGTCCTTCGCGTCGAGCACCTGGATACCCGCCCTGCCATCGTCGTCCTCCGTGCGGCGATCGACCCAGTCCTGCGAGCCGGGCCACCGCCGGCTCGTCACGACGACGAAGACGACGCCTGCGCGCTCGCCCCGGGTCGACCCGTCGACCCGCTTCCGGTAGTCGCGTTGCACCTTGTCCTGGGGTCTCGGCCCGTGCCCAGCTCCCAGACGGAGCGGCCCGCCAGCAGGAACGGCGGCGCGCCGGATGGGCTCGTGACCTCGCAATCAAGGCCGGGCAGCCCGACGGCTTCGGCGGCGGGCATGCGGAGTGTCTCCGGAGCGGCCACCGCGAGGATGAGGCGCCGGACCAGCGTCGGCAGGTGCTCGCGCGAGTCGTTACGCTCGGACCACTGTTCCAGATCGGTCGCGGTCAGCAACTCGGTCATCGGGCCTCCCATACCGTCTCAAGATAGGGCGTCCGGACGACACGTCGTCGCCGCCGCGCTGCTTCCGCGTCGCGACTGCGGTCCTGGCCCGTATCCACGCTCCTGGCGAACGCTGACAGCGGCGTATCCGCGTAGCCGATGACAGTGCACTCGATCATGAGAGGTGCACCGGCTGAGGCGTCGCCACGGCTTTCCCGTGGGCGTTTGCAAGCCTGCATCGCCAACTCGGCACCGAGACGACTATCGAGCTGCCACAAGATCCTCTCACTGTTGGAATTCAAAGCCCGGAGTGGAGGACTCGAGTGACCGGGGTCACGCCCGGGTATGTCACGGATCGGAAGGCCGCCTTGTCCCATGGCCATGACGGAGATGAAGAACCAGAGTGTGATCGTGGCCGGAGCCAGTGGTGTTTTCGGCCGGCACATCCGCGAGGCGCTGACCGACGCCGGGCACACCGTGCTAGGCGTGGGCCGCGGCGAGGGCAACGAGATCCGCGCCGACCTGCTCGACCGCGACGGACTGCTGCGGGCGTTCGAGGGGATCAAGGCCGACGTCGTGGTGCACGCCGCGACCGCGTTGCGCAAGCCGCCGATGATGCACAAGGGCATGTTCGGCACCGACGACCTGCGGGTCACCGGGACCGCAAACCTGATCAAGGCAGCCAAACTTGCGGGCGTACGCCGCTTCGTCGGCGAGAACGTCGCCGTCGGCTACGGCTACCGCGACTTCGGCGACCGCGTTCTGACCGAGGCCGACGAGTTCGGGGCGTCCGTGACGGACCCGAACATCAACCGGCACCTGGAGGGCATGCGGGAGAAGGAGCGCTTGCCCCGGGAGTCGGGGCTGGAGGCGATCTCACTGCGATTCGGCTTCTTCTACGGGCCGGGGGGCACCGAGACGATGGTGCACATGCTGCGGAAGCGACAACTGCCGGCGTTCAACGACCACGGTCACATCTCGCCGTGGACGCACCTGGCCGACGCGGCCGCCGCCGTCGTCGCGGCGATCGATCGCGGCCGGCCCGGTGAGGCGTACAACGTCGTCGATGACCACATGGGCTTCGGGGAGATGATCCGGGCGATCGCCGAGACCTTCGGCACACCCAAGCCGTTCACCGTGCCCACGTGGATGATGGCGGTCGCGCCCTACATGCACCTGATGCTCGGCGTCACCCTGCGGGTCTCGAGCGAGAAGGCCCGCCGCGAGCTCGGGTGGCAGCCCGCGTACGCGACGGTGCTGGACGGGCTGCGTGCGCAGGCGCACGGTCACGTCTAGCCTGTTTCCATGATCGATAGCCAGGTCTTCGCTCAGCATCGGCGGCTGCTCTTCGATGTCGCGTACCGGATGACGGGGAGCGTCGCCGATGCCGAGGACATCCTGCAGGAGGCCTGGCTGCGGTGCCGCGACGTCGACGGCGGCCAGCTCGCGCACCCCCGGGCGTACCTGGTCAAGACCGTCACCAACCTCTCGCTCAACCAACTCACCTCGGCCCGCGCCCGCCGGGAGACGTATGTCGGGCCGTGGCTGCCCGAGCCGGTGCTCACCGCGCCCGACGCGGGACAGGAGGCCGAGATGGCCGAGTCGATCTCGATGGCGATGCTCGTCGTCCTGGAGACGCTCACCCCCGCCGAACGCGCGATCTTCCTGCTCCACGACGTTTTCGGCTTCAACCACGCCGAGGTCGCGTCCATTCTGGACAGGTCCGAGGTCGCGGTGCGGCAGACCGCGGTCCGGGCGCGGGCGCACGTCGCGGCCCGCCGGCCTCGCTTCGACGTCGACCAAGGCGTACGCCGAGAAGCAGTGGACCGGTTCCGCAAGGCCTGTGCCGGAGGCGACCTGAACGCGATGATGGAACTCCTGGCGCCCGAGGTGATCTGCTGGTCGGATGGCGGTGGCAAGGTGACCGCGGCCCGCCGGCCGCTGGAAGGCGCCGACAACGTCGCCCGCTGGCTGCTCGGGGTCTTCGCCAAGCCGGAGACGCAGAACACACTGCTCGTGATCACCGAGATCAACGGCGGGCCGGGCATCCTCGGCCTGGCCGACGGGCAACCGGCCGGGGCGATCTGCCTCGACTTCGACGGCGAGCGGATCACCGGCGTACGCATGCAGGGCAACCCGGACAAGCTCCGAGGCCTCACCCGCTGATCCCACCTCCTCCGTCGATCATGAACCTAAGATGATCCTCAACGGAACAGTTCCGGATCACCGTTCCATTCAGCCAGCCATATCAACGAGTACGCCGACAGGCGGTAAGTTGAACAGCCAGCGACCTGATCGGCCACCGCAAACACGGCCACGTCGCCCTCAACGCACGGATTTATCGATGACAGTGCGGAGGAATCACCCTGCGGTGTCGGTCAACCGGAGGTCGATGAACGGGGTCGTGTCGCCGTCGAGGATGTATCGGTCGATCTCGACATAGCCGTGCCGTTCGGCGAACCGTAGACCTTCCTCGTTGGAAGCCAGCACGACGGTCTCTATCACTCGGGCGCCGATCTCGTACGCCGTGGCGAGTGCCTCAACGTACATCTGCTCGCCGAAGCCTTGCCGGCGGTGCTCAGGCAGGACGCGGATGATAACCGTCGCCGTTGCCCGGTCGTCGGCCGGCGGACGGACCGTCGAGCAGCCCACGAGCGTGTCGCCGTGATACGTGGCGGTCAGGCGGTTGCGGTGGGCGCGTACTCGGATCTCCTCGACCGAGAGCGGCTCGGTAGCGATGATTACGTTGTGGACGTGCTGCCAGTCCGTGAGGACGGCATCGCCGCCGTCTGGCCGCACCGTCTCGAAGCGAAGATCAGACACCCGGACAGGCTAGCTAGGGAGCAGTAGCGAGCCGGTGGGGCATGAAGACGGAGGACGGCGGCTTTGACGAACCATGGAGCAAGCCCAGCGGCCCCAGCGTCAGCGGCGCACCATCCGGTTCTGGCCGCCGACCGCGCCTATGCGGCGTCACGACAACCGGGTCAAGCCGGCGCACCGTCGTGCCGATGAGCCGTTGCCTGCCTCTCCGTCGCGGGTACGGCTTTGGCGAGAACCACTGCTCGTCAGCGGCGGAGCCAAAAGACATCCCGAAGGACCGCGTTGCCAACACGCTCGTCGGTGACCCAGGTCAAGCCCCTGCGCCCGAAGGAGATGCCGGAGCGGTAGAAGAGCACCACGGCGGGCACGAGCGTCACGCAGCCGACTGCCCAGGCCCCCATGAAGACCGGTTGCGGCAGCGTGGGCGCAATCTGCGCTACGGAGACGATGCCCCAGACAACCACCGGAAGCAGCACAAGGTTGGCCAGGCGAGCCAACCACACGGCGGTTCGGTACACCGCGCTCCGCCGGATGCCCAGCAGTGCATCATCCTCGATCGGCAGCATGCAGGCCATCGTAGAGCGACGCTGCCACGGCGAGTCCCCTGCCGCACGAGGCGATCGGCTCCTCCCATGGCCCCCGCAAAAGGGCCCTCGCGCGTCATTAACTGCCGCTGACCGCGCGGCTTTGACCCATGAGCGGGCGTTCAGAGGATGGGGTCGCTCCGGTTGGGCAGGCACGAGATGCCAGGCGGCGCGATGGGGAATTGTCGGCCCTGTTTGGCAGGCTGACCGCCGTGGTGATGATAAGCATCGTCGATGAAACGACCGCGGGTCGCGGGCCCGACGCGTGGCATCTGGAGATCTTCGAGGAGCGGCTGCCGCTGCGCGAGGTCATTCGTCGCCGTGTGTTCCAGGAGGTTGCGGAGCACAACGCCCGGCGCTCGGGAGAGTTCCGGGGACTGGTGCAGCCGTCGGAGATCGAGCGTGGGCTCAATGGCGCCCCCGTGTACGAGCATCGGCGGGTCGATCCGCACCGCCAGTACGATCGCGCGGTGGAGGCGTTCAGTCGCAACGGATTCATCGTGCTCGTCGACGACCGGCAGGTCGAGGACCTCGACGCGCAGGTCGATCTTCGGACGGGCACCGAGATCATGTTTCTCCGGCTCGTTCCCCTGGTCGGTGGTTGATGACCGCGGTGATTCCCGATGTGACCTTGTCGCCGTACGCGGTCAGCCTGCTGCGGGTGCTGACCGTCCCCGAGGCGGCCGAGGACGACCCGATCGCGCGTGAGCCGGTGGACACGTCCCGGCTCAGCGACCGGGAGCTCGGCGTACTGCTGCCCGTCGCCTTTCGCCTGTCGGCCCAGCACCCCGCCCACCGGGTGGTGGGGGCCATCGTGACGGCGGGCCAGTTGCGGCAGCCGGCGTTCACGCCGGAACCGTGTGCCGCCATGCTGTCCGTCGCCGTCGAGAAGCTGGAGCGGGGCGGGTACGGCGGATATGCGGTGCTGGCGGTCAACGCACTGGCCCGCTGCGAGGGGCCATTGCCGGAGGAGGCGGCGCGATCGGCCGGGAAACTCGTCACTCTACTCGGCGACCGATACCGGCTTGATCATCCGTACGCGCTGATGGCCCTGGCCGGGCTTGGCGGCGGGTTGACCGCGCGTATCGATAGCAAACTATTCGCGTGGTCGTTGCATTCGATCGCCCGGGACGAGGCCGCTGTGGTGTCCGCGCTCGGCCTCACCGCGCAGGCGCTGCTCGCCGAGGCGAGCGGGGAGCGCTCGTACCACTCGCCGCCGCCGCTGCCGGACCTGTGGCAACGACTGGCCGACCTGCCCGGGTACGCGTCGTTCGCGCACCGGGCGCTCGAGGCGGCACACAGGCGGGTCGCGGATATTCAGTCCGGCAGGATCGCGTACAAGGCGGACGCGGCGTTCGAGAGGGACGAGGTTGGGGCGCTCGGCCGGGCGGTGCGGGTCGCCTTGCTGCGGGACGAGCCCTGGCTGATGGACCTGCTGCGACCGCTCCTGCTGGGCGTCGCCGTGGCGCCGACCGCCGCAAGGACAGCCCCCTCGCAGGCGCTGTTGCACGAGGGGGCCCGCGCCATCGAAGACTTCCCCACGCCGGAGGCGTTGGCCGCGCTGCGTGCCGCGCGCGCCGCAGCCCGGCACAAGGGCATACACAAACAGCTCGACCGCGAGCTGCGGCGAATCGAAACTGCCCTGGGGGATCGGCCCGACGTGGCGTTCCGACTACCCGACCTCGGATTCGGGTCCGATGGCGTCCGGACTGTGACCGTCGGCGGGTATGACGCGGTCATCACCCTGTCCCACGACGTCGACCTGGCCTGGCGGCGGGCGGACGGCAAGGCGCTGGCGACTGTCCCGGCGGCTGTACGGCGCGACCACGCCGACACCGTAAAGGAACTGCGCGACCTGGTGAAGCAGGCCCGGGGACATCTCGCGACGGTAGCCCGGTCGCTGGAATTTGGCTTCACCGCCGGCGCCACGCTGCCGTACCGCCGCTGGCGTGACGAGTTGGCGGCGAACGGTCTCGGGTGGAGCGTGGTGCGGCGCCTGATCTGGGAAGTACCGGGCGCGTCCGGCCAATGGCGGTCGGTGCTCCCCACGGGCGACGGCTTCGCGGATCTGAGCGGGACGGCCGTGCCCGAGCCCGAGCCGGAGGCCGACATTCGGCTGTGGCATCCGCTGAACTCGGCGGCCAACGAGATCCGGGGCTGGCGCGATGAGCTCACCGATCGCGAACTGCGGCAACCGTTCAAGCAGGCGTTCCGGGAGGTCTACCTGCTGACGCCGGCCGAGCTGCAAACCGAAACCTACTCCAACCGGTTCGCCGCGCACATCGTGCACTACCGGCAGCTGTACGCGCTGGTAAAGGGCCGGGGCTGGACGTGTTCGAGGCTCGGTCCGTGGGACGGCGGGGACACCGACGACGCGTACCGGGTCCTGCCCGGCGGGGCCTGGCGGGTCGGGTTCCGGCATGACTTCCGCGACCAACAACCGGACGGCGTCGAGTGCGCCAGCACCGGCCGGGTGTGGTTCGATCGCCGTGTCGACGGCACCTGGCGGCCGGCGCAGCTGGCCGACGTTCCAGCCATCGCCTTCAGCGAGGCCATGCGCGACGTGGACCTGTTCGTGTCCGTGACCTCGATCGCCGTCGATCCCCATTGGATGGACCGGGGGGACGACCTTTACGTCGATTACTGGCGGGAGGCGAGCCTCGCCGAGCTGACGGCGACGGCACAGACCCGGCGGAGCGCGCTGGAGCGGATCATCCCGCGCACGAGACTCGCCGATCGGTGTGAGCTGACCGAGCGCCATCTCATCGTGCGGGGACAGTTGCACACCTACAAGATCCACCTGGGTAGCGCAAACATCCTGATGGAGTCTGGAAATACGTACCTCTGCGTCGTGCCGTCCCGACGCCAACTACACGAGCGGGTCTTCCTGCCCTTCGAGGACGACCGGCTCGCGCTTATCCTCAGCAAGGCATTTCTGCTCGCCGACGATGCCCGGATCACGGACCCGTCGATCGCGGCCCAGCTGCGCGCACACCGTTGACCACCAGTCAGCCTCGGAAAGCAGGTTGAACGTCCGCTCATGTCGCGGGTCGAGCGCGTAGGCGGCCGGTGCGGCCATCACCGTCCGTAGCTAAGCCCGCTCGGCAGATGTGCTTTTCCGGTGTGGGTGCCCGGGTAAGGGGCTACGCCCAGGGCGGGATGTATCGGCCGACGTAGTCGCGAGCACGGGGGAGCGGGTCATGCCAATACTGGTTCGGCCTGCGGTGGTGGTGCTTCTCGCAGAACTCAGCGAGACTGTCCTTGATCTTGATGTGTTCTAGCGGGTGGCCTTGGAAGTCTGTGTTGACAGCCAGCAGTTGCGGCTCCGGATTCCAGCCCGAGTGGTCGAACGCCCAGCCACCCCAGGCCGCGTAGGTGTGGAAGACCTGCCGCTCGCCCGGAAAGCGCACCGCGATTATCTCGATGGGCCGGTCTGGATAGGAACCCCGGCAGACCCAGGCGAGGATGTGACACGCTCCGGCAGCGAAGAAGGCCTGGTCCGTCCGTTCCCATGCGACCCGCTGGTCTGATCGCTCGATCGGCGTCCGACGAAACGCTCCCGCTGCTTTGGCTGCCACAGCCCGGACGGTAGTAGATGAGCCGACGCATCCGCTCACTGCGCGCAGACCGCGCGTCCCCCAGCCGCTGCCGCCCGACTCTGCGGAGGACAGTGCGTGTGATCATGGCGAGGTCGAGGCTTGGCCCCGTGCTCCGATGGCCTGGTACCGCAACGGCAGTCGGGCGGTCAGTCGGCGTAGCGGGGCTCGCTGATCCGCCGCCGGAATTCCCCGTGAGCGGTCTGGAAGACGTCGTTGAGCCGCTCGAGCTCGGATTCGGTCGGTTCTCGCCGCAGGCCGACTTCGATCTTGAAGTCGCCGTCCACGATCGCCACGTCGAGGCGGTCGAGCAGGTCCGCGGGAAGCCTGGTAATGACGAACTCGCGGAACGCGTCGGCGATCGTGCCTGCCATGTCGCCGCACCCGCAGGTGCGGCCGTCCAGGACTGCACCGAGGTGGCTGCGGCCGATGATCGCGTCCGGGTGTACAGGATCCATGACGGGCAGGCCCTCCTCTAGGACCGTGCGGGCCTCCGACAGCCGGGCCTCATGCTGGAGGAACAGGCCGAGGGCGATGCAGGCCTGGCCGACCGTGTCATGGTCGGTGCCGCGGCGCGCCTGGTTCACTGCCTCGGTCAGCCGTTGCTCCGCCAGGCCCACCTGGCCGGCCTCCTTCAGCGCGAGACCCCAGTTGCGCAGCACCTGACTCCGCAGCTCCGGACGACCGATGCGCTCCGCCCTCGCGTGCGCCGAGGCGTACGTGCGCAGCGCCGCCTCGGCATCGCCGGCGTCGTCCTGGGCCATCGCCAAGCCGAGCGCTGCCGTCAGCGCCTCCTCCTGCCGGCCCTGGCGGTCGTACGAAGCGAGCACCCGCTCGATCGCATCAACCCGTCCTGCCTGGTCACCGAGATCACGGCCGAGGTTCGCCAGCGCGGACAGAGCGTTGAGCGTCGCCTGGTGGTCAATGCCGAGCCGCTCCTCCATGGCGGTGACCAGGGAGGTGAGCAGGGGCTTGGATGCCGGATCGTCGTGGTCCAGCATGTCGGTGACGACTCGCCCGACCTGCTCGACGACCTCGTCCGGCAGTTGGTGCAGGCCCACGAAGAGCGGCTCGCTGGTGCCACCGGCGTGCACAATCGCTGCTCGCAGCGCCAACGCGGAGGCCACCCGCTCGTGCCCGTTGCGCCACAGGTTGGCCACCGCCTCCTCGACGACCTGCCGGGCACCTACCACGTCGCCACGCTGCCGCAGCAGGTCCGCCAGCGGTTCCAGGCCGAACGCGTACCCGGCATGCTCGCGACCGTAGAAGGCGAGCCGCTCCTGAACGCCCTGCCGTAACTCCGTCTCGGCCTCGTCGAGTCGTCCGGCCATACGCAGCGCCAAGCCCAGATTGAGTCGGTAGGTCAACTGCTCCTTGCGGGACTCCTGATCGCGCGGCGTCGCGGAGACGGCGCGGCGGTAGCACTCGATCGCGCGGTCGAGTTGATCGGCGTTGAGCAGCACATTGCCGAGGTCGCATTGAGCTGAGGCCCATTCCGGGCTGCCGTGACCATGTTTGTCCGTGGCGGCCTGCAGCTCACGCGTCATGAGATTCTCGGCATCGCCCATACGGCCCTCCCGCAACAGCGCGAAGGCCAGCTCGACCGGAGTGAGGGATGTCGTCACGAGCCGCAAGTTTAGGGCCCGCCTACTGACGTTCGCGCACCCCTGGGAACACCTCGAGCGAGGCCCCGCCCGGCGCGATCAACAAACATGATCGGACATCCGCATCTGCCGCACTGCGCGCGCTAATGCCGCGATCCGTGCGTTGCGCAACTGCCGTACGGGTTACTGGCCGTAGCCGAGCGGTCGGCTGCTGCATGCGGGGACGCTGTCGACGTGCTGCACAATTCGGCGGTCGCGCTGCTCGGGCTGGCCGCGTCGGAGACGGTCACCCGGCGAACTCGGGGCGCCCGACGATGAAGTCGTCCACGATCCGTTGATCCTCGGGCGAGAACGCCGCTCGCGGCACCGGGATCTGGCTCATTCCGTACTTCAGCAGCCAGGTATGGCGTCGCCGCCGAATCCGGGTGATGCCGGACCAGTCGATCTGGGTCCGGCTGCTCGCGGTCTGGATGTCGACGCCCGACGTGCTCACCCCGTACTGGAACGGCTCGACGAAGAGACGGCGCTGCAGCAACCAACTCAGTACCGGATGGAGTTCTGTCACGGCGAACGCGGCACACAACACCAGCACGAGGTAGAGCAGCCGACCGTTGAACCCGGTCAGTGTCGCGAGCAGCGTGGCCAGCAGCACAACCAGTGCCGCGAGGGCGAGCAGGAGCATCCGCATGACGCGTTGCCAGCGGCCCTGGGCGTCTTGGCTCATCCGCCGCAGCAGGCCGTACGTCATCTGCACTTCCCCGGTCACGTGCACGCGCCGCAGTATGGCACGGCATCGCCGCAAGTTGCGCGTCGCGCAGCGTGACAGCGACGGCCGCCCGAAGCGTCGGGAACCTGCCGAGTGAAGAACATGGTCCACCACGTCAGACAGCTATCCGGCATCTGGGTTGCACCCGCGGAGCAGACAGCCTTCGCCGAAGACCGAGACCCCCAACCACGCCCATGAGGCCCTCTGCCCGCGCAGACGGACTTCCTGTCCCTACTGGGGGGACTCAGTATCCGGATCTCTGCCGCTGTCGGCGCGCGAGCGGCGAGCACGACGGGACCCTGCGTACGCTGTCGTGGTGAAGATCGACTTGGTTGCCCTGGTCGTTGACGAGTATGACCCCGCGATCGCGTTCTTCACCGACGTACTCGGCTTCGACCTTGTCGAGGATTCCCCATCGCTGACCAATGACGGGCGGCCCAAGCGGTGGGTCGTGGTCCGGCCGCCGGGTGCCCAGACCGGGATTCTCCTCGCTCGCGCCGACGGGGAACACCAACGTGCCGCAATCGGTAGCCAGGTAGCTGGCCGAGTTGGCTTCTTCCTCCGAGTCGACGACTTCGACGCCGCTTACCGGCGGATGGCCGAGGCCGGTGTCACCTTCGTCCGGGAGCCTCGTCGGAGCCTGGCCGCCCGGCGCAACCTGGGAGATCACGGCAACCGGTCACGCCTACGACGGCACCCAGGGGCAGCCGGCAACGCCAAGAATGTGCGTTCTCAACGCGGCGGCTGCCACCGATCTGCTCACAGTGATCAGCCAAGCCCAGCCCCACCCGGGACACAACACGCCACTCGCTCCGGCAGCCGACCCACCGCCGACCCGGGCGCGCGTCCCACGGCAGACCGCTCGAGGCCAAGCGCCAACCACGCCCCGCCACACCACCAAACAGCCACTGCACCTACAAATCCTCGGCGACACCGCGCTGCAGAGCCACGGCCAGCCGGTGACGATCCGACGCACCGCGGCCTTCCAAGCCCTGGTCTTCCTCGCCGTGCATCCCGGCGGCGCCAACAGCCGAGCCCTACCACCATCTGGCCCGGCCTTCCCGCACACACCGTCACCGCCCGCCTCTACACCACCCTCAGCGACCTCAGAAAAGCCGTCACCGCCGTCAGCGACGCTCCGCTCATCGAGCACACCGGCGACCGCTACCGCCTGCGCCGCGACCACATCGAGGTAGACCTGTGGCGGTTCCACGCTGCGGTAGAACATGCCGCCACCGCAGTGACCGCACGCCCCGCCGCCTGGCAGGCCGTCATCAACGCCCACACCGGCAACCTCGCCGCCGAACACGACTGGCCGTGGCTCAACCCGCCACGAGAAGCCCTACGCCGGCACGTCATCGACGCCTACACCGCACTAGCCGCCACCCAGCCCAACCCGCGGCGCACGCTGTCCCTACTGCAAGACGCGATCCGCGTCGACCCGTACAACGAAAACCTGCACCGCCGCGCCATACACGCCCTCGAAGCGCTCGGCGATCACGCCGCTGCCGAAGACCTGCTCACCACCTTCAACCGACGGCTGACCGACGCCGGCATGGAGCACGTCATCCCACATCAAGAAGTCCGGACACCGCGCGCAGCCTCGAGCGGGCAAAAGCACTAGCCACCCGGGCCTGCTGGGACTTCAGGCCGGCACCAGCCGGCCGGCCACGCTGAAGGGCGCAAAACCTTGGGAAGACCTCGGGGATCGCCCCGAACCCCGACCTCTCCTCAGACATCAGCCGGGGATCCCCTCGCCGGGCACCACAAGGGCTACCAGCCTTCCCGGACGGGGCCAAGGTCGTTCGGTAATGGGCTCCACCTTGGCCCCGTCCGGGGAGGCTGGATGGTCTGGCGACTGCCCGACGGGGTGGGAGCAGTGCAGCCCGTCGTGCGTGGCGACGCAGACCCGGCCCGCGTCGTCGACGCGTACGCCGTCAAAGGAGCCGGTGTCGCAGGTGCCGAAGACCTCGCCGCCGCGCAACGCGCAGCCGTCGGTGACGGTGAACCGGCGCAGGGCCCGTCGACCACGTAGACACACGACTGCGGCCACACCCGGGGCCGAGTCAGCCGCGTGCGGTTCCTTCCGGACATGCCGATGAGCGTGTATTTGATCATGGCTCGTGCCCCCAGGCCGAGTAGCCGGGGAGGTGAATCTCGTCCGGGCTACTCGACCTGAGGGCGGGGCCCTGTGAGGGAATGGCCGGAGTGTTGGGTCGCTTCCGCATAACCCGCTGCGACCGCCAGGCGGGATTGGTGCGTTACTGGAGAGATCCGAGCGCTTGGACGTGGAAGGGCACGAGTTCGTCGTGCCGGCCGTCGCGGATCTTCGCTGTCCAGGCGGGATCGGCGAGCAGGGCACGCCCGGCGGCCACGAGGTCGGCCTCGCCGCGTTCCAGTAGTTGCACGACACTGCCCAGGTTGGCGTTGCCAACGCCTGCCCCGGTGCGGATCGAGTCTAGGAACTCCGGTCCATCGAGCCCCACCGAGCCGACGGCGATTGTCGGGCGACCGGACAACTTTCGGGTCCACCCGGCCAGCGTGAGCGGCGAATCCGGGAACGCGGGTAGCCAGAAACGTCGGGTCGAGCAGTGGAAAACGTCGACACCGGCGGTTAGCAGTGGCGCGAGAAACGACTCAAGCTCGGCCGGTGTTTCCGCCAGATGTGCGGTGTAGTCGTCCATCTTCCATTGGGAGAAGCGGAGGAAGATGGGAAAGTCTTTCGCCACCACGCGCCGGCACGCGGCCACGATCTCGGCGGCGAACCGAGTTCGCCCGGCAAGGTCACCGCCGTAGCGGTCGGTACGCCGGTTGGTTCGCTCCCAGAAGAACTGATCGATGAGGTAACCATGCGCGCCGTGGAGTTCGACGCCGTCAAAGCCCAGGCGTTCGGCCTCCGCCGCCCCTCGCGCGAACGCCGCGATCACGTCATCGATCTGCGCCTGTGTCATCGGCGCCGTGACGGGCTCGCCGCTGCTGGAAAGTCCGGAGGGGCCAACCGGTGGCACGCTCGGGTTCGGCAGATCACCTGGTTTGCGGTCGGTACCGACGTGCCACAACTGCAGGACGATCCGGCCGCCGGCGGAACGCACCGCGTCGACAACGCGAGCCCAGCCGGCCAGTGGCGCGGCGCCGAAGATGCGAGGGACGGCCGGGCTGTTCGCCGAGGCAGGGTGATCCACGACCGTGCCCTCGGTGATGATCAGTCCTGCCCCGTGTTCGGCGCGGCGGGCGTAGTACGCGGCGACGTCCCGGCCCGGTATGCCATCCGGCGAGTGGGTCCGCGTCATGGGCGCCATCACGATCCGGTTCGGCACGGTGAGCCGGCCGATGGTGAACGGACGAAATAGTGCCGCGATGGGGTCCGCGGTCGATGTTGGCATGCTGAATCCTCGAATCTGATCGGTTGACTGGAGGCTGGTGCGCGACTAGCGGAAGTCCGCTGCGTGGTCGAGAGCCCACTGCCGGAATTCGCGGGCCGGAACTCCGGTGACCTGCTCCACGGTCGTGGTGACCGGCTCCGGCGCGTCGATCATGGCGGCCCACCCGTCGAGCGCCATGTCCACGAACGCCGGATCGCCCCACGCGGCCAGCAGAGACTCGCGCGCCTCGGCACGAGGCTGCTCCTCCCACCGAAGGTCGCGGTCGATCGCCGTCCCGATGAGCCGTACCTGCTTCAGTTGGCTGGCGGCCTCGGGCCCGGTGAGGGTGTACGCCGCCCCGACGTGCCGATCCTCGGTCAGCGCCAGGGCGGCCACCGCTACCAGGAGGGCCGGATCCCGGAGTCCCTGCACACCACGCTCACTGACAACGACCTCGCCGAGGTCGACACGACGGTGGCCGGTTCCCCGGCCAACGAAAGCAAGTTCCTCTATTCCGCGTTCCGGAGGAACGTGATGGCCACCGGCGGAACCGATCTTGCCAAGATCCCCGAGGGCACCCGCTACACCACCTACAAGGGCCCAATCGCTCCCGACCTGGTCCGGATGCAGTGGGATAACCACAGTCACAGGACCACGGAGGTCGTGGACCGCGCGGGGCCGAGCGCACCGCAGCGGTGGGACAATCAGCCGCGGGTCCCTGGGGCACCGCAGTTGTCGCCCACCCTGTTCCAGGCGCAGCCGGGCAGGTGGGACGGCAGCGAGTTGTACAACGCGGTCTCGCTCTGTTCGTTCTGCCGGCAGGGCAACACGTTCTTTCCGCTGACGCACCTGGTCTCCGGCGCCAGCGCCGAGATCCAGGACGGCGCCTACGCCTTCGTGCCGGAGAACATCCACCTGTACACCGCGGACGGGCAGGAGGTACCGCAGACATTCAACGTGCTGTGGGGTCCCTCCTATGTCCTCCCGGAGCAGGCGAACCGCTACCGGCTGACCACCACCGACTTGGCCGGCACCACCACGACGGCATGGACCTTCACATCGTCGGCGCCGGCCGCGGACCAACGGCCGCAAGGCTTTGCCTGTCCCGACGACGGCGGCGTCGCCTGCCACGCCGAGCCGCTGCTGTTCCTGCGCTATGACGGCGGGGTCGACCCCACCAACGCCGTGACGGCCGGCGGCTCGCACGAGCTGAAGATCACCGCCTACCACCAGTTCCCGCACACCTCGCCGGTCGCCGGCCTGGAGCTGTCGATCAGCACGGACGGCGGGGTCACCTGGCAGCAGGTGAAGGTCCACGCCAAGCGAGGCGGCGACTACAGCGGGAGCTATCGGATCCCGCGACTGTCCGACACCAACGGAAAGGTCAGCATCAAGGCCAAGGCGGCCGACGCCGACGGCAACACCATCGAACAGACCGTCATGGACGCGTTCAGCATCAGGTAGGCAACCGGGTGGCGAAGGCTCGCAAGAGCCTTCGCCACCTCGCTGGAGTGGCAACCCAGGGCGAGGCCACCACAATCGAATGCCAGCCCTCGCCGGACAGCAGCCCAGCCGTGCCCCCAGCAGCCAGCGCCGCCCGCGGCACTCCACCCACTCGTACGCACCACCAAGCAGGCCGAGCGTTGGCCCCGCGACAAGGGAACCGATCAGCCGGACTGCCGTCATGATGGCAATGGAGCGCAGGACCTGCAGGTCGGCCGACGTGCCGTCTTCCAGGTACCCCCCGCTCCACCGACGACTGACCAGCAGCACAAGCAGGTAGTAGACCAGCGTGGCCAGCGCCAACAGCCCGGTAGCACCGACAGCGGCTCGTCCAGCGTCCGCGGCGGAACGGCCGAACAGGAAGGCCGCCAGACCCCAGGCGAAGCCACTCCTGGTGAGCGCGACCACGACCTGACCGACAACAGCCCCGGCAAAGTCGGCGGCGAACGAGAGCAGCCCCAACACGACTGCGGCGACGGCGACGACGGCGGAATGGGTGCGGCGACGACCATCTACGGCACAACGTCGGTCACGCCCAGCCTCCTCGCACGTGCCCGCCCACCGTACCCAAGTCCGCCACGATCATGACAACAACCGAACACGCGGATTTCGTGGTGGTCGGTGCCGGCACCGCCCGCTCCGTCGCACGGCGGCTCGCCGCAGCGCACCGACTGGCTCTGCCGCCGGGTCTACGAGCTGATGGCCAAGGTCGGGGTCCGCAAGGTCCGACCGTACGACGCCCGGCACGCCTGCCTGACCTACCTCGCCGGCGCCGGAGTTCCCGACGTCGTCCTCGCGGCCTGGGCCGGCCACGCCGACGGCGGCACGCTCGCCAAGCGGGTCTACGTCCACCCCGACAGCAGCCACCTCAAGGTGGCGGCCGAGTACCTCGAATCAGGGCTGTTTGGATGACTCGAGCGCCCGAAATTCAGCAGTACGGGCGTACGTGAGAAATTGTGAGACGAAACGGCAAAGGCCCCGACTCGCCGAAGTGAATCAAGGCCTCTGACCTGCCGAAACTCCGTCGGGACGGCCGGATTCGAACCGACGACCCCTTGACCCCCAGGACGATTTGCTAAGCGTTTCCGCACGCCACACACGCTGTGCGCATGATCAAGCCGTTCTCTCGACGGTGTACCGCTTAGCATCGCGCACCACGTGCGGTCCCCGCCTGGTCCCCCGGTCCGTGGATGGTCCGGCCGGCCCGCTGATCCGTAGCCTCGGCGGCCCCGTCCAGAACCGTCCGCATCCGGCTCGCGTCCCTGGCTCTACGGCTACCACTGTCCTCGTCCGTCGCTGGGCGTCCAGGGCCGTTGCTGTCAGCCGTTGCTGTCAGCGGCGGTCAACGTCAGCTTGGGAATTGTTGATGTCCGGCAGGCCACCGGCTTGGCGGCCTGGTCTCGGCAGTCTCTCGTGGCGTCGGTTGGCCCCTGTTGTCCTCGCCCAATGGCACGCTAATGGCACGCCGGTGCCCGTCGCGACCGCTGGCGCGGAAGTGGTCGCCAACCTGCCGCTTTCCTCCGACCCTCATCGGTCGGCTCGGCTGTACGAAGGCCTGTACAGCCACACGGCTGTAGCACCAGCTGGCAACACCGGGAACAAGCCCGAGCCAAGTGATCATTGCTTGACGACAACGGTCATGTGGCGCCTGTCACACACTGCCGTCAGGCCACCTCCGATCCCTTCGAGTTTGTCAGTGCCTCGTGTGAGGCTCTGCCCGATGAGCGATCTTGTGCGGTTGAGAGACGTCGAGCAAGCAGATCTTGAGGTGTTCCACGAGCAGGAGCGCGATCCGGAGGCCGCGCAACGGTCAAAGTTTCCTCCTCGCGATCGAGAGAAATTCATGACGCATTGGGCCACGAAGGTGCTTGGAGACCCCTTGGCCTTCGTGCAGACGGTCACCGTGGATGGCGAACCTGCTGGTCATGTCGTGGCCTGGTGGGAGCAGGATAAGCGTTTCATCGGGTACTGGCTGGGTCGCCGGCACTGGGGGCGGGGCGTCGGCACGAAGGCGCTGACGCTCTTTCTCCGCCGCGAGAAAACCCGCCCGCTCTATGCTGATCCCTTTGCCGGGAACACGGGTTCGGTGCGGCTGCTGGAGAAATGCGGCTTTCAGCGGGTCGGGACGGTTCGGCACGGCGAGCAGGAACACACCGTGCTCGTGCTGCGTGAGGAATAGGGCCAGTGCTCGCTCGTGACGAGGCGAATGGCGTCTGCGATCGGGGTCGTGGTTGCGACATCTGTCCCACGGCATCCGTTAGCCCTTTGGGGCCGACGTGTGAACCACACGGAGCGGGAGCCGGATCTCCTCGCCGGGCACCCGACCAGGCACCGGGGTCTCGCCACATGTGGATGGGCTACGTAATGCACGAGGCAGGGCAGCGGTGAGCGGCCCAGCTAAGCCGCCCCGCACGCTGCTCCACGAGCGCGGCTTCCGGTCGTTCTTCCTCGCGCACAGCGTCTCGCAGTTCGGTGACCGGATCTCCGAGCTGGCGTTCCCGCTCCTCGCGGTGCTGATTCTCGACGCGACGCCCGCTCAGGTGTCGGTACTGACCGCGCTGGTGTGGCTGCCGAACCTCACCGCCGTCTTCCTCGGCGCCTGGGTGGATCGTCAGGCCCGCAAGAAGCGACTCCTGGTGGCCGCAGACCTGATCCGGGGTGGGCTGCTGCTGACCGTGCCGGTGGCGTTCGCCTTCGACGCCGGCACGCTAGCCCAGCTCTACGTCGTCGCACTGCTGACCGGCGCCGCGTCGGTGCTGTTCGACACGACCTACCCGGCCTTTTTCGTGTTGCTCGTGAACCGCTCCCAGTATCTTGCTGCCAACAGCGCGCTCAGCGGCAGCCGGTCACTCTCCTTCATCGCCGGCCCGGCCCTCGGTGGCGCCCTGGTCCAGACATTGACGGCGCCGGTCGCAATGCTCGTGGACGCGGTCTCGTTCCTCGCCTCGGCGCTAGGCATCGGCCGGATCCGGGTGACGCATGCGACTGGCGACGAGGGCGGACCCGGGACCGCCAGACTGTGGCGGCAGGCCTGGGACGGGCTCCGGTTCACGCTCGGCCATCCCGTCCTCCGGGCGAGCCTCGCCTGCGCGACAACCAGCAACTACTTCACCTTCATGTTTGTCACCCTGCTCGTGCTCTTCGCCAGCCGTACACTCGACATCCCCGCCGGGTTGCTCGGCCTCGCGCTCGGGGCCGGCGCGCTCGGTGGGCTGCTGGGCGCGGTCGCCGCGCCCCGACTGTCTGCCCGAATCGGGATCGGCCGCAGCATCGTGATCGGCGCAGTGGTCTTCCCGGCCCCAATCGCGCTGGTCGCCGTAGCCGATGGGCCGCTCTGGCTGCGGACAGTCCTGGTCGGCGGAGCGCAGTTCATCTCCGCGCTCGGCGTGATGCTCTTCGACGTCAACCTCAACACGCTCAAAGCCGCCGTGATCCCCGACGCCCTGCGCAGCCGGGTGGTCGGCGCGTACTCGACGATCAACTACGGCGTCCGTCCGCTGGGCGCCCTGACGGGCGGAGCCCTGGGTACCTGGCTCGGCCTCCGCCCGACGCTATGGATCGCGGCGATCGGGGGGACGATGTGCGTGCTATGGCTGCTTCCCTCGCCGATCCCGGCAGTGCGTTCTCTAGAGCACCTCGACGGCCCCGACCAGATCCAGCCCCACCTCACGACAACCGGCCCATGAGGCGTGGACTTCCAGGATTGAGCCGGCAGGCCGGCTTAGGCGCCCGCCTTCACTTGGCTCGTCGAGCGCTGGCACCTGTTGCACAACTTCCCAGCAGCGGTCGAAAGATGCTCATCGCACCCCAGGCGCTACTGGCACACCACCCCCCTGACAGAGCGGATTGCTCGAAGCGTGGCGCCTAGCGCTGAAGCGGATCTCCTCGTCGGGCAGTCGCAGACCGTCCAGCCTCCCCGGACGGGGACCAGGTGGAGCACCCTACTGGACGTACGACCTGGTCCCCGCCCGGGGAGGCTGGTAGCCCTTGTGGTGCCCGGCGAGGTGATCTGCGGCGGCATCTCTGAGGAGGGTTGGGGTTCGGGGCGAAGCCCCGAGGTCTTCAAGGGCTTGGTCGCTCCAAGCGTGGCCGGCCGGCCCGGCCGATGCCGGCCGGAGGTCGCCAGCAGGCCGGGGCCGGGCCGGCGCGGCCCGCTTTGCGGGCCGCCTTCAAGGCGTACAGAAACATGAACCACTTCGCCGGCAGCGCCGGCATCGTCGCCCGGCAATCGTCGGGCAGCCCGGCCGGCCCCACCTCGGCGGTTGTGCAGCCGCATTGCGGCGCCCACCTGATGATCCCCACGAAAGGCAACCAGCCCACCCTGTTCGCCCAGCTCAAATCCCTGCCCTGGCCCGACGTCCCCCTCGGCGACCGCCGCCGCGACCGCGAGAGCATGGCCCTGGCCTTCGAGGGACCACTCAAGGGCAGCTCGACCTACAACAAGCAGCCCAGCCTCCGCTTCGTCGGCCGGGACGCCGCGATCGTCGTCAGCGAATCCGGCATCCTGTTCGCCGGCGAGACCGAGGTTCCGGACACAGCCAAGGTGAACGCGACCTGGGTCCTCGAGAAGCGGGACGGCCAGTGGCTGATCGCTGCCTATCACAACAGCCCGGCGCTGACGCCCGGGCAGTAAACCATTTCCTACAACCGGTAGTGCCATATGTAGTAGCGCATAGGTCTGATTTCGCTGACCCTGATGTTCGAGCTCTGCTGCCGAATCGCGTGAAGCCCCTGTTCAAAGCAGTCTTGAGTAGAGATCAACTTTGAACAGGGTCTCACGTGGACGCCATCGTGACATCCACCGCTGTCCTTGCCGTTACGGGATTCGCGCTACTGACCGACGCACGGCACCGTAATGGCCGGGGCGCACATCCAGGTATCTTGGTGTGCCATCCGGATCTGGCCCGATCCGAGTGTTACGGATCGTGACCGCTTGCGTCCGGAGGGACGTCCGGAGACGTCGATGAGCGGGGGTGGCCCTGGTGGCCCGGGCCTGCCAATCCTTTTCGCTGCTTTTTGGATGGTGGTAACCGCGGCGGCCCACTCGGCTGAACCAATGCAGTGCCCGTCGGCGCGCTCCGACACCAGGACCTCGGTGGCGATGAAGCCTGCACCCTGCCGATGGTGGGCAGATGCTGACGCGTCGCTCGGTGTATAGGGCAGCCCGGCCGCCCCGACCCCGAGGACCGGGCTGTCCGTCGCGGACGCCCGGTCCCCGGAAGGCTCCCGGTATTCAGGGGAGCAGGCCCAGCGCTCGAAGTGTTGCCTGTTCTCGGACGCCATCGGGATGACCTTCTCCTGTTGTCAGGCGCTCCGGCGCTTCGTCGGCGGCGAGGAGTCCCCGGTACTACTTCATGAACGCCCGGCGTACGGGCGGTCCCGGTCGTGGATCGCGAGCTGTGCCAGAGCAAACACGGTCATCGCGGCATGTCGCCAGCCGGTGATCGTCCGCTCCGTGCGCTGTTTGTTGTCGGTCGGTTCGACGCGGTGTGGGCGGGTCGGCTACGTGGAGTCAGTGCCTGGAGGTGCCGACGTCCACCGGACAGATGGCCTTCTCCCAACGGCAACTGTCTATAGCCGCGGTAGTCGCACAGCGCAGGGGCTACCCCGACTCGCGACGCGTGCGAACGGTAAAACAGGGGCACCAGCGAGTCATCCCCGCCGGCCTCAGCCCGGCGGCGCTGCTGCAGAAGCGGGCCGCCGAGCAGCAGAAGCAGGCCAGCCGTTGTAGGTGAGTCGGTAGCGAGCCGCAGGAGGCAGCGCGAGGCTCGGTACGAGTTGAACCGGGTCCTTGCATGCAGGGGCGCCCGGTGCTTCGGCTGCACCTGGCCGACGATCGGCGGGCAGCAGGCGGTCAGCCTTCCCGGTAGGCGGGCAGCCCGAGCGCGGTGCGGACTCTGCCGGCCTCCCGGGCTCCGCTGTGCGCCGCTGCTGCGCGGATCTCCCGCATCAGCGCGTCGGCGTCCGCCGCCTCGCCGGCGCGCCGCCAATGCCGTAACGCGACGTCGTTCTCCTTGAGGAGTGCGCCCATCGGCGCCCGAACCTCTGCCGGCCAGACCGTCTCGCGCAGCTCAACCGCGTGCGCCGCGTTGGTCCGGGCCACGTCGGCGGCCAGCGTACGGGCCGTCCTCCACGGCTTCCCGGCGTTGACCGCGTCCTCCAGCTCCTCCAACGCGGTGTTGTACGGCGCCACGATCGCCAGGTAGCGGTTCTTCGCCTCAGTAGGCGTCAGCCCTGCCGGGGTGGTCGGCGCGGCGTTCTGCCAAACCGGCGCTGGAGCTTGCGGGTCGACCTGTTCGCCTCCACCGCACCCGGCGAGCAGCACGAGCAGGGTCAGGACGGCGGTCCAGCGACGCACGGAAACTTCCCATCTGTCGAGCTCCGAGACACCGGGAGTCTAGGGGCGCACCTGCCCGGGCGACTACCCAGCGACGGCGGCGCCGCCGGTGGGAAGTTGAACGCGGATCCGTTCACCGGCAACCGGGACGCCTTCGGCGGCAGTATCCCGATCAGCAAAGTCGAGGTGGATGGCCACTTCTTCAACATGACGGAGGCCGCGGTGGGTGCCTCGCCCGGTGTGGGCCTCAGCCAGCGTTGCGAGGAGGTCGAGGGTTTCGGTGGGATTGAGGATGGCGACCTAGCCGACCCGGCGGGATCTGATCTGCATCCGGTGGAGATCGCCGCGCGAACCGGCCGATTCGAGCGCACCATACGTCGACACTGGCCGCCGTCCACTGACATCGCCATGTCGTTCGTCAACGGCCCGCACGCCCGCTACGTCGCTGACCCTGGGCCGCTGACGTCCCGGTCTGGCAACTTATCGGCCCTTCCATCGCGGATGAGATCGACTTTCGCGTCTCTCGGCCACTCCGAGCACATTTCCGTTTGGTTCTGCCACCCATACGGCCGCTGGTTCCTGCTCCAGCGTTGTTTTAGATTGCTCTCCTCATGCCTGTCTCGAGAGGTGAGTAGGCATCGACATCCAGAGGAATTTTAGTGTCGCAGTCTTTTTCGCCCGAACCGCCGTCGCTCAACCAGTCGCCGTCCGGTGACCAACCCGCCGAAGCCCCGGCTGTTGGGCTCACCGCCGCACGACCAATCCGTGAATGGACTGTCCTGGGAGCAGGTATTGCTGCCGTCATCGGCTCGTTCATGCCGTGGGGCAAGGTGAGCGCACCGATCATTGGCACGGTCACCGTGTCGGGTGTCGACGGATCGGACGGTTGGATCACGGCGGGTCTCGGCCTAGTGCTGGTCGTCTACGCCGGCATGACCTTGCGCGGCCAGCGCACCCACATGGCCGTGCCCGTCCTTGCCGTCCTTGCTGCCCTCGGGCTGCTCGGTGCGGGCGCATGGAAGATCGCTGACCTGCAGGCGACTGAGGCGGAAACGCGAGCGAAAATGTCCGGGGAGGACGATGTCCTCGGCCTCGGAAAGGCGATGAGCGAAGCTGTGCAGGTGAGCGTCGGCTCCGGGCTCTGGTTGCTGACCTTCGCTGGGTTGGCGGGCTCGGTCGCCATGGTTCTCATCATCGTCGGCCATTATCGCGGCCGTGACAGCAGCTGATGTCGGTGCCACCGAAAGCGAGTCCGGCGGCAGCGCCTCGCCAGCTCGCCTGACGGAAACGGCCCGGGCCCGGAGCATGTGCTTCGGCCGGGCTGTTTGCTGTGGGAGTTGTCGCTGTTGCTGGGGAGCCGCTGCCAAATTCCACTCCGGCCACGGCGCCGGCCGTTGGTAGGCGCGGACGTCCGTACAGCAATCCAGCGAACCGAACGCGTCCGGGTATGCGCTCAGAAGGTTCTCCAGTGCGCTCGGTCGCGGTAACGGAGCAACCCAGGGGTTCGAGAAGCGCCTGCAAATACTGCTGAGCGAACGCGCTGCCGAAGATGTAGGTCATCCGACGAAGATCGACGGCCGGGAGCATCCTGGTGCGGAGACTCATGTGCCCTTGTGAGGGGTGCGGGGGCGGGCGGCGGCGTCGCCGGTGTCAGGGAGGGCCGGATTCGCCGCGTACGTTCCAGTTCAGGCAGCTCCAACGAGGGGTGCCGGGACGGACGGTGCGGTTGCGTTGTTCGGACAGCGAGCACGGCCAGGCCGGGCGCGTTGCTCACCCTGCAGCCTCACGCGGCAGGGGAGCCATCGGGGATCGAGGCGTGTCGCGGCGGTACCGTGCGCGCCATGATCCGCAACGCCATGATCTTAATTCCTCTTCTCGCTCTGCCTCTGACCGCTTGCGCAGGCAACGCCGATAAGCCAGACGCTGCTGCGTCCTCGACATCCGCGGCGCCTTCGGCGATCGCGCCGCCAAGTGCGGCTGCCAGCCCGACCGTGCAGGCGCCTGACGGGCAGGAGGAGCTCCGCCAGGCGGTGTTGGCGTACTCGGACGCCTTCCTCGACGCGAAGCCCACGGTCGCGTACGACCTGTTCTCGGCCAGGTGCAAGGATCGCGTAACCCTCAGCGAGTTCACCGGCATGCTGACTGCGGCCAAGCAGATGTACGGCAAGGCGATGCCGCTCAAGAGCTTCGATGCGCAAATCTCGGGTGATCTCGCTCGAGTGACCTACACGTACGACGTGCCTGCGCTGAACCAGACCAAAGAGCCATGGGTACGGGAAGACGGCAAGTGGAAGCAGGACGACTGCTAGGAGAAGAGCGGGCACCGTTGCATTGAGCGTTGGCAAGATCGAGGCAGGCTTGAGCAGTGAAGTCATCGACCCGTCCGGACCGTGGCTGCCTCCGAAGTCGGCGTTCGCCGGATTCGGTTCCCGACCGAGGTGATCGTGGTCGCGGTTCGCTGGTATCTGCGCTTCAACCTCTCGTATCGCGACGGTGAGGAGCTGCTGGTCGAGCGTGGCGTCGAGGGCGATCACGTCACCGTCTACCGGTGGGTGTAGCGGTTCACGCCGCTGCTGGCCGACGCCGCCCGATTCTCCCGCCACTCGCCGACGCGGCCCGGCGGTTCGTCCGCCGGGCACTGTCGACGTTGAAGGTGACACCCGCGGAGGTGGTCACCGACGCCGCCGCGGTCTACCCCGGCGTCCTGGATGAGCTGATCCCGTCCGCGTGGCACCACGTCGAGCGGTACGCCAACAATCCGATCGAGGCTGGTCACAGCCAGCTGAAACACCGGTTGAGACCGATGCGCGGCCTACGGACGAACAAGACGGCACAGGTGATCATCGCTGGCCACGCGTTCATGCAGAACCTACGCCGCGGACACTACGAACTCGCCATCGAAGCCCCGCCGGCTACACGGGTCGCCGCCGCGTTTACCGAACTCGCCCAGGCAAGGGGCTGGATGCATGAAGGCGGTCGCTACCTGTGCGAGGACCCCGCCACGGGTGAAATGCTGTGCGCTCCGGCTACGCCCGCCTGAACTCTTGTCAAACCCGGGGCCCACGCCCCAGTTGACAACCCCGGCCTCCGCGCTGTGGTTTCTTCCGTCGGAACGCCCTGCCTTCGATGACGTCCGCAGCCGTCCATACTGTTCGTGCCGACCGGTTCCAAGCCGTACACCACGATTCTCGCAGGAAGTGATTGTCATGGCTCGCAAAGGGATCACGTTGCACAGCGCCGACAAGGCCAAGGAGCTCTTCATGCGGGTGTCGATGCAGTAGCCGATGATCCCGACCGGAGTGCACATCCTTGATCGCGCAGAGGTACAGCTTGCCCTCGGCGGTGGGATGTTCGGTGAGGTCGGTCAGCCACAGCCGGTCCGGCGTTTCGGCGGTGAAGCGGCGCCGCACCAGGTCGTCATGCACTGGCGGGCCCGCCCGCCTCGTGAGGCCCCTTGCACTTGGCGAACACCGACCAGATCCGCTGCGCTGAGCCCGGCCTGGCCACCCTGTTGACGCCGGCGGTGATGCCGTGGGCGGGCAGTTCATCGGCGATGAACCGATACCCGAACGCCGGATCATCGGCGTGGATGTCCAAGGCGGCGTTGATCAGATAGGCGTCCTCCAGGTCACGACGGGTGACCGGGTTCGCTTTCCACGCATAGTGGGCCTGCTTGCTGAAGCCCAGCACCCGGCAGGTCACCGCGACGGGGATCCCGTCCGCGGCCAGGTCACGACCAGCGGGTACATCATTTTGGGGCGATCTCCTTGGCGAAGAACCCCGCCGCCCGATGCAGGATCTCGTCTCCTGCTCGAGGAGCTTGTTACGCCGCCGCAGCTCCCGCAGCTCTGCGGACTCACTGCTGGTGGTCCCGGGACGACCCCCGTCCTCGATGTCAGCGAGCTTGAGCCAGCGGTGCAGACACGACTCGGAGATCCCGAAGTCCTTCGCGATCTGCGCGATGAGCGCCTCACCCTTGCGGGCGACCGCGACGACGTCACGGCGGAACTCGGGCGGGAACGCTTTCGGCATGACAGACATGCTCCCAGCGAGGAACGCATCCTCACAGGTCAGGAGTCAACCGAACCGGGGGCAGTCCCCTTCACCGGGCAGGTGCCGCACTTCTGGAGGATTCTCGATCTAGGCAATCCAGATCATTCCAGGTAGGACGGCATCTCCTTCACGTCAGGGCCGGCAACCAGCTGTCACGCCATCGAGCCCAGAAATTCGTGAGGCTGGATGTCGGCGAGCCGTTCGTTCTGCTAACAGAGCGGACGCCCTTTCGCGTCGACCGACGTGGTCTTCTTAACAGCTCGCCAGACCATCTTCCGCAGCCCGACACCCGAGGCTCGGATGCGCCGCGTCAGCCCATGTGCTGGTCGTCAGACGTCACGAACGTCCGCAGATGGTCAACCGCCGCAGAGAGCGCGTCCTGCAGGGGGCCGATGTCCCGGGCGACCTGAGCGAGGAGCGTGCCGCCTTGATACGCCGCGAGGAACATGTCGGCGAGCCGCGCGGGGTCGGCGGACGCGTCGATGCGGCCGAGTTGCCGCATGCGATCGAGCCCGACGCGGAAGATCTCGCGCCACTGCGCGAACACCTCCGCGAGCCGGTCGTGCACGTCGAGATCGGTCTTGACGATTTCGCTCGCGAGCGAGCCGAGGCTGCAGCCGTCCTCGAACGGACGCCCCGAGAGGACGTAAAAGTCCGTCCAGTCCTGGAACGCCTCGACGGTGTCGAAGCCGGCAAACCGTTCGCTGCGATGGAAGCCGAGGACGCTGTCGGCCTGCCAGTCGATGACCGCCAGGACGAGGCTCTCCTTGGTGGGGAAGTAGTGACTCAGCTGCGATCCACTCACGCCTGCAGTGCGGCGGACGAGCTCGTTGTTGGTTGCGTGGACCCCTTTGCTGTAGATCAACGCGGCCGCATGCTCCAGTATTCGCTCGCGCGTGGCCTGGCCTTTGGGAGTGAGCTTCTGGGCTGCATCCGCCCCGTTGTCCACCTGCATGTCATCAAGGTAACACAAACTGGGCTTGCCAACCCATTCTCGATGGTGTTCACTCAAGCGAGTGGACGAAATAGTCCAGTAACGTCACACGGAGGTTCATCACGATGGCTCGCCTGACCGCTCCCGCGCCCGCCGACATCGACGCGAAGACGCGGGGCGCCCTCGACGCCATCGCGAAGCAGTTCGGCTTCGCGCCCAGCATGTTCACCACGCTCGCCGCGAACCCGGCAGTGCTCGAGATCGTGATGGGCCTGCAGGGCAGCATCGCGAAGCTCTTGGACGCGAAGACGCGCCACACGATCGCCCTCGCGGTCTCTCAGTCGAACGGCTGCCACTACTGCCAGGCACTCCACGGTTTCATCTCGTCGAACCTCGGCGGTATGTCGGCGGAGGAGATTGAGCTCGCCCGCATGGGCACGTCCAGCGACCCGAAGCGCGCCGCCGTCGCGAAGTTCGCGCAGCACGTGATCGAGACGCGTGGCCAGGTCAGCGACGAGGACCTCGCAGCGATCCGCGAGGTCGGGTATATCGACCCGGAGATCCAGGCGATCGTCACGATCGTGGTCGTCACCCTGCTCACGAACTACCTCAACAACGTCAGCGACACCGTCGTCGACGTCCCCGGCGCCGACCACCAGTCGGCCTGACTTTCCTCTCCACCCGCCGTTCAATCGACAGAAAGCGCGACGTTGAATCTCGACAAGCTGATCACAAAGCACCTCACCCGCTACTTCGACCCGAGCAAGAAAATCCCAGAGGAGACGTTCCAGCAGCTGCTGCGTTACCTGCGCACCTCGCCGACGACGATCAACATCCAGCCGAACCGTTTCCACGTGCTGGAGACGCAGGATGGCAAGGACAAGCTCGCGGACGCACTGGTCGGCCGCTTCGCGGACAACGCGGAGAAGGTGCGCAACGCGTCGCACGCCATCGTCTTCACGACGCGCAAGGACATCCCCGACACGCACCTGCAGGAGATCTTCGAGAAGGAGCGCGCCGACGGGCGCTTCGCCGACCCGGAGATCCAGAAGGGATGGGAGGCGGGCGCCTCCAACTTCGTGGACATCCAGACGGAGAACTATGGCGGGGACGTGCTCCACTGGCTTGAGAAGAACACCTACCTCGTCGTCGGCGCCACGATGATGGCCGCCGCATCCCTCGGGGTGGACGCGACGCCGCTCGAGGGCTTCGACCGCACGACCGTGGACGCGGCCTTCGACCTGACCGACACCGGCTACACGACCACGCTGCTTATGGTGCTCGGCTACCCCGACGAGGCTCGGGTCTCCCGCCAGCCGGTCTCGCGGTTCGACGCGGAGAAGATCTTCACGCACATGTGACGGACGGGGCGGACATCGGACCGCGGTGCCGGCCCCGTTCACTCCGACTCGATTGTCCGGCATCCGCACCTCATCGACGGACGCCGGGCAACCGACCCCCTAAGGACTTCGAGGAGGTCAAGATGCAGATTGACAAGGCAGTGCAGGATCGAGCCGCGGCCCGCGCCGCCGAGCTTCCCGGCTCCGAGCACACACACCAGTTCACCGGCGACTGGGAGGTATGGAAAGTCGGCGGCAAGGTGTTCATGCTGCAGACGTCCATGCCCGGCGAGCCCGTCGTGATCCTCAAAGCGGATCCATCCGACGCGGAGGCGCTCCGCGCAGCTCACGCGAGCATCTCGCCCGGCTACCACATGAACAAGAAGCACTGGATCACGGTCCGGGCGGGTGCGAACGTCGAGCCCGCGCTTGTCGACAATCTCGTGACCGAGTCGTACCTCCTCGTCGTCGCCAGCCTGCCGAAGCAGAGCCGTCCCGTCGATCCCGCTTCCTTCCGCGTCCCGCCCTCCGCCGACTGATCACGTTGACGCCGACCGCGCACAGAGCGCTGTTGCCCTTTATCCGAGCAGCGCCCGCACCGGCGGATGCCGCCCTTACGTGGCCGGGCCGCGACGACGAGGACCTCACCGTCGGCGTCCTCATCGAGGCGCACGTCCTCGACGACCGCCCGATCGAACCCCACCTGCCGATGAAATACCCTGGTCAAACGCACGCCGTGTTCCGATCTTCGGTTCCTGACCTCCGACAAGCCAGAAACCTATGCTGATCTTGGGACTTCGCCCAACATCAGTGGCCCCTTCTCGGCAGCTTCGCCTGGCGGGTAGGTGCGGTGCCGGCCGGGCGGTCCGTACGGTGTGAGAGTGATCGATGAGTTCAGTGCGCGGTACGCGGACCTGGTAACGGGTTCCTACGACTGTGTGGACCCGATCGTGCTCAACGCCTACTACCCGCTGGGACGCGGTCCGGGTGGGATTCGTACGTGGTGGCGGCGGCTGCACGGGGTCTGATGACCAGCTCGATGACACTCATCTGATGCGGATGGCCGGCCGGTTGGCGCGGCGGGTCAAACCGTGGGGCGCGGCCCACGGGGTGCCGGTCATCTTCTGTAAGGGCGCCGCGCAAATAGGGCAGCGGTTACCGGGCGGATACGAAGCGGGCACATGCATCGGTGATCATGAAGGTCCTGCCCGTACGACCGGCTATCGATCCGACCCACCCGCTGGGCTGTCACCGACCACGTGTCTGACCGGATCGTGTTCGACAAACTCCTGCAAGTCCTGCGATTCGGCTGCTCCTACGAAGGCATCGCCAACAGCACCTGTTCGGCCACCACCATCCGCAACCGCTGCGACGAATGGATCCAACTGGGCGTGTTCGCCCAGTGGCGGCCGCCGCACGCGGCCGGTGCCCATGCCGGCCGGCCACAACCCAAGAATCGAACGCAGAAATAAGGAGATTCGAAAAATGAGCTTGCTGCGGCCTGGAGACCAGTTCCCCGCGCTGACGCTGTCGCTGCCCGGCGGGGAGACCCTGCAAGTGCCCGACGCGCTCGCCGGCGGCTTCGGCGTACTGCTCTTCTACCGTGGCTCGTGGTGCCCGTACTGTACGGCCCAGCTGCGCGCCTTTCAGCGCTCGCTGGAGAAGCTCGCCGAGCTGGACATCAAGGTTGTCGCGGTCTCGGTCGACGATGAGGCCACCACCAAGGAGACGATCGCCCAGCACGGTCTGGAGTTCCCCCTGGGCCACAGCGCGGACGCCACCGCATTCGCCGAGGCGACCGGAGCGTTTGTCAACGAGGACCCGAAGTACCTGCAGTCGACCGGCTTTGTGCTCGACCGGCACGGCAAGGTCGTCGTCAGCGTGTACTCCAGTGGGGCGATCGGACGGCTCGTCCCCGAGGACGTCGCCGGGCTGGTCCGCTACCTGCGCGAGCACCAGGCCGCGTAGGCGGCCGCCCGCCCGGAGGT